>DATGVJ010000148.1:0-18727 GCA_035300505.1 Xanthobacteraceae bacterium
CCACGGTTGGTGTCGCGACAGTCATACCGGCGCCCCCATCAGTTCGTTCCAGCGGCGCCAGAAAATCCGCAAATGATGCTCATCGCTATTGAGTTGCTCAGTCTCCTTGCCCATGCCACGCGACATTTCCGACCAGCGATCTTCCGCCCAGTTGGCAAGGCCTTGCTGAACCAGCTCGAGGGCCTCGACGTCATCGGGGGTCGCAAAACCACCCGGGCCGTAGAATGTCAGGAAGGCGTCGAGCCGCCGCGCACGCGCGCTTTCGGCCTCCTCGACCGGGCCGAGCGCCCAGGCGGTCACGTGCATCTTACCCGCCCCTTCGGGATAGAAGGTGCGGACCGTGACGGACGAACCGTCGTTGATTACGAGATTGGGGAAGATAACAAGATTGCGATTGGTATCGGCCACCCGCGTCGCACGCTCCGGGCCGAGGCGCGACACAAGCTCCTTGCGGATTTCGGCAATCTCTGCCTTTGCGGGCTCGCCATAGAGTGGAATCCATTTGGCGACCGGCCGGCCGCGAAAGTTGATATTGTCGGTCGTGAAATTGCCGTTGCCAAGTTCAATGGCGAGCCCCTTGGTCTGCAGAATGAGGCCTTCCTCCTTGGGAGGCTCGATCTTCACGCCGGAATTGGCCATGAAATTGAGCCAGGTCGAATGCGTCGACGGCAAGTGGTAATCGTCGACACTGTTCTCAACCATGAGCTTCCAGTTTGCCGCAACGTCATATTCCTGGACGCCGGCAATGATCTCCATCCGGCCGGAGGGCGACTGGTCGGTGACGAGGTCGATATAGTCCTTGGCCCGGCCGAGATAATCGTAAAGCGGTTCGATATCCCGGTTGAGGCTCATGAACCAGAAATCACGGTACTGTTCGAACCGCGCCGGGCGGCGCAGACCATAGGCGACTTTGTCAAAATCCTCCGCATAGGCATCGTCGCCGGGTACGCGAATGAGATTGCCGTCGTTGCCGTAGGTCCAACCGTGGTAGATGCACATGAAACGGCGCACGTTGCCTTCGCGCTGGGTGCACACGATGGCGCCGCGATGGCGACAGGTGTTGAACAAGCAGTGGATCTCGCCCTTCTGGTCGCGGCAAAAAATCACCGGCCGGCCGGCCACCTTGCGGGAGCGGAAGTCGCCCGGCTTCTTCAACTCTGAAGCGTGGCCCACATATATCCAACAGCGGCCGAAAATGCGGGACATTTCCTGGCGCAGGATGTCCTCGGAGACCAGAACCTCGCGGTCCAACAAGAACGTCTTTCGTTCGCGGTCATCGATGATGTAGGAGCGCGCTGACATGGCGGTGGCTTTCGTTATCGCACAGGCGTCAAAGCTTATAAGGCCGTCCGAAACGCGGTCAATTCGGTCGCGGTGGCGCATTACGATCGTTGGCCCCAGCCAGGATGGCACGGCTTGACCGACGGAACTCCAAACGGGCGGGTTCAGAGTCCCGCGTTTACGCGGGCTTTCTTCCAAACGATGAGACTTTGAAGAAAGAACCGCCTAAAGGCGGGACTCCAAACCGCCCTCTTGCACTTTTCACCTGCCGCGCTAAAGCACGGGCGTCGTTCCCCCTGACAGAATGGACCCCATGGCAGAAACCCAAGTCTGTGCAGCCTCCGATGTGCCCGAAAACGGTGTGATCAGCCGCGAAGTCGGCGAGGAGCTTGTGGCAATCTACAATATTAATGGCGTCTATTACGCAACCGAGGCCCGCTGCACGCATGGCATGGCCGATCTCGCGGACGGCGACCTCGACGGCGAAGAAATCGAATGCACGTTCCATTTCGGTAAGTTTCACGTGCCGAGCGGAAAGGCCACCGAGGCTCCCTGCTTCATCGCACTGAAGACTTTCCTCACCAGCGTCCGTGACGGACAGGTCTATGTCGACCTCGAAAAGCCGGCACCGACCGCTGGCGCCTGAAACCGAGACGGATTCTTACAGCAATTGCAGTCGCAAGAAAATGCCCGGCTCCTTCGAGCCGGGCATCTGCATTGTAGTCAACTTGACGTTCTGTCAAATCATCAATTGCCCGTGGCAGGCAGGATTTCTGCAATCCCAACTGCGCTCAACCCGCTCATCGACATGGCGATGTGGCCATCTTTGGTCGGCATCATATGACGCACGATGCCGCCACCACCGTTCGGGATCGGGAAGGTCTGGAACTTTTCGGTCTTGGGGTCGAAGCGCACGAGGTTATTTGGCCGGGTATTCGACTCGACATACCAGATGATGTCGTCGATCACCGTCATACCGTAGGGTTGCGCCATCGGTCCGCTCGGGCCGTTCCACTCCTTGACCGCGCCGGTCTTGGGGTCGAAGCGGGCGAGCTTGCCGTTCGACCAGTCGCCGTACCAGATCATGTCGTCGGAGGTCACGCCCATGCGACGGATCCGGGTCTTGGAATCCGGCAAGACGTATTCCTTCACCTCTAGTTTCACCGGGTCGATGGTCGCAATCTTGTTGCTGCCCCAATAAGAGAACCAGGGCTGCTTGCCATCGGAGAGGAAGCGCAGGGCATAGGGCTGCTGTCCGGGCGCACCTGCAGGCTGGAACAGCTTGATGTCGCCGGTCGCAGGGTCGAGGCGGCCCATAAAGCCGCCGTTCTGCGCGCTAAACCACAGGATGCCGTCCTTATCGAATAGCGGCGTGTGCGGGTCGCGCGCTTTCGGGTCCGGCATCGGGTAGATCTTGTATTCGCCGGTTTTCACGTCGAGCTTGCCGATATGGGCACCCCAGTTGCCGGCGTACCAAATATTTCCGTCTTTGTCGTCGATGAGGCCGTGCGGGCCACCTTTGACCGGGATCGGGTATTCCTTCATCTCCCCAGTCTTCGGATCAAGCCGGCCGAGCCGGTTGGCGAATTGCCCCGACCACCACAATGCGCCATCCGGCGTTGCCAGCGGGTCGTGCGGACGGGAACCCGGGGTCGGCGTGTTCCACTGCGTGAATTTGACCTGGACCGCCCCGCCGATCTTTGCCGGCTGCGGACGCGGCTTTTCCGGGAAGGACGCAATCAGGTAAGCCTTGATCTGTTTGATCTCGGCGTCATTGACGGGAGCGCCGGCCGCCGCCATCATGTTAACCGTGTTGTCCCAGTCTTCCGCAGACTTGTTGGAATTCACGATATTGCGGAGGTCGTGGCAGACAATGCATCTCTCCTGAACCAAGGTCTTGGCGCTGCCGTCCGGCAGAGGGTATCTGCCCGGCTGCGCAGGATCAGGCTGGACAACAACCTGAGCATGCGCAGAAAGTGCCGCAAACAGAGCACCGGCTGCAACCACGCCCAAAAGCGATCGTTTCGTCATGACATCTCCATCATGTTGTTACGTACAACGCCCCATGCGCGGCACGCCGATTAACTTGCCCCCCACATTAGCGTGTGGCCACATGGCCCGCCAAGGGGAGCAAAGCCAGATATCTTCAGGTCGTACCGATAAATTTGCGGATATGAGCCACCAGCGCATCCGGCGCCATGCGGGGGATATCGTGCTGTGATTGGACCGTTTCCTGGTGAATCTGCGGATATTCCCGGGTCAGGCGAGCGACGACCTCCGGCGGATAGCGATCCGACTGCAGCCCCCGAACCAACAGAGTGGGGGTTTTGACCATGGCAAGCTCGGCCCACATTTCCCGCGTTGGCCGGCGCGGAAGGGCTGCCCCCTCACCGATAGGCTTGCGGTTGCCGTTGTCGGGATCGCGCTTGAGCATATAACCGTTGTCGACCTTGATGAGCGCCTGCATCGCACGTTCACGGTCAAGCCCCATGCGCGGAGGATTGTTGAGCCTTGCAAAGCGCGCCATCGCGGCGTCGATCGATTCGAAAACGGTTGGCGGATTGCCCACTGTCGGCCCCGTCGTCGCGTCTTCGTCGCGATTCATCTGACTGTCGACGATCAGGAGCTTGGATATTTTATCCGGAAAATTGACCGCGTATGAAATGATCACCGGCCCGGCGCCGGAATGGCCCATGATGATCGGACGTTCCCAGCGCATGAGACCGACCAGCGCCAGCACGTCGTCGAGCAAAGCATCACGTGAATAATCCTTGCTGGGGCTCCATTGCGATTCCCCCCAGCCACGTCGGTCCGGAGTGACCACCATGCGGTCGGTCGCGAGCGCGCTTGCCACCCCGATCCAGTCATAAGAGTCGTAGTAATTGGACCCGTGCAGCAGCACAATCGGCGTTGCTCCTGGCGAGCCGAATGCCCGATAAAACAGCGAAACATCGCCCGAATTGAACCTGCCGGTCTTTTGTTCAACCGCCATGATGCTAACCTCCCTTAGATGGTATTGTTGAATCTTCGCACATACGCTCCCGCGATTCAATGCAACCGCGGTGCCTTGAGAAAACGCCGGCGATCTGCAGATGCGACCTTCATTTCCATGGTTCGGCCGTCTCGGTAGATCGTCATCGGCACCTCAACGCCTGCGCTGCCGAGCGCCCAAATTCCGCGAAAGAGGCCGGCTAGTCCATTGACCTCGGCACCCGCCACCGCAAGCACGACGTCGCCGGTCCGCAAATCGGCCTTGCGCGCCGGACCGCGGCTGGAGAGACCAACGACCACGCATTTGTCGTTGACCTCGGTAGCATAGAGGCCAAGCCAAGGTCGAGGCGGCCGGTTCCGCATTCCAAGCGTAAGCAGGTCTTCGAGGATGGGTTTGAGCAGATCGATTGGTACGACCATGTTGAGGTGCTCGGTCCCCTGTTCGCGCGGTTGCTCAAGCTGGAGGGAGCCGATCCCTAGAAGAGCTCCGTTCGGCCCAACAACGGCAGTGCCACCCCAGTTTGGGTGCGCGGGCGCCGTGAAGATCGCTTCGTCGAGGACATACTCCCAATAACCCGCAAACTCCTGTCGGGCCGCAATTCGCGCCGCGACCGAGCGCTGCCGACCGCCGGCTCCACCGACGACGACGCTCTCTCCGATTTTTGCATCACTCGACGTGCCAAGCGACAAAGCCGGCAGATCGACGCGCGCCAACGCTTGTACCAGGCCAAAGCCGGTTTCCTGATCATAGCCCAGCACGTGACCTGGAACCGTTTGTCCGTTGCTGAACGTGAGCCACACCTGCTCAGCCTCGGTGATCAGATATCCAATCGTGAGCACGATCCCGCCGTCGCGGATCAGGACCCCATTTCCGGCCCGCTCGGTACCAAGCGTTTCGGCCGAAAACGCGTCTGCCGGAACGATGGAACGAATACCGACGACCGAACTCAGCGCGTGGTCGAGGTCGTAGGCATAGTCCTCGGGCTTCGGCTGAGCGGAGGGCGGCACCTTCCAATCAGATGGCGACATTAGCGAATACTCCGTCGGCAAGAGAGGATACCACGCGGCGCCAAGTCATTCATCCGCATGCCAGCAAAAAACATCCGCATGCCAGCAAAAAATGCAATGAAACAGCCACAACAGCTTTTTCGGCCGCGCCAAGCGTTTGGATTGAGGCAAGCCCTTGGGTTGAGGCAAGCCATTGGGAGGTAGAACACCAAAAAACAAACCATAGTTGTCAGATTGGGATACCCGGGCCAAGTTCTGGGCCCGCAGATGGGGCCACGGCGGCTCCGAAACAAGCCGACTTTGGAACAAGGCGACTTCGAAGCAAGGTAATTTCGAAGCAAGGTAACTTCAAAACAGGGCGACTGCGCAAAAAGGTGGTACAGCTGGGTGGCTTCGAACCACCGACCTCCGGTTCCACAGACCGGCGCTCTAACCATCTGAGCTACAGCTGCACAAACACCTGAGCGCCTACGAGCGCCAAGCACGGCGACAGACCCTAAAGCATTTCGTCGAAAAGTGAAATCTGCTCTCCTTTCGAAATGCGAAGGCGCACCTAGATATCGTGCCGCCAATATTTCGCAAGAGCTCCGAAGTCGCTACCTCCCTGTCTCCACCATCTCGGCTCAATTCGCGCCATCTTAGGAACTCACGAAAAAAAGCCCGGGTCGAATGCCCGGGCGTCAATTGCTATGAGAACCAGGATCGGTCCGAACGAGATTGTCGCCGTTGCGGGGCACCCAACCAGCGCGCCCCCCGTACCAACTCAACTCTTTCGTGCAAGCGCCTTGGTAAAGGAATCCTTAACGGGTTCGGTCGTCTCGGTTGTGATCTTCTCGGCCAATGCGACAAAATCCTTGGTCTGGGTCGTGAAGGCCTCGAACTGCCGGCGGACATGTGCGGTCGACAATTCAACCATATCAGAGAACGATTTCACCGTCATCAATTGCGTTGAGTAGTCAAAGTGGGCGTTGGCATTGACCCGCGCCGCTTCGATCACCTTGTGCCCACAATCGGAAACCCCCTTGCTGATGCTTGCGTACGCGCCTTCAAGAGCGTCCGAAGCCTCGTCAGCTGCGGATTTTATCTTTTCATAGGTCGCCTTTGCCTGTGACGCGTTCTTTTCTGCGAATTCGCGATAGGCCGCAGGAATTTCCATCTTTGGAACTTCGAAATTTGGGATCCCGAACTTGGGAAATTCGAAGGTTGGTGTGGCCGATGTCGTCGATGGGCGAGACTTGCCCCGCGACGCTGAAGTTTGAGTGTTCTGGTCCATGGCAATCTTCCCTCGGTCGAAAGGACAGTTTTGTGAAATGCCCCAAAAACTGGCCGACCGCTCCAGCAAATAGGGGGCAACTTCTGGCGGGGCCTGATGGTGTAAAAGTAAAGTTTGTCCACAGGGAGGCCGCCAGCTATTGAAAAGCTTTTTACCACAATAAAAAGTGCATCGCAATATAAATTATTGCATCGCACAATCATATTATCCGGCCCCTGCTTTGCTTCCGGATCAGACATCCTTGAACGCTGCAGCGAGGCTATGCTCATAATGGGCTATGATAGCCTTAATATTGCTTGCGCTGCGATGTCGAAAGCAAAGGGACAAATATGACCAGACTCTTCGCCACGCTCTTGCTGCTCACGCTTGTGCCCGCGCCAGCCAGCGGCCAGGATCGGGCGCCCTCGCAAGAGCGGCGCGACGAATTTTATTGGCTCGGCCAACTCAACAAGGCCTCGAGCGTCATGGTCGTCGAGCAAGGCATCGTGCCGAAGGTCCTGGGAAAGACAATTTCCGACTCTGTCGCTCAAGTCATCGCAGACGCCGCAAAGCCCGGTGCACGCCGATCCGGCGACTACCTGCAAGTCGAGCCGCTGATCATTGCGGTCGGCGGTCCGGACGTCACCCGCATGCATTCGGGCCGAAGTCGACAAGACATCGGCGCGACCCGAAATCGCCTGTTCCAACGAGATCAGGTACTTGCAACCTACCGTTCGCTCAACGCCGCGCGGGCGGCGTTGCTCGATTTGGCGGCCCGACACCCCGATGCCATTGTGCCCGCTTACACAGTCGGGGTGCAGGCGCAGCCAATCTCGTTCGGGCACTACATTCTTGGCTATACGCAGGCATTGGAGCGTAACGGAGTGCGCCTCGCCCAAGCCTTTGCGATTGTCAATAAGTCACCGCTTGGATCGGCTGCGCTCGGGACTTCAAGCTTTCCAGTCAACAGACCCAGGCTCGCCGAATTACTTGGATTCGATGGGGTGATCGAGAACTCGCTCGACGCCAATCAGCTATCGCCGATCGATACCGGATTCGATCTCACGAACGTCTCCTCATCGATCGCGCTCACGGTCGGCGCTTTCATTTCCGACATCGAAGCCCAATACCGGATGACAACTCCGTGGCTGACCCTGGAAGAGGGCGACCTCACGGGAACTAGCAGCATCATGCCGCAAAAACGCAACCCCGTCGCACTCAACGACGTTCGGATCAGGGCGAGCGAAACCCTGGGGGTTGCGACGACTTACCTTCTCAAGGCCCACAATGTCCCACATGGAGTGCCCGACTACAAAGGCAACGATCCGATCCAGGCCCTGGCGCGGGCCGCCGACATGCTCGACAAACTGACGTTGGTCGTCAAGCAATTGAGATTCAACGCAAACCGCGCGCTCGATGAGGTTGACGCCGATTATGCCACAACTACGGAACTCGCTGACATCCTGCAGCGCGACGCCGATGTGCCGTTCCGTGTTGGCCACCACTTCGCATCGGATCTCGTGACGTATGGGCGCAGCAACGGTTTCCGCCCAACGCAAATTCCCTATGTGGCCGCGCAGGAAATCTATGCAAAGGCGGCGGCGCATTTTGGACTGCGGGAAACCAAACTGCCGCTCAGCGAGGCGGTTTTCCGTCGAGCCCTTACCGCCGAAAACATGGTTCGCTCGAGTCTCGGCCTCGGAGGACCGCAACCCGCGGAGGTTTCGCGCATGCTCGCGGCCCAGCGCCGCCAACTCGTATCCGACGCCACCTGGATCGCAGAGCGTCAAGCGCGCCTCGCTACAGCCGCACAGGCTTTGGACCAGGCTTTCATGGAACTTCGGGAGGGGCGCTAGTGGAGCGGACAGCGAGACCGATTTAGGTTAATCTTGCCTTGGGAGTTCACTTTCGCCGCGCATGCAGGAAACGGCGACAACAGTGGGAACGCAACCATGCAGCGGTTCATTCGGCGTACCTTGACTGGTTTACTGTCGCTCCTGGCGTTGATCCCATGGGTCACACTAGCGCCGGCGGCCGAGCCAGTTGATCTTCTTCTGGTTCTGGCTTCCGACGTCTCGCGCAGCATCGATCATCAGAAGTTTCTCCTGCAGCGCGACGGCTATGCGGCTGCCGTTACCAACGCCCAAGTGCTTGGCGCCATAAAGTCAGGCCCGATCGGAAAGATCGCGATTTGTTTCGTCGAATGGTCGGGATTCGGAGCGCAAAAGCTCGTGATTGATTGGATAGCCATCGACGGAGAGGCCAGTGCGCGCAAGTTCGCCGACTTGGTCGTCGAAGCTCCCCGCTCATTTGCCGATCGCACCGCGATCGGTGGCGGTATCGATTTTGCGGCGGCCCAATTTCCGCGCGCGCCATTCGAAGCTCCACGCAAAACCATCGACGTATCGGGCGATGGCACCAACAATGCGGGCCGCGACGTGCGTGCGGCCCGCGACGATGCTCTGGCAAAGGACATCACGATCAATGGTCTTGTGATCCTGAGCGAAAATCAGGTCCCCTGGAATGCCGAGCACACCAACCCACCGGGCGGACTGGAGCAATATTACCGGGACAACGTGATGGGCGGGCCGGGCTCCTTTGTGATGGTGGCGGAGGATTTTCAGAGCTTTGGTCGCGCGATCGTGAAGAAGATGATCGCAGAAATTGCGTCGTTGCGCGTCGCGCCACGTATCCTGCACCGCTGAAAACAAGACTTCAGGCAGCCGATCTGGGTTCCGTGAACCCGTTGACGACGGATGATTACCCCGGCGGTTCAATGGGTCGCGCCGCACATTCGAATTCTCCCTGACATTTGCAAACTAGAATGATTATAAGTTATTGAATTTTCAGTATAATTCTCGTTGACGAGCTTCCCCTCCACAACTACCTGAGAACCAGCCCGCATTTCTCACACTGGGTGCGGCCTGCACACTAGTGTGAGAAATGCGGGCTCGCATCAAGAGGAGAATTCGAATGTCCATTTGTGCACGGCCCCTTGCGAAGCTCGCCTTGGCTGGAGCTGCCATCGTCGCGACTGTGGCACCAGTCTTTGCCCAAACCGGCGGCAACGTGAATGTCTACACCTATCGCGAACGCGGATTGATCCAGCCTATATTCGACGTCTTCACGAAGGAAACGGGTATCAAAGTCAACGTGATTTCGGCCGGCTCAGGCCTGGAACAACGCATCAAGACCGAAGGCGCAAACAGCCCGGCCGATGTCCTCCTGACTGTCGACATTGGGAGGGTTCAAGATGCGGTTCGTTTGGGAATCACACAGCAGGTCAAATCGGATGTCCTCGACAAGACCATACAGCCACAATACCGCGACCCGGCTGGGCACTGGTATGGCATCTCATTGCGTTCACGCGTCATCTACGCCTCGAAAGAGCGCGTTCCCCAGAACGCCATCACTTATGAGGAACTTGCCGATCCCAAATGGAAAGGCAAGATTTGCACCCGATCGGGTCAATACATCTACAACAACGCCTTGTTCGCTGCGTTTATAGCTCACCATGGCGAGGCCAAGGCCGAGCAATGGCTCAAAGGCCTAAAAGCCAACCTGGCACAAAGGCCGTCGGGCGGCGATCGCGAAACCGCCCGTGACATATTGGCGGGGAAATGCGACCTCGGCATCGGCAACACGTATTATTGGGCCCTCATGCTCAACAAGGAGGCCGATCGCAAGCCTTGGGCCGAAGCCACCAAGGTGATCTTGTCCACCTTCAAAGATGGCGGCACGCACATGAACATTGCCGCCGCAGTGCTCGCCCGCTATGCGCCAAACAAGTCCAATGCCATCAAACTCATGGAATGGCTCGTGGGCGAAACCGCGCAACATATGCACGCCGATGCCAACTTCGAGTATCCGGTGCGAGCCGGAATTGCGATCAATCCGACCATCGCCTCATACGGCACGCTCAAGCCCGATCCGCTCGCGCTTTCCGCAATCGCGAGCAACAAGGCCGCTGCCGCCAATCTGGTTGACAAGGTAGGCTTCGACAATTGACGTGTCCCCCGAAGCACCGCGGCATGATAGTGTAGACGTTGGTTTTGGACCTGCCGGGCGTTTCATGACTGTCAACGAAACTGCAGGTCGGTCATCCTTGGAACGATGGCCGACCCGAACTTCATCAAATCAATGGGTTTTGACGGGCGCTACGGGCGCAATTGCGGTGCTCGCCGCCGTGCTGGCGATCACTCCAATTGTAAGCCTGATCGTTATTGCAATTGCGAACACCGGCGATCTATGGAGTCACCTCGCACGTTACGTCTTGCCTGTCGCTATGTTGCACACCGTCATGCTGCTCGCGGGTGTCGCCGCGGCGACGACCGTAATCGGGGTTGGTACCGCCTGGGCGGTTTCCACCTTCGAATTTCCCGGCCGAAGAATCCTGACCTGGCTGCTGCCCCTCCCCCTCTCCTTTCCCACCTACATCGTCGCCTATGTTTACGTAGACCTCCTCGACGCATTCGGGCCTGTGCAATCGGCGTTGCGCGCCATCGTCGGCTGGCGATCGGCCGCCGACTATTGGTTTCCAAACGTCCGCTCGCTCGGCGGCGCGATCTTTGTCGTCAGCTTTGTGCTTTATCCTTACGTTTATCTTGCGGCACGCGCGATGTTTCAGACCCAAGCCGCGCAACTTGCAGAAGCCGCCCGCGTGCTCGGCGCCTCGCCGTGGCGGCTGGCATACGAAATTACTCTGCCCCTGGCGCGACCCGCGATTGCGGTTGGCCTCGCTTTGGTCCTTCTTGAAACCCTCAACGATATCGGGGCCAGCGAATATCTCGGCGTGCCGACGCTGACGCTTTCGATCTTCGCAACCTGGCTCAATCGCGGGAGCCTGGAGGGTGCCGCACAATTGGCCTGTTTCATGCTGCTCATCGTAGCCCTCCTGATCGCCCTTGAGCGCTATGGCCGGCGACGGCGGGCATTTGTGGCGCTCACCCACCAGGGCGCGCGCTTGAGTTCGCGCATTTCCCTGCGAGGGGCGATGGGCTTTGTCGCAACGCTCGCGTGTTTGGTCCCCGTCCTGCTGGGTTTCCTGATACCGATCGGCTTTCTGGTCCGCGAGGTAATCGTACGCGGGCTCCTTATCGGCTTTGATACCGATCTCGTCCGCCACGCCTTGACCACTGCCGGCCTGGCAGTCGTCGCGACGGCAATTGTATTGCTGATCGGGTTTTCAGCCGTCGCTGCACAGCGCTATCTGCGAAAACAGGCGATTGCGGCATGCGTCAATGTCGGGAGTATAGGCTATGCCATACCCGGCACGGTGCTGGCGCTTGGGCTGATGTCGCCGCTCGTATGGGTCGACGAAGGCATCAACGCATTGGCGCGCCTGGTGGGCGGCCCCGGCACCGGCCTGTTGCTGGCAGGCTCCATGGCGGCCGTCATCGTCGCCTATGTGATTCGTTTTCTCGCCATTGCAATAGGTTTTGCCCAGGCGGGCTTTGCGCGCATCGCAATCGAGTTCGACGATGTTGCTCGCATGTTGGGCGCGGGGCCAAATGCACTTGCGCGGACAATTCATCTCCCGCTTGCACGCCCCGCCATCTGGGGGGCGAGCCTCCTGATTTTTGTCGATTGTCTCAAGGAACTGCCCGCAACGCTCCTGTTGCGTCCCCTCAATACGGAAACGCTTGCAACCTACATCTATCAATTTGCGACACGTGGAAACTTCGAAGAAGGCTCCCTGGCCGCCCTGATCATCGTAGCCGTCGGTATCGTCCCGATCATGTACATCACACGCCGCGCAACCCTTGGATCGATGATGCGCAATCGCCCGTGAAATAGTCCGCAGCGCTGGTTGGACGCCAAGAAAATGCCTCCAAAACTTTTCTATCGATTAAGGCCCAATGCGATAAAATGCGCTTTACAATGATCCCTGCCCAGATGTTTAATCCCCTCCTGGTTTCAATTTCAGAACGCCGTTCCGCATATCGGAACACCGGATAAACCGAATAGGGAGACCGCTCGATGGCCACCAATGAAGCCCTGACCACAGTCAAGATCGCGCCCAACAACCCGGTCTTCGATCTTCCGGTCATTGTCGGCATCGAAGAGGGGCTCTTTGCGCAGGCGGGTCTCGATGTCAGCTTCTCTGCGACCTATGCGGACCGCGAAAGGGACAACGCGCTCACGCCCTTCATGTCCCGCCTCAAGGAACAGCAATTCGATTGTGGCTCCGCCGACAGCTACAATGTCTGCGAATGGGCCAGCATCGACCGGCTCGAGCGCGGCAAGCGTGGCGGCAATATAGCGGCGCTACGCGCTTCCGTGGCGGCGCAGGCCATCATTACGTTTGATGATGCCCTGCAGGTGCCGCGCGACATGGCGGACGTGCCTGTCGTGGTCCAGGAACTCACCGGCTCCCACTATACGACAATTCAAATGCTTGAGAGCGCCGTTGGCGCCGACCACGTCAAGATCGAGAACGGCGGCCTGCCGCAGATGCGCTATGCGGCGCTGAAAAACCGAACTGCCCGCGCCATCGCGATCATGGAACCGTTCATCAGCCTCGGCCTCAAGGAAGGCGCCCACATCGTAGCAGCGTCATTCTATCGGGGCGGCGAGGTGATCGCCCCGACCCTCACTCCCGAGCAGCGCAAGGCTTACTACGACGCCGAGAACAAGGCCGTCGATCTCATCAACGCCGATTTCTACAAATATGCCCACCACATCGCCGCTCATGCCAAGGGCGCCCTCAAGCCGAATGAACTGCTGCGGGCCTTCGTGCACTACAAGCATGTCGATTACTACGACACGACACTGTTCACCCGCGCTTATGACTGGATGAAGGCGCGCGGCCTCAGCGAAGGCGAAAGCCAACACGCTGCTCTCGTCGTAGGCTAAGCCAGCCGTACCAGCAAATGCCGAGCCGGTATCGGCTCGGCGTTTTTGTGCCTATAGGGATCGCTCATGGATGCAATCGCAGAATCAAAAAAGCGGCCCGCCCCTGGCTCGAAGCGTCCCTTGGAGCGCTCCTATCCGGATCTGCACGACCACATCCGCACTCTCGAAGAAGCCGGCCAGTTGATCCGGGTCGACCGGGCGATCAACAAGGATACGGAGATGCATCCGCTGGTGCGGTGGCAGTTCCGTGGCGGCATCGCGGAGAAGGACCGCAAGGCCTTTCTGTTCACCAATGTGATCGACAGCAAGGGCCGCAAATACGACATCCCCGTACTCGTTGGTGGGCTTGCCGCGAACCGGGAAATCTACCGGTTGGGCCTCGGTTGCCCTTTCGAGGAAATGGACGATCGATGGGTTCGTGCCATCCAGAATCCGATTGCGCCGCGCATTGTGGAAAATGCCCCCTGCCACGAAATCGTGATCTCCGGCAAAGCTCTCGACAAACCGGGAAATGGGCTTGATGGAATCCCTCTGCCAATCTCCACGCCGGGCTGGGACATCAGCCCTTACGCGACCCTTTCGCAGTACATCACCAAGGACCCCGATACGGGGGTCCAAAACATGGGCAACTACCGTGGACAGGTGAAGGCGCGACGACGCCTTGGCATGAATCCATCGCTTGAACTGCGTCCCGGCATCTACAATCACTGGGAAAAGCTGCGCGCGCGCGGCTTCAAGAAACTCGCCTGTGCGGTCGTGCTCGGCGCACCGCCCTGCATTACCTTCGCCTCAGTGCAAAAAATCCCGGAACGGCTGGATGAGTTGGACGTGGCGGGCGCGCTGGTCGGAACCCCCATCAATGTCGTCAAGGCCAAGACCGTCGACCTCCTCATTCCGGCTGAGGCAGAAATCGTCATCGAAGGGTTCATCGACACCGAGTATCTCGAACCCGAAGCTCCCTTTGGCGAGTCGCATGGTCACGTCAATTTGCAGGAATTCAACGCCTTTATGGATGTCACCTGCATCACGCGGCGGCGCGACGCCATCCTGACCTCCATCATCTCGCAGGTCACGCCAAGTGAATCGAGCCTGATCAAGCGTATCGGGATGGAGCCGCTCTTCCTCAACTTCCTGCAGAACACGCTGGGCATAAAGGGCGTCAAACGCGTCTCGATGCACGAACCGCTCACCAATATGCGCAAAGTGCTGCTCCTGGTCATGGAACGCGACATGCCCACGACGGAGATCTGGCGGGCGCTCTATGGGGCGGCGATCCTGCACCGTGCCGCAGGAAAGTATGTGATTGCGGTCAACGAAGACATCGATCCGGAAAATGCCGACGCCATCCTTTGGGCCATGTCCTATCGGGCCAATCCCAATCTCGACTTCCACATCCTGCCGCATCGCGACCAAGGCCATGGTCCACGCAGCAAACGCAATGGCGGGGAAGACGGCTCGGTGCTCATCGATGCGACCCTCAAGGAGAATTTCCCGCCGATTTCCCTCCCGAAACGCGAATTCATGGAACGCGCCAAGGTCATCTGGGAGGAACTCGGACTGCCGAAGCTCAAGCCCGAAGCCCCGTGGTTCGGCCATTCGCTTGGAGAATGGCCCGATGAAATGGATCAGGCTGCCAAGCGCGCGACCGAAGGAAATTATTTCGAAATCGGCGAACTCCTTAAAAAGCGCAGGCGCAAGGATGTCCGCATGAACACCGAGGTACGAAACGTCGTCGAGTCGAAAACAAAACCGCGCAAGGGCAAGAAGCCGTGATCCTTGTCGGCGCGTCACCTCAACGCATGCAATGAGCCCCCTATGTCGGACGACATCACTGCAAAATCGATAGAGAAGGCGCTGCTGGAGCGGTTCGGCGAACACATATCCGTCGATCCGGACACGGAAGGCCTTACCGAACTCGAAAAGATCGCAGCATATCGTTCGCACCGGCGCTACGCGTCCCGCGACATCGAGCCCGATCTCCTGCGCCTGTTGTGCGCTTGCGCCCTCTCGGCTCCCTCCAAAAGCGACCTGCAGCAGGCCGATATCGTCATCGTCAACGACAAGACCATACGAAAAGGCATTGTCGCCACGATCCCGGAAATGCCATGGATCGAGGTGGCACCGGCCTTCCTGGTATTCGTCGCGAATGGCGAACGGTTGCCATTGACTGCCAAAAAACGTGGCAAGCCTTTTCCCAATGATCACTTGGATGCGTTCTTCAACGCCGCGGTAGACTGCGCAATCGTGCTGGCGACATTCATTCGGGCCGCCACGACGGTCGGACTTGGGTGTTGTCCCATCAGCGCGATCCGGGACCACCCGGCCGTGGTAAGTGGACTGTTGAGTCTGCCAAACAGGGCCGTCCCGGTGGCGGGCCTTTGCGTCGGCTGGCCCGCCCAGCCCGGCAGTATCACGCCACGCCTGTCCCTCAAGACCACTGTCCACCGGGACCGGTATGGCGACCGCGACGTCGCCGCCGAGATTGACGACTATGACCGCCGGCGCGCGATGATAAGACCGTACCAAACGCAACGCCACCCGGCGCGTTGGGGGCAGGCGCCATTTTACGGCTGGTCGGAAGACAAAGCGCGGCAATACGCAGCACCAACACGCACCGATTTTGGTGCGTTCGTGCGGAATAAGGGTTTTCGCCTGGACTAGTTCCAACTTATTATGGCTCATCGCATGCCGCAATTTCAGGCAGGCATCCCGATTCCACTGATGTTGAAAATGCTCTAGACAACGCCTTACCAACCGGCAAACCGAGGCCGGAAACATCTAGATCTCGCAGTCAGCGAGCGCCGGAGGGGCATGGTGAAAAAGGTTTATCCCGACGCGAAATCGGCGCTTTCCGACCTCTTGCGCGACGGCATAACGATCATGGCGGGCGGCTTCGGGCTCTGCGGCATCCCCGAGACCCTGATCCGTGAAATCCGTCAATCAGGAGTGAAAAACCTCACCGTCGTTTCCAACAATGCAGGTATCGACGGTGCAGGTCTTGGCCTGCTGCTCGAGACCCGGCAGATCAAGAAGATGATTTCGTCCTATGTGGGCGAAAACAAATTGTTCGCCGAACAGTATTTGGCGGGGATCCTGGAAATCGAATTCAACCCCCAGGGCACATTGGCTGAACGTATCCGTGCGGGCGGCGCCGGCATTCCGGCCTTCTTCACCAAGACGGGGTACGGGACCATGATTGGCGAAGGCAAGGACGTGCGCGAATTCGATGGCGAAAAATACATTATGGAGCGTGGTATAGTTGCCGACCTCTCGATCGTACATGCCTGGAAGGCCGACACTGAAGGCAATCTCATTTATCGAAAGACCGCGCGCAATTTCAATCCCATGATGGCGACCGCCGGAAAGATAACCGTGGCCGAGGTCGAACAATTGGTCGAGCCGGGTCAACTCGATCCCGATCACATCATTACGCCGGGCGTATACGTGCAACGCATTATCCACGTGCCCAATGCCGAAAAGAAGATCGAGCAGCGCACCGTGCGCAAGCGGACTTAAAGGAGGCCTCAATGCCCTGGACCCGCGAGCAGATGGCAGAACGCGCCGCGAAAGAGCTACGCGATGGATTCTATGTCAATCTTGGAATTGGCATCCCTACATTGGTCTCGAACTTTATTCCGGAAGGCATGAGCGTGCAGCTGCAGAGTGAGAATGGCATGCTTGGATTCGGTCCATTTCCCTTCGAGGGGGAGGAAGATCCAGACCTCATCAATGCGGGCAAACAAACCGTCACCGAACTGCCCACTACCAGCTTTTTTTCATCTGCCGATTCCTTTGCCATGATTCGAGGGGGGCATATCGACCTTTCAATTCTCGGCGCCATGCAGGTTGCGGAAAATGGCGATCTCGCCAATTGGATGATCCCGGGCAAGATGGTCAAAGGAATGGGCGGCGCCATGGATCTTGTGGCTGGCGTCAAAAAAGTCGTTGTCGTTATGGAGCATTCGGCCAAGAATGACCCAAAGCTTCTTCGGCGCTGCACATTGCCCCTTACCGGCGCAGGCGTCGTCGATATGGTTATTACAGACCTCGGTGTCTATATAATCGACAAGAAGGGGACCAGTGCCATGAAGCTTATCGAACTGGCGCCCGGCGTGACCCTCGATGAGATCAAGAGTAAGACAGAAGCACATTTTCTGACAGCCGCGTGATTGGCCGCCGCGAAAGTATGCTGATTGAGTGCAAAAGCCGCTTCACTGCCCTTGAGTTGCCACGACCGGCCACGAAACCGTCACAGAGTTCTGCGTTCTGCGACCTGAGCCGAGCAAACCTCACCCTTTTGCTTAACAGGCCCCGGGCCTGAGCACCGGAAAGACGCCCTTGGTCACCGGCATCAAACGATTTGGCATTATTGCCGCAATATTCGCTGCGGCCGGATTGTGCGTGCTAATTGCGATTTCGCTTGTCGTTCCAGCGGATACGGTTCGAGACCAAGTCAAGGGGCAGATTTTAGCCGTAACCGGTCTCGATCCGATCTTGAACGGCGCTGTTGACGTATCTTTGTTCCCGGCCGGTAGCATTACGTTCTCCGATGTGAGCTTTGGCGACAAGTGGTCAGACACACCGGCATTTACAGCGGAACAACTTGTCGTGCGATTGCGGTTCTTGCCATTTCTCCTCGGCCGCATCGAAATCGCCGACGTTGCATTGGTAAAACCGACTATCACTGTCGCGTTCGACCGCAATGGCACGTCCAACTGGACATCTCATATCGAATCCCTGGCCCGTGCATTGCAGCCAAGCCCTGGCCGGGAAGCGACGTTTTCGGAAATCCGAATTACCGACGGCATAGTGGTGTTACACGACGAGGCCAAAAAAATCGTTGAGAGCCTGACGAATGTAGAATTCGCGCTTGCATGGCCTTCGATCTCAAGGACATTTGCCGCAACCGGACGCTTCGTCTGGCATGATGAGCCCGTTGATGCCACCCTGAGCCTCACAGATTTCATATCAGCACTCGTGGGAGAGCGCTCCGGACTTAAGCTGCGGCTCGCAGGGGCACCGTTGAAGTTCGCGTTTGACGGCAACATCAGCCATCGACCTACGCTTCGAATGGAAGGCTCGCTGGCCGCCGACACATCTTCGTTTCGTGACACGTTGCGTTGGGTTGGACAATGGGCGTCGCCGGGAAACGGATTCAATCGCTTTGCCCTCAAGGCGCAAGCGAGTGTCGTTGGGGGAAGCATTTCACTCACCGGCGTCCACGTCGACCTCGACGGCAATGCCGGCGAAGGTGCGCTGACTTTCGCAAGTGACGGGCGCCAGACCTTGCAGGGCACGCTCGATGTCGAGGCCCTCGATCTTTCGCCCTACATCTCGACC
>DATGVJ010000149.1:0-14743 GCA_035300505.1 Xanthobacteraceae bacterium
AACGATCCGTATTGTTGAGGTGCGGTCGCTTCGGCGTTCGCCGGCGAAGCACATTGACCTGTTGCCGCAGGACCAGGTTTTCCGCTTCCAGCGTTGCTCTCGCCTTGAAGCGCGAAGCCAGGATACCGAGAATCAGCCTGAACAGATCGGTCATCAGGATGCGAGCTTACGCCGTCCGCTTGCTGCGTCTACGCCGAATCGAATTTTCGGTACACACTGGGTGACGATAACATCGCAGCATGAGCAGCGAAAAAATCGAACTAATATTTACACCGCCCGAAATTCTTGAGGACATAGGCCCCGTCGACCACGGTGACGAACCCATCGACCGCTATGTCCCGGCCATGGTTCCAGATCATGGCCGTCAGGGCGCCCGAGTCGATGAATCATGAGTTAATTTTCCGGCAAATTTCCCGCTTGGCGACCCCGCGACTCAGTCTATGACATCTTCGTCGCACGAAAAATGCGGGTGCACACAGATGCCGAATTCGAATGACGTCGCCAGCAACGAGATGCTTTGGGAGCGCGTCCTGTCCCTGCTCGTCGTGGGAGCCAGCGTGTTGGGGGGAAGCGCCGTGTTGCTGAGAATGGCGTTACCACCAGTCCTCCACGGATTTCCATAGTGGCAAAACGAGTTTCGAGTGGCAGGCGAGCCAAGTTGAGCGTCGAACGAAACGTCCAACAATACGTTCAACACGAAAATAGGCCGAAGTCGTAAGTAATTGGAGTCGTTGACAGAAATCGAAAGAAACATTTGAGTCGGAGCGCTTCACCCGCTCTATTCTACGATTTCCTGCGCCGGACTACGATTCTCTGCGATCGGGTTCGCCCGATGATGCCGCATGGGGTTCTTCATCAGGCTCTGCAAGGTGCCCAATGATGGATTGCAGCGAGAGTTCAGGATTTTCGATCGGTTAGCGCCGGTCACCGAACGACCCTCAGGTCAAAACAGGACAGCGGGTGCATCGTGCACTGCGGTACAACCATTGTGACCGTTCTACGAATTGCCCTTGACTTTCTCGGCAAGAAAACCAGCCTGAATATCCAGCGCTTCGTTGGATTCGGGTAGATTCGGGTTCTGCCAATGCACGTGAGGCATAGCGTCGAAAACGACCAGCTCGGCGTGCACTCCCGCGCGCAGCAACTGCCGGTGAAAGTTAGACGTACCGCTAAGGAACATGTCCCGCGAACCACCCATCAGCAGCACCGGAGGAAATCCCTTAACGTCGGCGTAGGCCGGAGATAGGATGGGATCGATGAGGCTGTGACTGCCTAGGTATGCATGCGCCACTACAGCAACCGGTGTGACCATGGGCGCCAGCCCTTCGTCGCTGAAGAAAGCTTCGCTGTCGCCGGGATGCGCAAAATCAACGGTACCAGAGAAGAATCCCAGTGCTGCCGGCAGCGGCAGGCCTAGCTGGCGGGCCCTTACCAAGGCCTGCGCCGAGAGTATGGCTCCTGCCGATGAACCATACAGCGCGAGGTGCTGCGGTCTGTAGTCCTTCAGAAGCTCACGGTATACTGCAATGGTGTCGTCGACCGCAGCAGGGAACGGTGCCTCAGGCGCGAGCCGGTAGTCGACAGCCAGCACCTTGATGCCGGTTCGCGCTGCAATTGGGATAGCTTCCCGGATCGAGCCCTGGCCAAGAAAAAAAGCGCCTCCGTGCAGATTGATTAGCAGCCGGTCCTCCAGGTCAGCCCTTGCGTTTGTGGGCGTGACGAGTGTGACGGGTACGCCGCCAAGCGATTTTTTCTCCACTGTGACCGGATACATCCGCAAGAGTTGTTCGGTTAGCCGAGCCTGCATTTCAGCGTGCGCCGCACGCACGTCCGCGACCGTCTGTGTCGGTTCAGGTGACGGGTGCGGCGCCATTGCTGCGGCCGTCAGCATCGCTTGCGCCTCTTCGGAGATTGTCTTCGGAATTGGGATCGTGAGGTCGACTATGTGCGCGCTGCCATCCCGCACGAAGGTAATTGCCGGGCTCTGGTAAGTTTTTAGCGTGCTCACGTTCTGTTTCTCCATTGGGATACTTTTGATGAAAGGTTGCTCGGGACGCGGCAACATATCTTGCGCGAAAAGCAGCGCCGGATGGGCCATGCCAAGACAGATAGCGCTGACCGAAAGCATAGAACTGAGGTTAGGCAGGGTTTTGCTCATGGGCTCGTTCCTTGAACTTAGGGAGGGCAGGCATTGCGTATGTTGATCCAACGTACCGCTGTTCTGGCGACCGAAGCTTATTGGCTGCTTTATGCGGTCACCGAAGGCTGGCGTGGATTTGCCACATGGTGGGAGCGGATGCAGGCGATGCCGAGCTACCAGGCGACGGAGCTCGGATGAGGCTTTGCTCGACGACAAAGCGGGCCAAGTGCCTCTCAGGAAGCCACTCGTCCACCGACGGAGGCAAAAGGTACCCAGTCTTGCGATCAATCGTACGGAAATTGCTCAACTGCGTGCCACCCTGTCACGAAGAAAGGCCGAATCAATCCATCGGTTCTACCCAACCCTGCTCAGCGCGCTGAGTCCGACAGGCTGCTAGCTTTAGCTAGCTATCGGGGCCGGGGATCAAGGATAAAACCCCGCAGGTTCGGCATCTCGACTTCCGGCAGCGACGAGGCGTCCATGACCTGAGACTCAGAAATGATCTTCCCGCGCGCGAGCACATAAGCCGTGGCGGCATAGACCTCGTCACCGGTGAGCGATCCGGGCGCATTGAAAGGCATCGCTCTCCTCACGTAATCGAAGACAGTCGTCGCATAAGGCCAGTAGCTTTCAACGGTTTTGAAAGGCTTCGCCGTCACGAGCGTTCCGCGGCCTCCGATAAGTGCAGGGGCGCCAGTTTCACTAATGCCCTCAAGCTTTTCTCCATGGCATGCCGCGCATTTCTCTTCGTAGACCATCCGGCCTTGGCTGGCATCGCCATGTCCCGGCGGGAGGCCGGCACCGTTTGGCGGTATGGAAAGGTAACGTTGAAGATCGGCGCTCGTGATGGGCTGGCCGAAATCGAAGGCAGTTTTCGTTTCCGCCATGGCTGCGCCGGCAGGTGCGCCGAAAACAAGAATTGCTGCAAGAGCGATTTTAAGCGGCGGCATTGCTAACACTCCCGTCGGGGCCAACGCCCCAGGCTTGGATGCCATTATAGTGATAGAATGCGTTTACGCCGCGCTGCTCCACGAGTTGCTTCCGGATGGGTTGAACATACCCGGTCTCATCCGCACAGCGGCTGAGCAGAACACGAGGCTTGCCGTCCCACATCCAAGGTAGTTTGAAGCGAATTGTGCAGATGGGTTCGGGAATGCCTTCGAGATCAGCTTTCTGCCAGGTGGCGCCGCCGTCCGTTGAAACCTCGACACCCGAAATCCGGCCCCGTCCGGACCAGGCGAGCCCCGTGATCTCGTAAAATCCTGGACCGGGCAGCCGCATCGCCCCGGAGGGAAATGTGATTACGGATTTCGCATCCATTTCGAAAACGAATTCCCATGCAACGCCGTCCGGCATCAGGTCGGTGTATTTCGACGTCTCTTCGCGCGACATGAAGGGGACGCCGCTCACCTGCAGGCTCTGAATCCACTTGATGTGAGTGTTGCCTTCGTAGCCCGGCAGCACAAGGCGCAGGGGGTAGCCCTGCTCGGGGCGAATGGCTTCGCCGTTCTGGCCATAGGCGAGGATCGCATCGCGCAGCATCTTCTCCATCGGGATCGAGCGGGTCATTACGGCGCCATCAGACCCCTCGGCCAACACCCAGGTTCCCTCCGGCTTCAGTCCAACTTGCTTGGCGAACTCAGAAAAAAGAACGCCTGTCCATTCCGACGTGCTCAGAAGGCCATGCGAGGCCTGCACGGTTTTCTCCATTTGCCCGGTCCACCCGGATAGCGTATTGCCCGAACACTCGATAAAATGTTTGCGAGTGACAGAAGGCATCCGGCGGATGTCAGCCATGGTGAAGCGCTTCGGCGTTCCAACCAAGCCGTGAATGACAAGCGAATGTTTCGCGGGATCGATAACGGGAATGCCGGCGTGGTGGCGCTCAAAATGCAGGCCGGATGGGGTAATGTTACCCAGGAGGTCTGCAAGCGGGGTAAAAGTAGTGTTGGGGTTGGGGTTCGGCGCGAGAAGACGGACGGCCGTCTCGAACTGCGAGCGCGAGCCATAACCGCCATCTTCAAATGTCGGCCGGCCTTGCTCCTTCGTTGGGTCAGCAGCAACGTCGTAATGGATGGAGCCGGGAGGCGCAGATAGCGCCGCGGCTAGAGCTGGCCTTACAAGGCTTGCAGACGATACCCCAACCGTCGAGCCAACCGCGAACAGCAGACCGCGCCGGCTGACCTTACCGCGCGGAAACATGCCCTCCCGGCACGGGCAGTCTTCGGCCTGTATCTTTCTGTAATTGCTCATACTGTCAATCACTCCGTTGCCCCTGTACTCGGGTTACAGATCCGAATGGTTACGCTATTTGCGCGAGGGTTTCGGCCAGTTCGTT
Source organism: Xanthobacteraceae bacterium (assembly GCA_035300505.1). Taxonomy (GTDB): domain Bacteria; phylum Pseudomonadota; class Alphaproteobacteria; order Rhizobiales; family Xanthobacteraceae; genus VAZQ01. The sequence continues at coordinate 4,479 of DATGVJ010000149.1, forward strand.
CGGCAGATCCACCATGACGTCATGCCCGCAGGTCAGTTTGACGACATCCCATCCTGGGGCTCCGGTAAATTTGTTGGCGAAATACCGGAACGGACTGGGGTCCCAGCCATCGGCCAGGATGTAGATGCGGCGTTTCACGTTCTCGATCTCACCCGACAGCAAGACCGGCATCTCGAACGTGGCAAGCGCCTGCGGGACGCAGCGCCGGTTCACCCATTCGCGATTTGCAGGCGAGACGTGGAGGATTTCCGCCGTGAGCGGATGCGTCATCCCGCTGTTGTTTTCCAGGCCCGCGTCGCGAAAGGCGCCGATGAACTGCTCGGCCACCGGCGGTTCGAGCGCTTTGTGCAGCAGCGCCAACAAAGAGTCTCCGTCGTCCGGTACAAAGGCATCAAGATAGACAAGCGCCTTGATGCGATCGGCCATCCGGTCGGCTAACCCGGTGATCACCATGCCGCCATAAGAATGGCCGACGAGGATGACGTCGCTGATTTCCTCGGCCTCGATGCAGCCTGCGACGTCGCGAATGTGGGTTTCGAGGGTGATGTTTTCATCCGCCTTATGAGCACGTTCGCCAACGCCCGTGTGGGTCGGTGTGAAAACCTCGTGCCCCATCTTGCGCAATGCGGCCGCGGTTTGACGGTAGCACCAGCCACCGTGCCAGGCCCCGTGAACGAGAACGAACGTCTTTTTTTCTGTATTCAATTTTATGACTCCTGTGGCGTGTCAAAGACGGAACTCAGGGTTCTCTCCGAGGGCCCTGATCGCGAGCTACCGGCTGGAAACTGATTGAGGCTTTCCTGGCGATCACGGCTCTCGACGAAAATCGCTGCCCCCGGGTTTGATATCAAGTTTGTATTCCGTACCTTCCTGCGCCCGCGTTTGACTTTGCGTCCGCGCCCTCGCGCGGACTGGCATCGCTTCGCAGCGACGCCAGTCTAAACGTCACTTCGGCTGCGGCACGATACGAAGGTACGGCCTCGGCGCCTTCCAACCGCTCGGATAGATCGTTTTGGCCTCGTCATCGCTGACGGAGCCCGCGATGATGACGTCGTCACCCTGGTTCCAATCGGCAGGCGTCGCGACGCGATGCTTGGCCGTCATCTGGAGGGAATCGATGACGCGCAATATCTCTACGAAGCTGCGCCCCGTCGTCATCGGATAGATCAGCACCAGCTTGATCTTTTTGTCGGGTCCGATGATGAAGACGTTCCGGACGGTCTGGTTGTCGGCGGCCGTCCGGGCCGCGACATTGCCCGACGTCGAGGCGGGGAGCATGTCGTAGAGCTTCGAGACATGGAAATCGGTGTCGCCGATCATGGGATAGTTCGGCGCGGCGCCTTGCGTCTCGCGGATGTCTTCCGACCACTTGGCGTGCTTGTCGACCGGATCGACCGAAAGACCCATCAGCTTGACGCCGCGCTTGTCAAATTCCGGTTTCAGCCTGGCGAGTGCACCGAGCTCGGTGGTGCAAACCGGGGTGAAATCCTTGGGATGCGAGAACAGCAGTGCCCAGCTATTGCCGATCCAGTCATGGAATTTGATTTTCCCTTCGGTGGTCTCGGCTACGAAGTCCGGAGCGACAGCACCAATCTGTAACGTCATGTTTCGACCTCCTGTTGTTAAAGCGAGATTCATTTTGGAGAACGCAGCGCCGCGACCTGGTGGCTAATCGACACCGCTGTTCATCCGCGAACTGCGCTACGGCGCCTTGTTCGGTGGCGAGACGGCCCTCATTCGCGAAAGGTCGCAAGCGCGTTGAGCGGTATCTTCAAAAAGTGTCCGCCGTTGTCTTCGGCGGGAGGCAGGCGTCCTGCTGCGATATTGACCTGCAGAGCGTGCAGAATGAGCTTTGGCATCGGCAAACTTGCGTCGCGTGCGCGGCGAAGGGCAACGAACTCTGCCTCGCCATGCGCCTGGGCAAGGTGAATGTTCCGGGCACGCTGGTGAGCTACGGTGCTTTCCCAGGCGGGTGGGCGACCGTTGGGCATGTAGTCGTGGCCCGTGAAAAGGCGGGTGTGATCAGGCAGGGCCAGGATGCGTTCGATCGTGCGCCAGAGCGCATGTGCATCGCCTCCCGGAAAATCGCAACGCGCCGTGCCGAAATCGGGCATGAAAAGCGTATCATGTATGAAGGCGGCATCGCCGACCACGTAGGTAACCGACGCCGGGGTGTGACCGGGAGAGAACAGCACGCGCGCCTCGAGATCGCCGATGTGGAAGACATCGCCGTCGGCGAACAGCCGGTCCCATTGTGAACCGTCGGTCCTGAAACTTGGCGGCAGATTATAGATATCCTTCCAAAGCCGCTGCACGTCTGTGACGCGCTCTCCGATCACAGTCCTCGCGCCCGTCTTCTCCTTGAGATAAGCGGTCGCCGAAAAGTGATCCGCATGGGGATGGGTATCGAGAATCCACTCGACTGTGAGCTTCCGTTCGCGCACGAAGGCGAGCAGCGCGTCGGCCGACGACGTCGCCGTTGCCGCAGACTTTTCGTCGTAGTTGAGTACCGGATCAATAATCGCGCAACGTCCCGTGTCACGATCAGCGACCACATATTGAACGCTGCAGCTGTACGCGTCGAAAAAGCCGTCGACCCGAGGCTCGCGGACAAAATAGCGGGAAACCAATTCGACGTGGTTATTCATGTGTCGTTGTCCGGAGAATTCCTGGCTACGCGGGCACCAGCTCGACAGGCAAAGACTGAAGCCCGCGCAGCGTATTGTTAAAGGCTCGTTTGACTTCGCCGTCGATACGGATCGCGCGAACTTTTCTGGCGAGAGCAGTGAGCATCGCCTCGCCCTCAACCCGCGCCAGCAATTGGCCGACGCACACATGAATGCCAGCGCCGAACCCGACATGGCCCGCCGTCCGACGCTCGATGTCGTAAATATCGGGCCTGTCCCATTTGCGCGGATCGCGATTGGCGGCGCCCAATAACATCAGGACTTTCTCGCCTGCGTCGAGCTGCACGCCGCCGATCTCGGCGGGCCGCGTTGTCGTGCGCGAGAACGTCTGCGCCGGCGATTCGAAGCGGATCGTCTCTTCGAAGGCGGCGCGGGCGAGAGAAGGATTTTTGTTGAGCTTCGCCATTTCGGTCGGGAATCGCGCCAGGCAATAAACTGCGGCGCCCAGCGCGTTGACAGTTGTATCAATCCCGGCGCTCAGCAGCGAACGCACCAAGAGCCTCGCATCCTCTGCGCTGATCTCACCGGTATCGACCGATTCGTGGATCTTCGCGCCGATGCCGTCGGGCGAAAGATTTTCGCGCCGGCATTGCTCGCTCACCCAGGCGGCATGCGGCGCGGCGCCTGCAAGAGCATCGCGCCGCAACTCGTTGTCGGGCCCAAAGGCGTTGAACGCCGCGTTGGCATAGGGCCTCAAGTGGTCGCGCCCTTCCTTGCGCAGGCCTACGGCGTCGGGGAAGACGGAAAGCGGATAGGCTTCGGCCAATGTCGGAATGGCGTCGAAACGACGCGCTTCCAGCAGCTTCTCGATCAGCGCCTCGGCAGCGGACGCAAGAGAATCGCGAAGCTGTTTCATGACGCTCGCCGACAGCGCACGATTGAGCACGGCGCGGGCGCGGTCATGCTCGGGTGGGTCCTTCTCCAGGACGAGACTCGGTGTCCGCCAGGGCTTCTCCTTGGAGAAATCGCTCATACCGATGCCGCGGCTAGAACAAAATGTCCGCCAATCGGTGAGGACGCGATGCACGTCTTCGTATCGCGCCACCGCCCAGACGCCGTAGCGGCACAGCCAAACGGCCGGGCCGGCCTCGCGCAACTCCTGATGAGCCGGGAAAGGATCGGCGAAGAATTCGAGCGAGAACGGATCAATGTTGGAAGTTGGCGCGTGCTCCCTGGCGCCTGTCGCGGCGATCACTTTACTCATTGCGGCCTCCTGTGGCGTTTCTCATCAGTGCACTGTCACCCAAATCGTCGAGCGCGAGTAATTCTGCCAGAGGCGGCATCTGCTGCCGTATCTCTTCCGATGAAAGGAACGAAATCCCGTGCTCTTTTCCGGCCGCAATGTGTGATCCATATCGGCCGGCCTCACCATAGTTCGCGGCGTGTGTTGGAAGATCGAGCGAGCGGGCTGGTTCGCTCATATCGCGGAAGTAGCCTTCGAAGCCGCCCGGAGACAGCCAGATCAGCATCCGCAATCGCGGAGTGAGGATCCTGAACGTATGCGGGATGAATTTAGGAAAGAACACGCCTTCGTTCTGACCCGCGGATAAGAGCTCTTTGCCGATGTAAGCATCGATGCGGCCTTCCAGTATGTAGAAGAACTCATCTTCCCGATGGTGCACGTGCGCCGGAGGTTCGTTCCCAGGCTTTGACAGGTACTCCGTGATGCTGAAGCTGCCGTTCGTGTGTTCGCTGTTGACGAGAAACGTCATGACGCTCCCCATGTACCAGCGGGAGTTTTCGATGTATCGTCCTTGCACGAAGGGCAGCAGAGAGGCCGTGTTGTTCTTGCTCATCTTGTCTCCTTGTCCGGCGTCACCCGCCGTGTACGGCTTTCGCTGCCGTCGACATCGAATGACATCAGAACGAATTCCGGTGCTTGTGCCTGGGATTGAGTTCGTGCCTCTTTTGCTGAAGATGACCTCAGGGCCGCTGACGGCATCCAGCGAGCGTCACGATCAAAGTGTAAGCGGCTACTTCTTCACTTCAGCCCCGTGGCTTGCGACCTGCTTCCATTCGCCATCGATTTTGACAAACGTGTCAGTAGCGATGATGGTGTGCGCGCGACGCTGACCCATGATCAGAATGTCATAGGTGTCTTTGTAGGTTGCGACGGCTGTATCGCCGTACACGCGCACCTTGAGTTCGGAGAGTTTCTCGCTGTTTGTCTTGATGTTCTTGGCGTCGGCCATCAGATTTAAGAGGCCGGCCTTGGTGTAGTAAGTTCCGTCGCTGTCGCCCCGGGTCCAATCCTCAGCCAGAACCTTCCGATAAAAGGCCGGGTCGCCGGCCAGATCTGCTTTGACGCCGTCATTTTCCAAATTGGAGATGGCCTTGACGACGTCAGCCTCGGTAACGGTTTGGGCTCCGGTCAGACTTGGTCCGGTGAGCAGGGCGAGGGCACATACTGAAATCCACAACACGGGGTTCCTTGCATTCATGGGTCACCTTTTGTTTCTGATCACAGTCAACACGCGGGCTGCAGACAAATTTGCTTGAACGAAGCGTTCCAGGCGGTCGCTGCCCACGACTAGAAATCGACGATCCGATTTCCGATATCAAGTTTGTATTCCAGACTTGGCAGGCGGCGTAACACGGATCGCAGCCAGAACATTGCGGGCGTGATAACGGAAAAGGTCCAACAGGTGAGGCGCAGCGGAGTTTTGTAGCGCGTTGCCGGGTTGGAGTGGCAAGCTAAGACGGTCGTCTGCGCGACCCGCGAGAAAATGCAAATGACACCGCACAAGCCACAAGAAACGGTGCGCTTCGATAAGCGGCGCTTGCGTGAGCGACATGGGACGCGCCGATGCGGGCGTATTGGCCCAGATTGCGCGCCGCAAGTCTCGCAGGCCGCCGGGGCCTCGCTTGAGGTCAGGCTCGTCCTCCAAACGTTGCATTTCGCGCGGCGCACGGCGATGAGTGCTTGACAGGGCGTCGCCGATCGCGTCCCTCCAGCGTCCTGCGTCAGGACCAGAGAGGAGCGCCGCGATATCGGTGTCGAGAGAAGTGAATAGGCCGAAACCGCCCCATAGGAATCGCCGGTCAACCAGACCGGGCAAGAAAGGCGGCATCGTCGCTTGCAAGCTCAAGGCATTCGCTCGGCGACCGCGCCGCATGATCTAGCTCGAATCCTAGATCCCAGAGGCTTGCGACGACTGCGCTGATGCAAGCCTTTATTGTCGGCGCAACGCCTCGTGCGCAAGCTTGATTTCCTTCAGGGAGAAGAAAGAGCAAGTCGAGGTCGGAGCCCGGGGCCAGTTCCCCTCGTCCGTAACCACCCACCGCAATCGCTGCGAGTGGAGCGACCGTGTTCCGATCGCGTATTCCGTTAGATATCGATGCAATGTGGACCAGACCAACCACTGTGCTGTCGGCAAGTTTCGTCCTATCGTATAGATAGTCTTCGGCTGAGCCGCCTGCTTCAAAGCGCTCACGCAAGATATCATGCGCCTGCGCCACTAACGGTCGAAGAAGTTTCGCCGTGTTGGGCCATTTAGCTGGCCGGCTTTCGCTCGCAATAGCACGTTACTTGTGGCGGATAGGAACAATCACGGTGGCGTCGCCATTGGACCTCACCAGAGAAGTCCTGACGCGGCCTTGCGGCACTTCGCTGGCGGGGACGTCATAGACCAGAGCGTGGTTCGACTTATCGTTCGGAGAAGTTGCGAACGGCTTAGTCAGAGCTCGTCCTCTCATCGTCATGCGCACTGCTCGTCGTGTTCGTTTGAGTCGGTCCGGCCCGAACTTGCCGGGGTTTAGCGACGTGTCGCTAATGACAGCGCCAGAGGCGGCATCTGCTGCCGTATCTCTGTTGCGCAGCAACCGCTTCGGGCCGTTGTCTTCGTTCAGGTCTGATCGACCGTCCCGGTCCAGTCTTTGAAGCTACCGAGATTGTAGACGTCGTCGTAACCCAGTTCCTTGAGCAGCTTGCCAGCGAGAGCCGCTCGCCCGCCAGAGACGCAATACAGAATGACGGTTTTTCTCCTTTCGAAGTTTTTATCGTGATACTGGGATTCCGGGTCGGCACGAAATTCCAACATGCCGCGTGGCACGTTTATGGCGCCGGCGATCTTGCCGCTTGCGGCGACCTCCGGCGCGTCACGAACATCAAGGATTAGGGTATTGCCCTTCGCGATCATGCCGTCGGCTTGCGCTGACGTGATTTTCGGAACGATAGCGTTCGCAGCTTCCAACATCTGTTTGACACTTGTTGCCATCTTGGGTCTCCTCTAAGTGTGGAAAACGATAGCGAAACGATCAACAGCAGCTCTGTCACGTTGCGGCCTCTCGCTGAAAACTGATTGAAGCCATCCAAGGGATCGCTGCCCCATACCCACAATTGGCGCCGGGGCGTTCGATATCAAGTTTGTATTCCGTACCCAACTTCCTGTGCGCGGATGGGCTGAAAAACGGCTTGCTTCGCTTGAAAGCGTGATGGGTCGATCACACATCGCTGGGATACATTTCGAGGATTGGTACGGAAAAGAGACTTCCCAAGCGCCCGTGAGGTCGAGCTCATGATCAGATACGGTCAGTTCTGTCCCGTCGCGAAGACGGCCGAGATATTCGGCGATCGATGGTCGCCGCTGATCATTCGCGAGCTCTATTATGGCCCCAGATCCTATGGCGATTTCCTGGCGACCATCCCGCTGATCTCCAGAACCATGCTTGCGCAGCGCCTGAAGGAATTGGCGGCCGCTGGTGTCATTCAGCCCAATGCGAAGGAAAAGGGCAGAGGGCACATCTATGTGCTGACGGAAGCCGGGGAGGCATTTCGTCCGATGATCGAGATGATGGGCGAATGGGGGCTCAAGTGGGGAGGGGGCCTCGTTGGTCCTGACGATCTCGATTCAAAATTGCTGATAGGGGGCATACGCCAGCACATCGATCGCAAGGATATTCCGGCGCAGGAATTTGTCCTGCACTTCGATTTCAGGGGCATCCCCAAGGGCAGCCGCAATCCGCGCCATTGGTGGCTGCTGATCCGAAAAGATGAGATCGAGGTTTGCCTGAAGGATCCTGGGCAGAATCGCGACGTCGTGATCGAGGCCGACTTGGCCGCCTTTACAAAGGTCTGGACCGGCTATTGCCGTCTCGAAGACGCCCTCGCGCGACGGCTCGTCACGTTCCGCGGCACCAAGTCTGCAATTGCTCGAATGGTCCGGATGTTGAAATTGACTGATGAGGTCGTCGTGCGGAACCTCGGTATCTCATTGCCCACAGCGGTCTTGAATTAAAGGCCGCAGGCTCATAACTTCTGATCGGCACATTGCGGCCGGCCGCTGCTTATCCGGCTGCGGTGCGAGCGAAGTGACTGGGCGGGCTACCGACCTCTCGGCGGAAGGCGGTGCTGAAGGCGCTTGCTGACTGATAGCCAATCGCGACCGCAACGGCTTCCAATGGAGGGGCATCCCGCTGAAGCATTGCCTTGGCCAAGGCCATTCGCCAATCCATCAGGTATTGCATCGGGGGTACTCCGACCTTCTGGCCGAAGCGTTCGCTGAAAACGGACAGCCCCGCCTCCTTGGCGAGTTCCTCCACCGACCAGGGGTGAGCAACGTCATTATGAAGTCGTCTCAGGGCGCGGGCGAGAAGCGGATCAGCCAACCCCACGAGGAGGCCCGTTTGTCCGATGACGTCCACGCCTTCGGAGCGAAACCGCAGAGCCTCCACCAGCAAGACCTCGATAAGACGATCAACGACGACTTCGCGGCCTGGTCGGTCGGCGAGCCACTCCTCAACGATCGAGTCTATCATGCGCTTAAGTCGTCCCGCAGCGGGATCGGAGGCCTGGATATGGACAAGAGTCGGGAGCAGTCCGCCGAGCAGCCCGCGGTTGGCCGAGTCTAGTTCGAAATTGCCACCGAGCTGCTTGAACTCCAGCGCGAGATCTGGATCGCCGTATCGGACCCCGTCGGCCTGACAGTGCAACGCCCCTTCCATGTCGATCGAGACGACTTCGCATGCGAGGTCGCTCGCGATCGTGAAGCCAGGGTCGGCAGGCACGAGGACGAAATCGCCTTTGGCGAGACGCACAGGTTTGTGGCCGTCTACCGTGAGCCAGCATTCGCCGATAAGCACGAGGCCAAAGCCGGCCAAATTCATTCGCGAGCGCCGTACGGCCCAACGCCCGGCTCCTTCGATAACCTTCGTTCCGATCGCGCGAGGTCGCAGCAGGGTGATCACATCGGCAAATGGTTCCATGTCCCGGACGATCTATAACGGATTACGGATGCGCAATTATAGGCAGTCCTGCCGCGGACAGCTAGTTTCCATCCGGATCTCGCTAGGGGATGAAAACGGCTCTGATTACTGGCAGCTCGTCGGGCTTCGGCAAAGCAACTGCACAGCTCTTCCTCAACAATGGCTGGAATGTCGTTGCGACGATGCGTCAGCCTCAAGACGGCCTCTTCAACGCAAGTTCGAACAATTTGCGTGTAATTGCGCTCGACGTGACCGATGCGGAGAGTGTTCGGGTGGCCGTCAGCGAAGCGCTCGGTGCGTTCGGTGGCGTCGACGCCCTCGTCAACAATGCCGGCTTTGGAGTGTTCTCGCCGCTCGAAACGACCTCGGACGAGTTGACCCGCCGCTTGTTTCAAACCAATACGCTTGGCACCATCGCGATGGCCCGGTCAATCGTGCCGCACATGCGCCAGCGTGGCTCGGGCACGATTGTCAACGTCACGTCCAGTGTCGTATTCAATCCCGCGCCTCTCGTTTCCGTGTATGCTGCAACCAAAACCGCAGTCGAGGGCTTCTCGGAAGCGCTTTACCACGAGCTTGCGCCGTTTGGCATCCGTGTAAAATTGGTCGAGCCTGGCTACGGACCGGACACCAGGTTCCGAGCAAACATGATGGCGTTCAACGATGCGAACTCGTTTCCGGAGCCCTACCAGCCGCAACTGAACGCGCAGATGAGCAATCTACCCGAATTCACAACGGCTCTCGGAGATGTCGCAAACGCAGTCTTTTCGGCAGCCAACGATACCGGCGCAACCCTCCGATTCCCAGCCGGGGCCGATTCAATGGCCAGCACGAAGATGCGAGCTGGACTGAGCGAAGGTGATTTCTTGGCGTTGAAGCGCCAAGCCTACGCGAGTATGTGATGGCTAGCCTGCAATGCCCTTCATCTCGGCGAACATCTGTTTAACGTCTTTAAAGCCACAGCTTCTCTTCGCGCGGTCCTTGGTGATCGCGAAGCACGCTAAGCTGATGGGCCGCGATCGCGTCGCGCTTGGTCGGATTTTTTTCGGCGAAGAAGTCACGCATGGCATTGACGAAGCCATGTGCTACGGCCGGCGGGAGGGTGACGTCTTCGTCGCACGAAAAATGCGGGTGCACAGGTGCCGAATTCGAACGACGTCGCCAGCAACGAGATGCTCTGGGAGCGCGTCCTGTCCCTGCTCGTCGTGGGTGCCAGCGTGTTGGGGGGAAGCGCCGTGTTGCTGATAATGGCGTTACCGCCAGTTCTCCACGGATTTCCATAGTGGCAGAACGACGTTTGAGTGGCAGGCGAGCCAAGTTGAGCGTCGAACGAAACGTCCAACAATACGTCCAACACGAAAATAGGCCGTAGGC
>DATGVJ010000150.1:0-11262 GCA_035300505.1 Xanthobacteraceae bacterium
AGTTCCGGCTATGAGGCCTGGACTCGCCGCATTCAATCTGGCCAGGCCAGCAAGGACATGGTCGAGACCATCGAGCGTTTCGGAACCGAGCGCGGCCTGAAGATGTTGGGCGATTGGACCGACCGGATTGCGGCCGGCGAATTGCCCGCGACCAAGCCGCCGCGCCCGCAGGGTGCGGAACGCAACGTCGTTGTCACGGTTTGGGACTGGTCCGGCCCCAAGACCTATCTCCACGACGAGGTCGCGACCGACAAGCGCAATCCGACGGTCAACGCGAATGGCCTGCTGTTCGGGGCGACCGAAAACAGCACGGATTACATCCCGATTCTTGATCCGGTCACGCATACGGCGACGACAGTCAAGTTGCCGGTGCGCGATACCAAGACCCCGTCGGCAATCAACAATGTGATGCTGGCGCCCTCGGCCTATTGGGGCGACGAGAAGCTCTGGGACGCCCAGACCATCCCGCACAGCCTGATGTTGGACGAACGGGCTCGGGTGTGGTTCGCGGCGCGCATTCGACCGGCAGCAAACCCGGACGTTTGCAAGGCGGGATCGAGCCATCCATCCGCGAAGGCGTTCCCGATCAATGCATCGAACCGCCACGTCATCATGTATGACCCGTCGAAGAAGGACTTCGCGACGGTGAGCACCTGCTTCCCGACCCACCACGTGCAGTTTGGCTTCGATGCCAATCGTACGCTTTGGGCCAGCTCCGGCGGCGCCGGCGCGGAAGTGCTCGGCTGGGTCAATACCAAGATGTTCGAAGAGACCGGCGACGAAATTCGCTCGCAAGGGTGGACACCGTTCGTCCTTGACACCAACGGCAACGGCAAGCGCGACGAAGGCTACGTTCAGCCGAATCAGCCGGTCGATCCCACCAAGGACAAGCGCATTCGCGTGGGTTTCTATTCGATCTCGCCTAACCCGGCCGATTCCTCGATCTGGGGCACCGTCACCGGCTTCCCGGGTTCGGTGGTGCGGGTCAATCCTGGCTCGAATCCGTCCGAGACAGCGCTCGCTGAAATCTTCGAAGTGGCGTCGCCGGGCTATTCGCCGCGCGGCGGCGATATCGACAGCAAGGGCGTCAACTGGGCGGCGCTGGCGAGCGGCCATCTTGGCGCCTTCGACCGCAGCAAGTGCAAAGGCCCGCTCAATGGCCCGACCGCGACCGGAAAGCACTGCCCGGAGGGCTGGACGATGTATCCACTGCCAGGCCCGCAGCTTGGCAACGTGACCGATGGCGGCAGCGGCGAAACGCCTTACTATGCCTGGGTCGACCAACACGACACGTTGGGCCTTGGCAAGGACGTTCCGATTGCGACCGGCAACCAGAACGACTCGCTGATCGCGCTCAAGGACGGCAAGATGGTCAATATGATCGTGCCTTATCCGATGGGCTTCTGGGCCAAGGGACTTGACGGCCGCATCGACAATCCAAACACGGGCTGGAAGGGCCGTGGCGTATGGTCGAACACCGGAAACCGCACGCCGTTCCATATGGAAGGCGGGAAGGGTGAAACCCCGAAGGTCGTGAAGTTCCAGATGCGGCCTGATCCGTTGGCGCACTAAGCGGCAAGCGTTGAGCGCAAGGCACCTAGCTTTGCGTTTGACCGATTGACCTGCTGATCCGGCAGTGCACATGTCCGCGCAGGCCCGCCTGCGCGGACTTTCTTATGGGAGTCGGCAGCGAGTTGCGCCTATCGACTGCACGTGTCTGGTGGGCGCAATGTCCGAGGTGTCGCAGGAGGAGAAAATTGGAAGCGTCGGCTGCGGTCGAAATTGCGAAACACACACTGCTGGCCGGTGGGCTCATTCTCGCCGTTGGTACGATCACCAGCCTGTTATCGCAGAAGATCGGAATTCCAGATGTTGCGATCTTTCTGGTCGCCGGAATTTTGATCGGCCCGGAAATGCTGGGACTGATCAATATCCCGGCGGATTCAGGCCTCAACCAGATCATCCTGCTTTTCGGGGCGAGTTACATCCTGTTCGACGGCGGCGCGTCGCTGAGATTGAGCGTGCTAAAACGGGTCTGGATCACGATCATCGTCATTTCGACCCTGGGCGTCCTGATCACCGCGGCTATCACCAGCGTCGCTGCCTATTACATACTCGGTGTTCCATTCATTGTGGCGCTGTTGTTGGGTGCGACACTCGCTTCGACCGATCCCGCAACTTTGGTGCCCATCTTCCGGCAGGTGAAAATTCGCGACCGTGTCGCACAAACCGTCATGAGCGAGTCGGCTTTCAATGACGCCATGGGTGCCATCGTCACATTCGGGGTCCTGGCTGTCGCCATGGGGACGGGCGATTTCTCGCTCTCTTCGTCGGTGTTAGACCTCATCAAGCAATCGCTGATTGGAATCATTGCTGGCGCCGCATTGGCCTATCTGGCGGCAATTCTTATCGCGCACGAGCGCTGGGACTTTCTTGCGGAATATGGACCTGTCGTTACGCTCATGGCGGTTATCGGCGCTTATTTTGCAGCCGACGGGTTGCAGGCCAGCGGGTTCATGGCGGTTTTTGTTTTCGGCATCGTGCTGGGCAACAAAGACGACTTCGGCTTCAAGATGGAGGAGGGCGAGGCGCAAAAGCTCGACGAGTTCATATTGACGACCGCATTCATCATGCGGTTGTTCATATTCATCCTGCTCGGTTCGCAGGTCGATTTCAAACTGATGAATCAATATCTGGCCGGCGGCATCGTGGTGGTGACCATCTTTATGCTGGTCGCGCGGCCGGTCACCGTTTTCCTTTGCGCGCTCCCGGACCGGCGTGCAAAGTGGAGTTTCAACGAGATGCTGTTCATGTGCTGGACCCGCGAGACCGGTGTCATTCCGGCTGCGCTTGCAGGCCTGTTGCTGGGCATGAAGGCGCCCGGTGCGCAGATGATTGCATCGGTCACCTTCATTGCCATTCTTATGACGATCCTCATCCAGGCCACGACAACCAAATGGCTGGGGCGGAAATTAGGGCTGTTGGAAGAGGTTCCTACCGAACCTTGACGTATTTCCGTAACTGGCGCGGCCGCGGTTCGCCTGCGAAGATATTTCCGAATTTATCGACGGTGCCGAACTCCGGCCCGCTGCCTGTTTGCGTTGCCGGGTTGCCGCCCTGGTCGAGGATGAAGTGTTTCACCCAGCCGCTCTGCGCGTCGCCGATGCGGATGCCCTGCTCGTATCCCGGATTATCGACATTGTCGGATTCCGAATCGAAGACATAGATCATGTCTTCGTCGTTGACCGAAAAGGTGATCCCACTCGGCATGCCGAATTGGTTCCAGCGCGTGAGGAATTTTCCATCCTGATCGAATATCTGGATGCGGGTGTTCTGGCGGTCGCAGACGAACAGCCGGCCGCGTTTGTCCATGGCGATGCAATGGGCGGTGCGGAACTCGCCCGGCGCATAGCCGGTCTTGCCCCAGGCCTTGATGAATTTCCCATCCTTGGAGAATTTCACGATGCGGTTGTTGGAACCGTGTCCGTCGGCCACAAAAATATCGCCATTGGGAGCAGTTGCGACACCGGCCGGCGAGCGGAAATGGTTCTCGTCGTTGCCGGCGACCCCTGGTTCGCCGAGTGTCAAGAGCACCTGTCCATCGGAACTGAACTTGCGCACGAAATGCCCGGCCTTGACGCCGGCTTTGGCTGCTGTCGCCACGGCTTCTTCGGCGGCCGCGTCGGTCGCCCAGATATTGCCGTCGCGATCGACATGCAAACCGTGCGGCCAGATGAACATTTGGGCGCCAAAGCTTTTGACGACGTTGCCTTTCGGATCGAATTTGTAGATCGTATCGTGCGGCTTGAGTTTGCCGTCGGGCAGCATGCAATCGATGCCGAACCGGCCACCGCGCGCAACTGGAAGCGGGCTCGTCTCGTCGCAGCGGATGAAAGCCCAAACGCTCTCCCCGTCACGGTCGATGTGCACCGAAGCAGGCGGGCCCATTTCCCGGCCGCCTGGCAGCCTTGCCCATTCGCCGCCGAGCACACTCGGACCGCCGCCGTCGGCCAGCCCCCGCACAGGGCGGTACGGGTTGTCGGTGGGGCCTTGACCAAAGCACGCTACGTTTGCCGCCAATAGGCCGGCAAGGCCACACAACGTTGTCAATCCAATGCGAATTGCAGTCGACATGATAGTCCTCCCTGTCTGTGATCGTTCTTGAATTCAGCACTGTTCTTATCGATGCCGCGAAACTATCCTATAAAACATGTTCGAGAAAGCGGTCCCAGCCAAGGTGGACCCCGCGAAAATCAACAATCGCCGATAATCGCGTTTCGAAGCCAAAGGCGTAACGGGAGACGTCATGAGAGTAGTCAAATCCATCCGGGCATTCGCACTCTTGCTCCTGGCACAAATTCTTGTGCCAGCAGTTCTTATGCCGCAAGGTATTGTGCCTCATGCGGCGCTCGCCCTCACGGGAGAGAAGGCCGAGTTCAAACAGGTTGCCGACGGCGTTTACGCCTTCGTGGGCAAGGTCAATGATGCCAATGCGCTTGTCGTGGTGACGACGCAGGGGGTGGTGGTCGTCGACACCGGAAACAATCCGCCGGAAACCCGCATCCTGCAGAACTTCATCAAGTCGGTGACCAACCAGCCGGTGCGCTATGTCATCATCAGCCAGAACCATGGCGACCATGCGGGCGGCACGCCGGCGTTCCTGCCGTCGGCGCATATGATCGTGCACGAGCACGTCGCCAAGGATTGGACCTCGTGGAAACCTTATCAGACAAAGGCGTGGCGTAAGCGCTTTCGCGAGCGCGCCGACGCGCTCAAGGACGCAAATCCGGGCGATTTCGTCATCAGCTTCAAGGAGAATATGACGCTGCGCCTCGGCGGCAAGACGATTGAACTCATCTACGTGGATGATCAATACAATCCCGGCGACATTGCAATCTGGCTGCCGCAGAGCGGCGTGATGCATGCCGGCTTCGTCGGCTATATCGATCGTCATCCCGACATAAGGCCTGACTACAGTCATGGCACCACCATGGGGATGCTCAAGCAACTCGAAGTCTTGAGCGCGCTCAAGCCCAAGGTGATGATCCCGGCGCACGGACCGCTCGGCGACGTGAAGGACCTGCACGCGCTCACCGACTACCTGTTGCTTGCGCGGCAGAAGGTGCGCGCCATGATGGCCAAGGGCATGCCGCTTACGGCAATCGTCAAAGAGTTCCACATGAATGAATACAAGGGTTGGGATCGCGAAAACCATTTCGAATGGCTCGCCGAAACCCTTCACCGCGAATTGCAAAGCCAGGGACCGCAGGTTCCGCAGATCGTCGAGCAGAAGGTGAGCGGCACCATCACTCGGCTAGAGGAAGAGGGCAGGCGACTGATCGTGAAATCCGACAGTGGCGCCGATTTGCGGCTCCGTATTGCGTCCGATACCGATATCGATGGCGCCGCCACTGATCGTTCCGAACTCATGCTCGGGATGAAGCTCACGGCGACGTATCAAGTACCACAGGGATTCAATGCGGCGCTGGGTTATGATGTGGTCGAGATGATCGTGGGACCGTAGGGTGGGCTAAGGCGCGCCATCTGTGAACGGCGTCATATACTCCGGCGTGCGGCGCGCCGTGCCCACGCGAACGCCGGTGAGTGTTCGATCCGTGCCCCAGGCAGTATTGCGCTCGCTGCACATCCGACGCGTGGGCACGGCGCGCTTTCGAGCGATCGAGTGTGTTGCAAATTCACGGCGTGCGCGCCTTTGCCCACCCTACTCGCCCGTTGCCGAAAGTGAAATTGGGGATACCCCCGATTTTACACGCCCGCACGCACCGCATGCCCCACAAGCCGCAGCGGCTGGTCGTCAAGCATCGCCTGCACGGCCGCACGTGCCTTGTCGGGATCAAGCCCATGTTGCGTCACGAGGTCAGAACATTCGGCCACGATGGCGTCGACGTCCTGCGTTTTCTTCAAGCGTTTGTATTGGTCGTCATGATGCAGGCCCATGCTGGCGCCGACAATTTCCAGCGCATTGAGCACCTGGAAGGGCCAATCCCGTTCATGCGCGCAAAGTTCGCGGTGGTCGGCGTGATAGACAGTGACGAGTGCGTCAACGCCTGCGTCCCGCGCGGCTTCGAGTTCGTTGCGTTGCAGGTCGCGTTTGTAGGAGGGCAGGGCGCGTAAATAATTGCTCATCAGGCCGACCGCCGGCTGATGGAGATCGACAAGTTCGATGCCAGGCACGGCCGTCAATATCGCCATTGCGGCTTCCATGACACCCGGGACGCCCGGGTGGCGATGCAGCGCAATGCGCATCTCCACGCGCCGCGCCAGCATCGGGCGCAATCGGTCGAGCTTTTCACGAAGGAACAGGAAAAACGGTGTCATGTCGAAGGGCTTCGCGCCGCGCGTTGCCTCGACGGTCGGCAGCGTGACCTCATTGAATTGAACGAGGCAGCTTGGACACCAGGCCAGAACGTGGCCGGACTTGCTGCGCGCAAGTTTATCCATTGTGTTTTCGCTGAAACGGCCCGACGTGTCGATATCGCCGGGCCGCAACTGCACGATGCCGCAACAATGGCTGGGTCCACCCATGACGTGATAGGTCGTGCCAAGCGCATCCATGATGTCGAGCGCCAACAGCGCGATGTGTGGCGTCTTGAGAACGTTGCAGCCCGTGTAGAACACGACGTCCGGAATGTCGTCGGGGTCATCTCCAGCCGCGCGTGATGTCGGCAATTGTCCAAGTCTCTCCAGAATGTCGTCGGTCAACTGCATCCTGGAGAGGTTGGTGACATCCCGGCTTACTTTCCGAAAATCCTCCACCCCAATCCGCCGCCGCTCGGCAGGTTCGTTCTTCGCTCGCGCCATCGCGACACGTGCCATGTTGAGCAGAAAGCGTGGATTGACACCGTAATCGCAGGCCTTGATGCATTCGCCGCTGAGAATGCAGGCGCTCGCCCATTTGCGCGACAACTCGGGGCCATCCCCGGTTCGCACGATGTCGAGGATGCCGGTGACCGTGGTGCGGGGGTCGGCGCCAGCGACACCCGCGGGCTCCTTGATGGGGCAGGCCTCAAAGCACTTGCCGCATGTCGTGCAGGCGTCGACCATGGTGTCGGTGCGGGCGGTAAGGGCCGTTTGGAAGGCACTCGTCATAGTGGTCCTAAGAGTTGTCGTAGCGTACACCCGCACGCCGAATTCGACAAACGGGCATTTCCACTTTAGATGAAACCGCGCACGAGGAAACCACTTCAATGAAACGCAGTACCGATCGCATTCTCACGACCCATGTGGGCAGCCTCATCCGGCCGCCGGAACTCCAGGCTTCGCTGCGTGCGCGGCAAAAAGCAGAGGGATTCGATCAGCAGGCCTTTGACCGCGAGCTGACCGCCTCGGTCGGGGACATCGTCCGCCAGCAGGCGGCGACCGGCATCGACGTGGTGAGCGACGGCGAATTTGGCAAATCCATCTCTTGGTCGCAATATGTGTTGGAGCGCTTGAGCGGGTTTGAGCGGCGTCCTTTCAAGCCCGGCACCAATACGTTCCAGCGTGGAGCTGATCGCGAGCGCTTTGCTGCCTTCTATGCCGAACTCGATGCCGCGGAAGGCATGGCGACCAGCATGGATTCAGTCTGTGTCGGGCCGATCAGCTATACGGGCCAGGCACAGCTTCAACGCGACATCGACAATTTCAAGTCTGCGCTCAAGGCGGTCAATGTCGCGGAAGCCTTCATGCCGGTTGCGGCGCCCGCCAGCGTCATCCCGGACCGCAAGAATGAATATTACAAGAGCGACGAGGAGCTGATCCGCGCGATCGGCCAGGCGATGCGGACCGAGTACAAGATGATCGTTGATGCGGGTTTCATTTTGCAGCTTGACGACGCACGCGCGGCCACCACCTTCGACCGCATGGTGCCTCCAGGGAGTTTTGCGGATTATCGCAAATGGGTGGCGCTGCACATGGAGGTTCTAAACGACGCCATTGCGGGCCTGCCGCCGGACCGCATCCGCTACCACGTCTGCTGGGGCAGCTGGCCGGGTCCCCATACCACCGACGTGCCGCTACGCGACATTGTCGATCTCATCTTGAGCGTCAACGTCGGCGCCTATGTGATCGAGGGCGCCAATCCGCGACACGAGCACGAATGGAAGGTCTGGCAGGATGTGAAATTGCCCGCCGGCAAGGCGCTCGTTCCAGGCGTCATCAGCCATGCCACCAATGTGGTGGAACATCCTGAGCTTGTCGCACAGCGTATCGTACGTCTTGCCAAGTCCGTCGGCCGTGAAAACGTAATTGCGGGCACCGATTGCGGCTTTGCGCAGGGGCCGTTCTATCGCCGGGTTCACCCCTCGATCATGTGGGCCAAACTCGAAGCGCTGGTGGCGGGGGCGAAGCTCGCGAGCAAGGAGTTGTGGTGAAGAGTTCGGGGTCTCTCATGTAGCCATTTCTGAGTGCCGATCTTATTCATAGTCATCAATCGCGAAAGAGCATAGCTACTCAGTCAGGGCATGGCGGCTCTTCAGCCCTCACGGAGCGAACGTTGCACGGCGTGGACAGGCCAATCCGCA
This sequence comes from Xanthobacteraceae bacterium, assembly GCA_035300505.1. GTDB lineage: Bacteria > Pseudomonadota > Alphaproteobacteria > Rhizobiales > Xanthobacteraceae > VAZQ01. The sequence goes on from DATGVJ010000150.1 coordinate 8,523, forward strand.
CTCGCTCTTATGACGCGCACTCGCGATCCGTCCGCGCGATCGACCAGCGCATGCGAGCAGATGTCGTGCTCGATGTCCGCAACTCGAAACTGCGTCGTCGGCTGCCATCGCAACGTTTCGGATATATCGCCAGGCCAAATACGCCAAGCTGAGCCGTCGCTCAGCACCACAATATGGCTTTTGTCATGCCGCTTGATTTGCATGGCTGTCTCCAGAGTGATTGGCAGTATGCAAGCTCAATTATCAGCAACAATTTGGCAGGAGGATGGAGGAGCGGGATGATTTTGTCGCGAATCTCAGGACCGCTCTCTGCAACTTGTCTCCCTTCCAGACTCAACGCTGTAGCTTTACACACATCGACGATGTGGCGCTCAATGATACCGGAGCGGCCTCTGGGACAAATTGCAATGTCGACAAGCAGTTCCGCCAATCTGAGCGACCCTGGTATGTCGAGAAGACATGTCGAAGAAGCGGGAAATCAGTCCTAAGTAAAGTCTGCGGGATGTCCGATTTCTCACATTAACCACCTTCGTTTAACCACGTTGAGGTGGGAGGCAGGGGCAGGGGTATTTGTAGTGCCCGCGAGGCACGAGAGTCGAGGCACGAGAGGAGTGTATCATGAGATTGACTGTCTCAGAAGTCGAGCGAACCTTGAGCCAATTCGAGGCCCAGGCCATTCCTGACAATCATCCAATGATCCCGCAGCTCTATGAAATCTTCGGAGATCACACTTTTTTCCTCGACGACAACGGACTCAACATTGTGGAACCGGCCGAACCTACTCAGGCGGGAGGCCAGGCGGGGAAGGTAGTAAATCTTGCCGATTGGAGCGACGCCAACGGTTTGGCAGCTCACGATCCCGAACCGACCGACCTCGTGATCGTACTTGGGGCCAGACACTGATCAAGGTGCTAACTAATCGGGATTCATGATTCCGACCGAGCCGGCGTGAATCGTGTGACCCAGCCGTTTTCGGCTGGATGAAGAATGCTGCCTGGCCCAGCCCAGGGAGCGTAAATTTTATGCAAAGCAGTTGACGGCCAATTCTGACGGCGAATTCCTGATTGTCGCGCGGAACCATTGGGAACGGGACGGCGTTGCCCCTGCGGCATGGTGCTCTGCAGCAACGTGAGTCTGCTATGGTCGAGGCGGCTGTTCGCAATTTTACCATCAGTGTCGGGCCGCAGGACCCAGCGGCGCATGGCGTGCTGCTTCTTGTTCTCGTGAACCCGAGGACAAGGACATGACCCAGACGCTTGCCGAAAAGACATGCACACCTTGTCTCGGTGGCATCCCGCCACTCTCGCGTGACGAAGCCCAAAGCTTTCAAGCACAGGCTCCCGAATGGGAGCTGAATGACGAAGCCCACTGCATCGAGCGCGCCTTCCGATTCCGCAATTTCCGAGAAGCACTCGCCTTTGTTCAGGAAGTCGGGGAGCTTGCAGAGACCGAAGGTCATCACCCCGATCTCAGTTTCGGCTGGGGTTACGCAGCCGTCTCGTTGACGACCAAGAAGATCAAAGGACTGCACGAAAATGATTTCATCATGGCGAGCAAGATTGATCGGATATCTGCCCTGAAGACGTCCAGATAGTCGAACAACGCCCACCTTGTGCGCAGATTCTCGCGGATGCTGCCGAACAGGAGAGAATTCTATGATGGAGCTATACGGCGTGAAAATCGGTCGCATGTCGATGATGTGCCGCACTATGGTCTTCACCTATACACTGGCACTTGCCGCCATGGCAGGCCTCGTGGGGGCGAATGCATTCATGCCACAATCTTGGCGTGCTCAGTTTAATCTTGGCGTCATTCATGAATTCGTTGCGCAAGCGCAACCTGGCCCAGCTGATTTTGCCGACGTCGTGCAGGCGGTTAAACCGGCGGTGATCGGTGTGCGCACCAAAGTCATTGCCGAAAGGAAACATCAGCTTGTCTCCAAAGCGCAATTGGATCAATTCCCCCGCCGCGGTCGGCCGGAGCATGAACCCGACATCCCGAATATAGGCAAGCGTCTGACGGGCCAGGAGGGTTCGGGTTTTTTCCTCTCAGCGGACGGCTACGCGGTGACTAACAGTTCCGTCGTCGAGGGCAGCGACACGGCCGAAATTCAGACCGACGACAGCAGGATCTACAGGGCCAAGGTCGTAGGCACCGATCCTGCGAGCAATCTTGCGCTCCTCAAGGTCGACGGTCGCGACGACTTCCCGTACGTGCAACTCGCCGACAAAGCGCCGCGCGTGGGTGACTGGGTGCTCGCCGTCGGCAACCCGTTTGGGCTTGGAAACACGGTGACGGCTGGAATCGTCTCGGCGCGCGAGCGCAACATGACATCCGGCACTTACCAAGACCTCATCCAAATGGACGCGTCGGTTAACCCAGGTGACGCCGGAGGTCCAAGCTTCGACCTCAACGGCAACGTGATCGGCGTCAACGCCATGATCTTTTCGCCTTCGGGTGGATCAATCGGCATTGCATTCGCCATCCCCGCCGACACGGTGAAAACTGTGGTCCCGCAGCTCAAAGACAAGGGGTCGGTGGCGCGCGGCTGGATGGGCGTCCAGATCATGCCCGTGACCCCCGACATTGCAGACAGGCTCCGCCTCGAAAAGGCGCTGGGGGCGATCATCGGCGAGCTTGAGCCGGATGGTCCCGCCGCCAAGGCCGGTATCGCGTCCGGCGACATCATCACCTCGGTCAACGGCGAACCGATCAAGGACGCCCATGATCTCGTCAAGCG
>DATGVJ010000151.1:0-12325 GCA_035300505.1 Xanthobacteraceae bacterium
GTCGAATTGGCCCCACGGCATGCGTGCCTTCGCGCGGATGCGGCAGCAAGAACGACTGACGGTGCGGGTCAGCATGGGCCTGGAGCTTGCTGCTGACACCAGCGATCCAGGGGCTTTGCTGCGCCAGCAGGGCGTCACGCCCGGGTTCGGCGATCACTGGCTGCGCATCGATTCGGCCGGCGAGCGACCAAATCCCCCCGAAGGCGACGCCACACCGGAGCAATACAAGGCGCTGATGCTGGAGCTCAACCGCTTGGGCTGGCGACATGCGCCGCACGTCGGGACCAACGAAGCCCTCGAGGCGGTTCTACAGGCATATGAAGCTGCCGACCGCGAGAGCCCGATCCGCGACAAGCGATGGGTGGTCGAGCACATTCCCAATGTGACTCCGCCGCTGATGGAGAGGCTCGCAAAACTGGGCGTGATCGTGTCCACCAACATGGCGGGATACGCCGGCAATTACGACGCCGCGGTGCGGGCGCTGGGGCAGGAACAGGCGGACCGTCAAACGCCCGTGCGCGAAATGCTCGATCACCGTCTGGTGGTGGTTATCGGCAGCGATTACGGCGGACCAACTCCGGAGACGACGACGCCCAACAACCCATTCGTGCCGCTCTATTACTACGTGTCGCGCAAGACCCGCGACGGGCGCGCGCTCGGACCGCACGAGAAAATCAGCCGCGAGGAGGGGCTGCGCATTGCCACCTACAACAATGCGTTCGCGACTTGGGAAGAGAAGGTGAAGGGTTCCATCGAACCCGGAAAGCTGGCGGATTTCCTGGTCCTTTCCGGGGATTTCATGACCATCCCGGAGGACGAGATCCTCAAGCTCCATCCGATGGCAACCTATGTGGGAGGACGCAAGGTGTACGAGGCATCGGAGGCAAGGGGCGCGTTCTAAGCGAACAACGGGCAGTTCGTGAAAGGCGGTGATGGTTGCGGTGGGTCTCTGGCGCTGTTTGGCGAAGCCCTTAACATGTCGGCTTGTCCCCCACTGCGGTCATTCAGATGTGTCAGGCTAGTGATGCGAAGGGCCCATAGCGGTGCTCCGTATAAAATATCAGGTGCGATTTCGTAGGGTGGGCAAAGGCGCGCTGGCTGTGAGCGTGCGACACCGAGAAGCTTGAGCGCGCCGTGCCCACGCGTTGGCGCGTGAGGCCGCGTTCGGAGTCGACACAATAAGGCGTGAGGCAAGCTGCGTCGCAGAAATTGAAGCGATGGGCGATAACCGCAAAATTTACGAACGGATTGTCAGGTTGTACCCTGCGGTTCCTTAACGCAATAAAATGGCATATCGTGGTGCCCATGTATCGGCTTGCGCATACGGTTTTCGTTTTCACTGCCCCCTTCCTTGGTCAGTTGGAGTTCCTTGGCGCGCAAGGCATACCCCAGAATATCACCGTCGATTCCGTCCTGACCATGGCGAAAGAGGCTGCAGAAAGCGGGACCACTGAGTTTCACCGCGTTTTGCTCCGGGGGGAGGTGGCGGAAGCAATTCGGACATTGGGACGCGACGCTGTATTTGGTGACTATGTTGCGAAGTCCGAGCGCGCTGCGCAGCTAGTGCCCTTTGGATTCCGAAATGTCGAGATGAAGAGCAGAGGCGAAGGCACCAGCGTGCGAAACTACTCTTTCTGTCCGGCGACCCCGAAGGGGCCAAAACGCTCCTTGGTCCCTGGGGTCACTCTTTCGACGTCATCTACCGCATAGATGATCAGCTCATCAATGTCTTCTTTTTTCGATGGGAGTTGGAATCAGGAATTCTGCTCGCGGCTCTCCATCGGTTCCGAGCAACCGACTGGAAGGATAGAGAGCCGCAATTTGCGGTGCAGGTTGCCCGAGCCTACATCCTCGCAGGGCGTCAGGCGGAAATCCCCGACCTTCTGTCCAAGATAAACGACAGGTTCAACTACGCCGTGGAACGCGGGCTCCTTGCGGACGGCGCTGCCATCAGAAACCTTGTCAATAAGGGTGATGTGATGGCGGCCGTTAATACGGCCCTGCGCATCCAGAGCCCCGGTAAGCGCGTGACGGCTTTGACAATCATCGCCGAGGCTGTCGCGGGCGTTCCCGGTCTTCCAGATGAGAAGCTATTGGGTTTAGGGAGCGAATGACCAACACCCGAAGTCTGGATGGGGTTGCCAAGTGAAAGCTTTCCGGGGTGGCGCCGCTTACCGAGCTGCGACGCAAGGCACAAACGTTCAATCGTTCTTACGATGCGCGTTTCCCGAACAAGGCGCGCTTGACGATGTATTCAGTGCCGTCGATCGGCCCAATGTGCGGTGGATCTCTATCGAGATAGGGTCTCCCAATGCCATATTCCGTCCCGTTCTCGTCGATCCACTTCCAAAACAGGTCCGTCGTGATCCGTCGTTCAGCACGCGTCTCGCCCAAGGTGCTCACGACATCGGCTGCAAGCCCGTGTCCATAGCCGCCGCGCAAGCTGCCGCCATGATATGAGCGGTCCGTTGCCGCCTTTTGGCCGCTGGCGATCGATTGCCGATAGTCATCGCGGAAGCCGCTGGTGATCCCAGGCGCTAATCCGGTATCCTCAGCTGCGCGCATGAGCCGGTAGAGCTTCACTCTGAAGCTTCGCTCCATGCCGCCGATGACGTATACCGGCATCGACATGCCCATTTTTTCCGCAGCATCCGGATCCTTCCAGCTGAAATCTTCATCGACCAGCTTGGTCCGCGTTTTTGTGACGGTCTGCTCCTTGCCCTTCTTGTTCTTGACCGTCACCTGGTAGCTCTCCTGCACCCTGACGGTATCGATCTTGCGCGCGCGCTCGTACAACGACCAGAGATATTGGTCGACGCAGTCCTGCGAGAGCAAGCACTCGTCCTTAGCTGCGGGCAGGCTTACGTCAGGCAGGCTCACATTGGGCGGTCTCACGTTCGCGTCCGATGGAGTAACAGACGCGAGCTTGAACCCAGCCTCAGCGGGCGTTGTATCCTGCTGAGCGACCACCGCATCCGGCTGAGCGACGACCGGCAGCACGGGAGCGGCAGCCGGCACAACAAGGGCGGCGCGGGCCACCCGGTGAGCTGGCACTGATTCGACACCTCGATCAAAATTCGCGAACCCGGCATAAACCAGCGATGCCACGCTGCCCCACACGAAGCAGTGAATCCCAAGTCGAAGTCTCATGGTCTCCCCCACCTCGTCCCCGCTGATCTATAGCAAACAAAATGGCACACGTGGGGCAATGCGACAATGGGCTATCCGATAGTCATGCCAAGTCGGGACTGCCCAAGTCGGGACTGCCCAAGTCGGGACGGCCCCGAGGGCGCCCATCGCCAAGACCCATTTGTAAGGGGAGCGCCGTCGTGCCATGAACCGACATGCGCCCCCTATCGCATAAGCGCCAGACTGAGTTAGCCTGATAACCTATGAGGACGAACCTTGAGGGCGGACCTCTCTAGTGTCCGCCCGTCCCGCGACGGGTGGGGCCTAGCGATCAGCCCACGGCCGCCGGCTTCCTAGGCGGACCTCGCATAGCGCGCGAGACGCGCGTGAACGCGCTTATGTTGTCCGCCCCGCTCTCGACGGGTACGGTCGAGCAATCAGGCACCGAACCGTTGCTAGGACAAGCTGGGCCGGAAGTGCCCTCATCATCCTATCGTTCGGAGCTTGCTGGTCGCCGGGCGGACACAAGAAGGGTCCGCCCCTACGCAATTCCACACGCCTCGTTTATCCGATGGCCTTCTGCGGATTGGTCCTCGTCGAGAGCTCAGAATGCTGTCCTAAATCCAGCGTGTTGCGCTCAAGCCAATGATGTAATACATTTATCAAATGAAGACCTTGACCGTCCGCCTGCCCGAGGCGCTGATCGCGCAAATCGAATCCGAGTCACGCCGCCGCAAGCTGTCGAAGTCCGACGTGGTGCGTGAACGATTGACGCGCGAGCCGCGATCCAATGAGGAGCAACCCAACACGCTCGATACCATTGCCGACCTTATTGGTTCGGTCGACGGGTTGCCGTCTGACATGAGCGCACGCACCAAGAGTTACCTGAAGGCGACCCATTATGGCGCCAAGCGTCCTCGTTGATACAGGCTTTCTTGTCGCGCTGCTTAACCGCACCGACGGCAACCATCGCTGGTCCGTTGCCGAAGCTGCGCGCCGGCCGCCGCCGTGGGGAACCTGTGAGGCAGTCCTGTCGGAAGCATTCCATCTGCTTGGCAGTCCCGGCGGACAAGGCCTTATCTCTCTGCTCCGCCGTGGCGCCGTCCGCTGCGTCTTTCGATTTGGCGAAGATCTCGACGCTGTGCTCAAGCTGTCAGAGAAATACGCCGGAGTTCCGATGAGCTTTGCCGATGCCTGTCTTGTCCGCATGACGGAGACGTTAAACGATCCTATGCTTCTGACCACGGACTCCGATTTCCACATCTATCGGCGGCACAGCAGGCAGACCATTCCTTGCGTATTGCCGCGCTAATCCAAGCTGGCTTCAGTTTGCTCGACCATGCATGTCATGTGCTTGATGTTCGATTCAATGCGGTAGCCGGCGCCAACCCTATTCCGCCTTCACGTTCGCGAATTTGACCACCTTCGCCCATTTCTCGGTTTCCTCGGCCAGGAGCATTCCGAAATCCGCCGGCGGACCGCCCAGCACCGTCCCGCCAAGATCGCTGAGCTTCGCCTTCAATTTGGGTTCGGCGAGCCCTGCGTTGCACGTAATAGAGTGGTTGCGTTCGATCTGATTGCCAAGGCTCGTGGCATCGGCGTGCCAGACACCGACGGGCAACGAGAATGGGTTGTGGAATTTGCGACCTCGTTTAAGGCCGGAGCGCGCTAAGTTGCCCCTTCCACACGACAGGGCGAGCGATGTAACCTCAAGGCAGACGCGGTGCCGGCCGCAAGCATCGCCTCGGCGGCGGCCGATTCTGGTGCGACGATCTTGTCACGCAGATCTTTTGGCGCCGACAGCATTCGTATTCCAAGAGGTGCGCACGACGCGCATTGACATCACAGGGAGGACACCATGCGTTTTCGTTTCTTGATTGGTGCGACCGCGCTTGCGGTAGCGCTGCTGGCGATGACGATTGACGGCGCTACGGCTGCCGACGACACCAAATATCCCGACCTCAAGGGCCAATGGCGGCGCGCCACCAACACGGGCCTGCTCGCCGGCGGCGCCGGGGGACTTCGCTACGACGACAGCAAGCCGCCCGCCAACACGCCCTCGCTGGGTCAGGAACCGCCGCTGACGCCGGAATATCAGGCCATCTACGAGGCGAACCTTGCCGACATGTTGAAGGGCGGCCAGGGCATCGACCCGACTTTCTCCTGCGTTGCATCCGGCATGCCGCGCATGATGATCGGCTATTCGCCACTGGAATTCGTGGTCACGCCGGAAACCACCTACATTCTCATGGAACGCGACCACGACCACTTCCGGCGCATCCATACCGATGGACGCGACTTCCCTGCCGGCATGGCGGACAATCCGCAGTTTTCCGGTTATTCCATCGGCAAATGGCTCGATGAGGACGGCGACGGTCGCTACGACACGCTTGTCGTTGAGACTCGCGGCATCCAGGGTCCCCGCGTCTTCGACGCGACCGGCATCCCGCTGCATGCCGACAACGCGACCATCGTCCAGGAGCGCATTTATCTCGACAAAGCCAATCCGAACCTCCTGCACGACGAAATCACCACCATCGACCATGCGCTGACCCGGCCCTGGGTGGTCAAGAAGACCTTCCGGCGCATCGTGTCCGATAAGCCGATCTGGTTTGCCCACAGTGTTTGCGGCGAAGGCAATAATCATATCGGCATCGGTGATGAAGTCTATTTCCGCAGCGCCGAACGCATGCTGATGCCCGCGAAGAAGGACCAGCCACCGCCGGATTTGCGTTATTTCAAGCAATACAACAAGTGATATCGGGCTCGCACTCTACAAAATAAATCACTCTGCGTCAGAGTGTGGATGCCCGCGAGCGTGATCACGAAATCTGCGGTCGTGTTGCCGGTCGCGTCCGCGCGAACAATCGTGTTGCCGCCGACGACCGACCACGTGACCGTATTTGCAATGACGGCCGTCGTCGCCGCGGCATTGAATGCGAAATCCTGATTTCCGGTGTGGCCAGTCGCCGTGTTCGCATCAATGGCGAACAAATCGATCTTATCGACCCCTTCCTGGAAGTCCTTGATGACGTCCTGGCCCGTTGTCGCTACGGTGCTATCCTGTATCGCGGTATAAACAAATTTGTCGGCGTCGAGGCCGCCGGTCAACGTATCCTTTCCGGCGCCGCCTGTAATAGTGTCGGCACCAGTCCCGCCCGTAACCACGTCATTGCCGGCACCACCCAGCAAAGTGTCGCCAAAGTTTGACGCCTTGATCGTGTCGTTACCGCTGAGCCCATTGATAGCGCCGATGCCGGTCCCTGTCACATTGGTGAGACCGCTGAAATCGAAGGTGTTCGCGGCGGATGTGCCATTCACGCCCGCACCGTTGCCCTGCCACACTTCGATGGACGACGACGTCGCGTTGAACCCCGCCAACGTAACAGCTCCAGATCCGAGCACTTGAATCGTATCACCGTCGTTGCCGCCGTTGAAGACGTCGGTTTGAGCCTCGGTGCCGACAATTTGGAAGATGTCGTTGCCAGCGCCGCCATTATAGGTGTCTTTTCCGGTCCCGCCGTTCAGCGTGTCGTTGCCACCGAGGCCGCTCATGGTGTCATTGCCGCCGAAGCCGTTGATCGTGTCGTCGCCCGCTGTCGGAAACACGCCGCCAATACCGTGAGTCGCATCGATAGTGTTGTTGGCACTCGTGCCGTTGATAGTGACGCCGGACTGCGGCGGTGGCGACGATGATGCATACCGAATCGATTGCGCAATTGTGCCAGAACCGGTCGTCGAGATGACAGCCTCATATTGACCGTTCGTAGTCTGGGCAGCGTTCTCATCAAATTGATTTATCGCCCAAGGACCTGCAACATGATCGAGGAGCCGGCTGAGTTGAAAATATTGATCGGTGCCTCCGCCGCCGCTCGGATCGTTCAACATTGCGGTAAAGAGATCAACGATCGCACTGTGAGAACTACCCAGCACATCAATGGCTTCGTCGGCCGTCGTAGGCGTGAAATCATTGTTTTCGAAGTGAGAACTGTTAGCGTCGTGAAACGCCCAGGAATACTGCGAAACTTGCGCAAAATTCACGCCACCCGCACCACCCGGGTTATAGCCGCCCGATATATCTACCGCGGGATCCAATGCAACGATCGTATTGACGCCGCCGGCGATCTGCTCGGCCATCTCGCCGGCAATGTATGCCCCAAAGCTGTGCCCGATGAGATTGAGATTGGAGCCCGAGAAGCCACTGTTCGCCAGCGCCGCGGCCGCCCAGCTCGCGATCAGGGGAATGCGATCCTCTGCATCAAAGGGGTCTAGAACTCCCGTTCCGGCGCCTACAGACCAATCGAGGACCAGTATCTGATCCGATGGACGTTGACTTTGGATGGCAGCAACGAGAGCGCTAAATCTTTCCGGACTGCTGTTCCAGCCGTGGATAATGATCCACGTGGGCTGGTTTGGTCGATAGCCGCCCCATCGGTTCGCTGTAAGGAAACGGGGAATGAGAAGCTACCATCCAAAATCGTGCCGCTGATGACGGCGGGATCAGGAACATTGCTCTGGACAATGCCGTTTGACGCGGGTGTCGCGATAGCAGCAGCGCCTACGTTCGACAGATTGACCGCAAAATGTTCGCGGAACCCCTCATCGACGATATTGTGGACAACGTTGAGCGTGCTGCCGATGGTGTCGCCCGCCCCCCAGGCCGGAGTACCGCTGGTTATCCGGCTGAAGTCAGAAGCATCCGGGCTCTGATTGACGTCGATTGCCCATTGCTCCGGCCAGCTTCCGTTCGCGTCCCCGCTGCCGTAATGATTGGGCCAGAACCAGTTGCCCAACCGAGTCATCGCGTTGGTGGGTAGTGTAGGCATCGCATCCGCGCCTCAAAGAGATTCATCCGGAATTGGATGAAATAAATTATGTGCGATTGTCCTATCCAAGTCCACCGCTCTTGATGTTGGACAGTTCGATAGCATTTTAACCAAAATGAAAAGTTTTGATTCGAATCCGCTGTGGAGCTTCCCACTGCCTACTCTGCCTTCACATTGGCGAATTTCACCACCTTCGCCCATTTCTCGGTTTCGTCGGCGAGATGCTTGCCGAATTCCGCGGGTGAGCCGATCAACGCGGTGCCGCCAAGGTCGGCGATTCTCGCTTTGATCTTGGGGTCGGCGAGCGCCGCATTGATTTCCGCATTGAGCCTGCCGACGATGTCGCTCGGCGTATTGCGCGGCGCGACGATGCCGTACCATGAACTCGATTCGTAGCCGGGCACGAATTCGCCAATGGTGGGAATGCCGGGCAGCGCCTCGTTCTGCTTCGCCGTCGAGATCGCAAGCGCGCGCAACTGGCCAACCCTGATATGCTCGATCGTCGCCGGCAAGCTGTCGAAGCCGACCTCGACTTGCCCGGCGATCAGATCCACAAGCGCAGGCGCGTTGCCGCGATAGGGGACATGGACGAGATTGAGACCCGTCATGGCCTTGAACAACTCGCCCGCCATGTGGCTTGCCGTTCCGGTGCCTGCCGAGGCGTGATTGACCTTGCCGGGGTTGGCTTTGACATAGGCGATGAATTCCGGCACCGAGCGCGCCGGAAACCCGGGATACACCACCAGGACATTCGGCACGCGCATAATGCCTGCGATCGGCGCGGTGTCGCGCAGGAAGTTGAAGGGGAGCTTGTCGATCAGCGAGGCATTGACCGTGCTCGCCGGCGCAATGGCCAGGAGCGTATAACCGTCCGCCGGTGCGCGCACGACGACTTCGGTTGCTATAACGCTGCTGGCGCCAGGACGGTTCTCGACGATGAATTGCTGCCCCAACCGTTCCGACAGCCACTGCGCCATCATCCTGGCCGATATGTCGGCAGAACCGCCCGCCGCATAGCCGACCAGTATGCGCACCGGCCGTGCCGGGTAGGCTTGCGCCCAGGCGCGGCGCGCAAACGAGGGCGTAGCGACCGCCGCGCCAGCCAGATGCAGAAACCGACGACGAACGAGGCTCATGTTGCACCTCCATGATATGCGGCCGCCAATGCCACCGGGGCTCGGGGGCGTGGGCAGCTGCTGCCATTGTATACCATTCCGCCGAGCCCTTGCCGCCGCGCTCCAAATATCGCACGCTGGGTTCAACGCTATCACGGCGCTTACGGCGCAGGGCGCTTGCGGCGCTCGCCGACAAAGTTTCGAGCAGGGAGGATCACATGACGGACAAAGGTTTCGGCCGGCGCGATTTTCTAAAGGGCGCGGTCGTCGGCGGTGCGGCGGCCGCCACGGCGGCGCCTGTCGTCCTGTCTGTGCAAGCACAAGCCCAGCAGCCCGCAGCAACGCCGGCTTCCGGCTACGCCTTCCTCAATCTCGATGAAGCCTCCTTCGTCGAAACGCTGGTCGACCACATGGTGCCGGCCGACGAGCTTTCTCCCAAGGGCACAGATATCGGCATCAACATCTATATAGACCGTGCGCTCGCCGGCGCCTGGGGCAAGGGCGACCGCCTCTATATGCAGGGACCGTGGAAACCCGGCGTGCCGAGCCAGGGCTACCAGTTGCCGCTGACACCGTCGCAACTCTATCGCGCCGGCATCGCGGCAACGAATGCCTATTGTGGCAAGACCTTCAATAAGCCGTTCGATGCTCTCACCGAGGCTCAGCGCGAGGAAGTGCTGCAGGGCCTCGCCACTGCCAAGATCACCTTCGAGAGCGGCCTGCCGGTGCGCGCGTTCTGGACCATGGTCTATCAGACCGTGGTCGAAGGGATGTATTCCGACCCGATCCATGGCGGCAATCGCAACAAGGCCGGCTGGAAACTGATCGGCTTCCCGGGCGCGATTGCGGTGCATCGCGAGAATGTCGAGAAATTCAGGGACAAGCCGTTCCCGAACAATCCGGTCAGCATCGCGGACATGAGCTAACGGGAGCGCATCATGGTAACCAAACTCAAGGAAGTCGATGTCGTTGTCGTGGGCCTGGGCTGGACCGGCGGCATCCTGGCGAAGGAACTCTTGGAAAGCGGATTGAAAGTGGTCGCGCTCGAGCGCGGCGCCAACCGCACCACCGACAAGGACTATGCGGTGCCGATCGTGCGTGACGAATTGCGTTTTGTCGTGCGCCACGACCTTATGCAGGACACCGCGCGTGACACGCTCACGATCCGCAACAACCCAACGCAAGAAGCGCTGCCGATGCGGCGGCTTGGTTCGTTCCTGCCGGGCGAAGTAGTCGGCGGCTCCGGCGTGCACTGGAGCGGCCACACCTGGCGGTGGACCGACATGGAATTCAAGATCCGCAGCCTCTACGAGGAGCGCTACGGCAAGAGTTTCATTCCCGCCGACATGACGATCCAGGACTGGGGGATCACCTACGACGAACTCGAACCCTATTACGACAAGTTCGAATATACGGCCGCGATTTCCGGCAAGGCCGGCAATCTAAAGGGCCAGATCGTTGAAGGCGGCAATCCGTTCGAATCCCCCCGCGCGCGCGAATATCCGCTGCCGCCGCTCACGACGATCCTGGCAAGCCAGATGTTCGCGGATGCCGCAAAGAACAACGGCTACCATCCCTTCCCGCGACCGACTTCGAATGCGTCGCGCGCCTACACGAATCCGGACGGATCGAAGTTCGGCGCCTGCCAATATTGCGGCTATTGCCAGCGCTTCGGCTGCGAGGCCAATGCCAAGGGTTCGGCGCACATCACCGTGATCCCGATCGCAATGCGCAACCCGAATTTCGAATTGCGCACGCATTCCTGGGTCACGAAAGTGCTCAAGGATTCGACCGGCAAAAAAGTCACCGGCGTCACCTATACCAATGTGATGACGGGCGAGGAATTCGAACAGCCCGCCAGCATTGTGCTCCTCTGCGCCTACGCGATCAACAATGTGCACCTGATGCTGCTATCGCAAATCAGCGAGCCTTATGATCCAGTCACGCAAAAGGGCGTGATCGGCAAGAATTATTGCTACCAGACCGGTGCCGGCGCGACCCTCTTCTTCGAAGGCCGCCACTTCCATCCCTATATGGCGGCGGGCGGTTCGAACGTCACCATCGACGACTTCAACATCAACCTGGGTTTCGATCGCGGGCCGCACGGTTTCGTCGGCGGCTTCAGCATCGGCTCGGGCTACAATACGGCGCTGCCGATTGGATATCGCCCGGTGCCGGGCGGCACGCCGCAATGGGGCAAGGCCTGGAAGGCTGCGACCGCGAAGTGGTACGAGACCGCTATGAACATCGGCGCCAGCGGCAGCGTCATGGCGAACCGCTACAATTATTATGATCTCGATCCGACCTATCGCAATGCGTTCGGCCTACCGCTGATGCGCATGACGTTCGACTACAAGCCGAACGAACACAAGATGGGCCAGTTCGCCGCCGACACCATCAACCGCATTGCGCGCTCGATGAATCCGACGCGGCTCAACCAGGCCAATGCACGCGTGGAACCGTGGACAGTCGTGCCCTATCAATCGACGCACAATACCGGCGGCACCATCATGGGCACCAATCCGCGCGAGAGCGCTTTGAACAAGTACCTGCAGAACTGGGACTGTCACAACCTGTTCGTGGTCGGCGCCAACGTGTTTCCCCATAACTCATCGTATAATCCGACCGGTCCGGTGGGCGCACTCGCCTATTGGACCGCGGATGCGATCAAGCGTTATGTCAGAAATCCGGGCCCGCTGGTGCAAGCATGAGTGTGAGCACGAGGTCGATGATGAGAATAAAGTTGGTTTCCCCGATTGCGTTCGCTCTCACGTTCTCGATTACTTTCCTGACCGCGGCCAGCGTTGCGCAAGCACAAGGTGACGCCGTGCGCGGTGAAAAGAAATTCGAGGAATGCGCCTCGTGCCATTCCGTCGAACGCGGCAGCAATGGGGTCGGGCCCAACCTCGCCGGCCTGTTCGAGCGCAAGGCCGGTGCGCTTGACGACTACCGGTATTCGCCGGCTCTCAAGCGCAGTGGGCTCACCTGGACGGCGAAGAACGTGGATGAATTCATCGCCGATCCGCAGAAACTGGTGCCGGCCAACCGCATGCCCTACGCGGGCATGCCGAACGCAGCCGAACGCGCGGACCTCATCGCGTATTTGCAGAAGGTGGCGAAGTAGCGTGGTAGGCCGGCTCGTAGCCCGCATGAGCCAGATCGCGTTCTTCACGCGAGATGGCGACATGCGGGGCCGGCGATCCCGGATATCGCGCCCCTAAAGAAAGAAGGGGCGCTCATCCGGGCTACGATCCT
>DATGVJ010000152.1:0-8630 GCA_035300505.1 Xanthobacteraceae bacterium
CGGGACGCGGCGGCGCGACGTGGCGCCCAAGGTCATGGGCACGCTTGAATACATCGTCGACGTGAAAGTGCCCGGTATGGTGCACGGCCGCATGATCCGGCCGCCGGTGGCTGGTGCGCGTCCGATCGCGGTCGACGAATCCTCCGTGAAAGACATTCCGGGCGTACAAGTGGTCTGGCAAAAAGGCTTCATCGGTCTCGTTGCGCCCAAGGAATGGGACGCGATCCGGGCCGCGCGTGCGCTCAACGTGACGTGGTCCGACGTCAAGCCGCCCTTCCCGGACCAGAAAAACCTGTTCGACCACATCCGCAATGCGCCGGTCATGCAACGCGACGACGAGCAGAATGTCGGCGACGTCGACAAGGCCTTCGCAAATGCGGCCAGGATCGTCGAAGCCACGTACGAATGGCCGTTCCATTCGCATGCCTGCATGGGGCCTGCCTGCGGCATTGCCGACATGCGCGACGGCGAAGGCACTATTTGGAGCGGCGGGCAGAAGCCGCACCACTGCCGCGAAGGCATCGCCATCATGTTCAACATGCCGGAGGAAAAAATCAAAGTTGTTGCCATGACGGGCCCGGGCTCCTATGGCCGCAACGATTCCGGCGACGCCACCATGGATGCAGCCGTGCTTTCAAAAGCCGTCGGCAAGCCGGTGCGGGTGCAAGGCATGCGTCACGAAGGCCATGGCTGGGATCCGAAAGCGCCGGCATCCATCCACAAGGCGCGTGCCGCTATCGACAAAGACGGCAAGGTGACGGCCTGGCACTACGAAACAAAGGGATTCTCACGGCGCGAATTCTTCCGTGACGAAGGCACGCCCGAACGCACGCTGGCGGGCCAGTTGCTCGATTGGCCGTTGAAGCCGACATGGCTGATCGGCCCGCCGAGCGAATCCTATGGTTTTGAGTCGCGACGCCTGGCATCGGAGTCGATCGGACCACTGCTCGATCGCGCGTCGCCCTTGCGCTCCGCGCATTTCCGCGATCCGATGGGGCCGCAAATCCATTTCGGCGTCGAATCGTTCATGGACGAATTGGCGCTTGCCACCAACACGGATCCGGTGGAATTCCGTCTACGCTACCTCAAGCACCCGCGCGACATCGCCGTCGTCAAGACGGTGGCGGAAAAAGCCGGATGGAAGCCCCATGTCGGCGCCGGCAAGCAGCAGAATGGCGACGTGTTCACGGGTCGCGGCGTGGCCTATTCGGTGCGCGGCCAAACCCGCGTTGCCGTCGTAGCCGAGGTCGAGGTCAACCGCGTCACCGGCCGGGTCTGGGCCCGGCGTTTCTTCGTGGCGCATGACTGCGGCCAGATCATCGCGCCCGACCTGCTGCGCCAGGCGCTGGAAGGCCAGATCGTACAAACCGCAAGCCGTTCGCTGCACGAAGAGGTGTTGTTCGACAATAAGAACGTCACCAGCGTGGATTGGACTTCCTATCCGATCCTCGACATCAAGGACGCGCCCGAAACAATCGACATCACCCTGATCGACCGGCCAGAACTGCCGCCGGTGGGCGCCGGCGAAGGGACCTGCCGCCCGCTGGCGGCAGCACTTGCCAATGCGATCTTCGACGCGACCGGCATCAGGCTCCGCCAGGTGCCGTTCACATCGGAGCGGCTCAAAGCAGCCGGTATGGTGTGATGGGTATGGATATGCACATCCATCGTCGCGATGTTCTCAAAGGGACCGGCGCCCTCGTCGTATCGATGGCGCTGCCGGGCGTCGTGACGCAGGCTGCCACGCTTGCGTCACGCCTGCCGCTCAAGCCCGAACAACTCGCCACCTATATCAGCATCAACCAGGATGGCAGTGCGGTCGGCTGGATCGGCAAGGTCGACATGGGTCAGGGGACCGACATCGGCTGGACCGTCATGGTGGCCGAGGAACTCGATTTGGCTGCCGAGCGGGTGCGCATCGTGCAGGGCCACACCGACGTGACCGTCAACCAGGGCGGCGCCTCTGGCTCGACCGGCATCTGGCGTGGCGGCGCGGCGCTGCGCAATGCCGCTGCTGAAGCACGGCGCATCCTTATCGAGATGGCGGCCGAGAAGCTCAACGTTCCGGCCGATCGGCTCACCGTCGCAAACGGCGTCGTGAGCGACAGGAACGATGCGAACAGACAAGTGACCTACGGCGAATTGATCGGCGGCCGCCATTTCGATGTGACGATGGAATGGAACAAGCAGTTCGGCAACGAACTGTTGGTGACCGGCAAGGCCAAGCCGAAGGCACCCGGCGACTACAAGCTGGTCGGCAAAGGCGGCACGCGCCGTCGCGACGTGCCGCTGAAAGTGCTCGGCACGCTTGAATATATGGTCGACGTCAAACTGCCCGGCATGCTGCATGGGCGCATGATCCGCCCGGCCGTCGCGGGCGCCGTACCGACCGCCGTTGATGAATCCTCTGTCAAGGACATTCCCGGCGTGGAGGTCGTCTGGCAGCAGGGCTTCATCGGCGTTGTCGCGCGCAAGGAATGGGATGCGATCAGGGCCGCCGAAAAAATAAAAATTACCTGGTCGGATGCCAAGCCACCTTTCCCGAATCAGGCCGCACTCTACGACCACATCCGCAATGCGCCGGTTGTCAAACACGACGACGAAGGCAATGTCGGCGACGTCGACAAGGCCTTCGCGAGCGCCGCGCGCGTCATCGAATCGACCTACGAATGGCCGTTCCAGTCGCACGCCGGCATGGCGCCAGCCTGCGGCCTGGCCGACGTGCGAAACGGCGAAGCCACCATCTGGTCCGGCACGCAAAAACCGCACTATGCGGCACAAGGCGTCGCCAAGATACTGAACCTGCCCGTCGATAAAGTGAAATGCGTCGCCATGACGGGACCGGGTTCCTATGGCCGCAACGACGCCGGCGATGCCACCATGGACGCCGCAGTGCTCTCCCGGGCCGTCGGCAAGCCGGTGCGCGTGCAAGGCATGCGACACGAAGGCACGGGTTGGGACCCGAAGGCCCCGGCATCGATCCACGTCAACCGTGCTGCGATCGACCGGGATGGCAAGGTCGTGGCCTGGCAATTCGAGAGCAAAAGTTTCTCCAAGCGCGACCTCTTCACCAATGAGGGCGATCCCGCCAACACCCTTGCCGGCCAACTCATGGGCGTGCCGCTCCGGCACACCGCAATCTTCGGGCCGCCGGGCGAGAACTATGTGTTCGAGTCAAAGCGCAAATCTTCCGCGACCATTGCGCCGCTGCTCGATCGTGCCTCGCCGTTGCGGACGTCGCATCTGCGCGATCCCGGCGGGCCGCAGTCGACTTTCGCGGTCGAATCCTTCATGGATGAACTCGCGCTCGCGACGAACACGGATCCGGTCGAATTTCGCCTGCGCTACTTGAAAGATGCGCGCGACATCGCTGTCATCAAGAGGGCCGCCGAAAAGGCGGGCTGGAAGCCGCATGTCGGTGCACGCAAGCGGGCCGCTGGTGACGTGCTGGTCGGCCAGGGCATGGCCTACTCGACCCGTTCCGGCACGCGCGTGGCATTGGTCGCCGATGTCGAAGTCAATCGCACCACCGGCAAGGTCTGGGCCCGCCGGTTCGTGGTAGCGCACGATTGCGGACAAATCATCACGCCCGACCTGCTGCGGTTGACCATCGAGGGCAATGTGGTGCAAGGCACCAGCCGCGCCCTCTGGGAGGAAGTGAACTTCGACAACAAAAGTGTCACCAGTGTCGACTGGCACTCCTATCCGATCCTCGACATGACGGAAGCGCCCGAATCGATCGATATCGAACTGCTCGATTATCCGGATCGGACGCCGACTGGTGCGGGTGAAGGTTCGATACGACCGGTCGCCGCCGCCGTCGCCAACGCAATCTTCGATGCAACCGGCATTCGGCTGCGCCGTGCGCCGTTCACGCCGGAACGGTTGAGGGCCGGAATGGCGTGAGGGGAGTTCGGAGTTCCGCCTTCACGGCGGCTTCGCCGCGGGCGGCTTTTACTTCAAGGCCTCACCGTAAGGAAGAAAGTCCGCGTAAACGCGGAACTCCAAACACGCTGCCCTTAGCTTAGGACACTTTCAACAATAACCGAATCGTGCGTCATTGTTTGTAGTTCCGCCTTTACGGCGGCTTCGCCGCGGGCAGCCCTTTCTTCGCGGCACGCGATTGAAGGCCGCGTAAACGCGGAACTACGAACGACTGCGCCTCAAATCGTAGCACTTATTGTTGAAAGTGCCCTTACGCCGCCGAACGCTTGAGGCGACCGAGAATTTCGATCAAGCTCTCTTCATATTCACGCTTCGGACCACTACGGTCCAATGAGGTACGTGCACTTCCTGCCGCAGTTCCGGTCGAGGAAGGCGTGAGAGCCACGTCTGTATGGTCGCGAAGCCCCTTCTCCGGACCAGTCGGTGACGGGCCAGTTTGCATCAGACCGGTTTGCGCGAGACCGGTCTGTGCCAGACGGATCTGTGCCAAACCAGTCTGTCCCAGATAGGGCCCGGCTCCCCCGGACGGCTGCAGCTTGACGCGCACATCCCCACCCAACGGGTCCCATCGGTCCGAACGGGACTGTTGCCGTGGTGCAGTAAGTCTGTAGATCAAGCCGAAAAGGATGCCAGCCAGCACAAACGCCGCGCTGATCCAGGGCAACAGCCGTTGTGACAACGTCTGATGAATGGTGCCCCCTGGAACCATTGAGAGTTTGGCATTGGCGCCGTCCGCCTCGGAATTAACGGGCCGAATGAGCGGAATATTGTCTCGCTCCGTTGGTTCCTGTCCGGCCAACGACCGTTCATCAGCGTAACCCATGGTCATCGCCGAGACCCGAGACCCCGACGCGGTTCGGGTTCGGGGTAGCGACGGCCAGCCTTCAGAAAACGCCGTCACAATGTCATTAGGTGCCGCCGGAGATTCCTCCTGGCTTGAACCGGTCGGGATGTCGCTCCGCTTGTCGATCGGGCTTTCAACGCGGGTTTCAACGGGGCGATCCTCCTGCCTCACAGTGTCACGTGGCACAGGCTGGGCGCGTGACAAAGATGGCGCCGAAGATTGCGACGGGGCTTGTTGTAGAGGGGCTGGTGATGCCGGGGCTTGTTGCGTCGGGGCTTGTGGCGCCGCCTGCGATGCCGCCGGCTGCGCCGGTGTTGAAACTGCCTGGCGAGCCAACTTGCCTCGTGCACCCAAATACCAGCAATGGCGATTGTTGTTCGCACGATCAACCCGATAGTACCAATGACTGCCCTCGGGCGCTGTACCCCCGGGCGAAGACAGGCAATCTTTGGCTTTGCTGGCTTTGCTGGCGGCGTCATTGGTGGCCGGTTCAGCACGTCCAAAATTCGTGCTCAACGCGACAACCGCAATACATGAAACAAACACGGCTGGGACAATCAGTGCCATATTGTTCGATGTCATTAGTTCCGTCATTTCCCCTCCTGAAATCCGCTTCCCACACCTCCCAGCCGCCTCATCCCCAGTCGTCAACTTGAACATTGATTTGGGCCGCAATGGGCCGTGAATGAGTCAAACTGAAAGAGTTTCGTGTTTCAGGTATTGGTATGCTTCCAGACGTGTGAAGTGAATGAACGCAGCCAGGCAATAGCTAATCAAGAGGCGCACGGCGCTGGTAGGATGGTAGAGCGATTGATGCGCTTAAGCTTGCTTAAGCGCATCAATCGCTCTACCCATCATGCTCTCGAGCCGCAAGGTGATGGGTTTCGCCAATAACATGCACGGGCGCTAGCGCCCCTTGCATGTTTTTGTCTCTACCGATCCTACAATCACCAACGCTATTTCGCCCCGCCACCAACAATTCAGTGCGGAGCCGGGCTCGACGCGGCACCGTCGGGCCACACCTCCGCGGCCGTCAATCCCTTGGCCCCCTCGCCAAATCGCACCTGGACGAATTCGCCCGGCTGCAGCTCGGTAATGCCAAAACGTCGCAGAGTTTCCATGTGGACAAATATGTCGGGTGCGCCATCGCCACGCGTCAAAAAACCAAAACCACGCAGCCGGTCGATCCATTTGACCTGCGCACGTTCGATACCGCTGGTCGGCATAATATGATCGCGGGGACGCACGGACGCCCGCGGCAGCTTCGCGTTCGATTCATCCATGGAAATCAATCGATAGGCCTGCAAGCCGCGCTTGCGCTGCAACACTTCGACAACGACACGCGCTCCCTCATAGGCGATCTGAAATCCACCGCGCCGCAGACACGCGACGTGCAGGAGAATATCGGGCATCCCATTGTGAGGAACGACGAATCCATAACCCTTATTCGCATCGAACCATTTGACGATACCCGGTACCTCGACAAAATTCACAACCGTATCGGCATCGCCCGTACCGTTGCTGCCAACTGCTCCAAATTCGCAAGTCAACTCACCAGACGCAACTCCATCTAGACTCATGACAACCCCCAACGCCACTGTTCAGTCACGGCACCCCTTGGGTACCGCCACTGATATCGTTTACATGACAATACGGCATAGAATGGGAAGCGTCACCAACGCAGGTTACGATGTACCAGTTGTATGGAATTTGCTGTGGATATTTTCTCAATTGCGTATCGCCGCAGCGGATCTCGCGCAATAGCGCAGCAATGTGCGATAGCAGACATAGCGCGTCGCCTCGAATTAGAAGTTCACCTTATCTGCCCCTTTCAATCCGAGCATCTGCCGTGTCTCGGCCGGCGTCGCAACCTGATACCCAAGCTCCTCGATGATGCGACGAATTTTCGCAACCTGCTCTGCATTGCTCGCCGCCAGTTTGCCCGGGCCGATATAGAGCGAGTCTTCGAGACCAACGCGCACGTTGCCGCCGATCATGGTCGCAGCCGTGCAGAAATTGAGCTGGTGGCGGCCACCGGCGAGCACGGACCACAGATAGTCCTTGCCGAACAGCCGATCGGCGGTGCGCTTCATGAAAAAAAGATTGTCGAGGTCGGGCCCGATGCCGCCCAGGATACCGTAGATCAGTTGCAGAAATACCGGCGGTTTGAACAGGCCGCGGTCGATGCAATGCGCGAGATTATAGAGATGGCCGGTGTCGTAGCATTCGTGTTCGAATTTAACGCCGTGTCCCTCGCCCAGAAGCTTGTAGATGCGCTCTATGTCCCGAAAGGTGTTGCGAAAGATATTGCCGTCGGACGCAAGCAGATAGGGCTCCTCCCAATCGAACTTCCAGTTCTTGAAACGTTTCGCCATCGGATAGAGCGCAAAGTTCATCGAGCCCATGTTGAGCGAGCACATCTCGGGTGAACAGGCGAGCGCCGCCGCGATCCGTTCTTCCACCGTCATCGTGACGCTGCCGCCGGTCGTGATGTTGACGATCGCATCGCAGCTTTCCTTGATGCGAGGAAGAAACTGCATGAACACGGCCGGATCGGGAGATGGGCGCCCGTCCTTCGGATCGCGCGCATGCAGGTGCAGGATCGCGGCCCCCGCCTTGGCGGCATCGATGGACTGGGTTGCGATTTGATCAGGAGTATACGGGAGAGCATCCGACATGGTCGGGGTATGGATCGAGCCGGTCACCGCGCAGGTGATGATCACTTTGTTGGCAAGTTGAGGCATGAGCCGTTTCTCCTGATGTCCGATCAAACCGACCGGGTTACTTTGGTTGCGCGTTCGTCGCCACGATCTTCCATGACAACGCGCCGTTCAAGTGGAAAGACCTCAAATCCAAAACGATCGACGATGAGGCCCCAAAGGCCCTTAGGCGCGAAGATCATGACCCCGATCGCGACAACGCCCAGCACGCCCAAGTACAGCGTGCCGAGGTCTGCCATGGTCTGGCGTAACAGAAAAAACACGATGGTGCCGACAATCGGCCCCTCGATCCTTCCGATCCCGCCGATGACCGTGATGAAAATTACGAAAGCCGTCCAATCGTTCACGCTGAAAGCAGCGTCGGGCGAGATCCTGATCTTCTGCAGGAAGATCAACGCACCGACCATCGCGGTGCCAAACGCGGTAACGACATAGACCGCAAATTTGACGCGCAGGATATCGATGCCATTGCTTCGCGCGGCGAGTTCATTGTCGCGGATCGCCTTGAGCGCCAAGCCAAAGCGCGAACGCAACAGCCACACGATGAGCCCCACCACCCCAACCACAAGCCCGAGCGCGATCCAGTAGATCAGGAACTCGCGCGCCTGGCGCGTCTGCGCGATCCCCGTCACGACACCCGCCGGCAGGCTCAAGCCCGAGCCGCCGCCGAGCACGGACAACTGCGAAGCGAGGAGGCGAAACACCTCAGCCACGATCCATGTACCGATCGCAAAGTAGTGCCCACGCAAGCGGAAAATCAACGCCGCGACCGGCAGCGACACAATCGCCGCCATCAGGCCGGCAATCGGTATCGCCAAGAGCGGCGACAGGCCCGCGTTTATCGCAAGGTGAAACAGCGCATAGGCGCCAAATCCCACATAGGCCTGCTGACCAACCGAGACCAGACCCGCATAGCCGGCAAGCAGATTCCACAGGCTTGCAAGCGCCACATAGGAATAGATCTCCGCGAGCAGCCGCAAATCGTCACGGCCGCCCCAATAGGGAGCCGCCGCCAGCACCACGACCGCAACTGCCACAACGGCTTGAACGACGCGGCTTCCTGGTGTGGCGAAGGTGACACGCGCATTCATTCGCGCACCTTCGGAAACAGACCCTGCGGA
>DATGVJ010000153.1:0-3765 GCA_035300505.1 Xanthobacteraceae bacterium
CGCTTGTGACTTGCCGGTCCCCGACCCCATTGGGAATCTCCCTGTCGATATGTGTGGCGTGCCGGAAATAGCCGGCCCAATGAAGGGTTCGTTGAATTCGGGTGCGTTGTTACAACGCGTCATGAAACATTTTGGGTCGAAGCGACGTATACCGTGACAAGTCGGGATCAAGGAGTTGCGGCACGATGTAATGCAGGTGCCGCCGACCCGCGCTCGCAAGTCCGTGCCAACCCGTGAAAAGGCTGTCACAAGCCTATTGGAGGTGCAACGATGGTAAATCGAATGAAAAGACCCGCGCTTATGCTCGCTTTGTTTGGCTTCAGCCTTTTCCCGCTTGGGGTCGGTCCGCATGCGCAGGAAGTCCGTCCCGCGGCTCCGGTCGTCATGGCGCAGGGAGGGGCCCATTCCGATCCGCAGGAGATGAAGCCGGTCGAGTCGAAGGAAGAAGTGAAGCTGTCCCCCGAGGAACAGATGCGGCGGCGGTTCCCCCAGCCCGCCAAGGCCGGTTTCCTGGTCGGGTTACCGGTGCTTGACTACGACGACATTACGATCGGTTACGTACGCCATGTCGTGCGAACCCCCGCGGGCAAGATCCAGCTGATTGTGAACAATGGCCGGTTCTTTGGCTGGGGTGGACGCCTGGTACCGGTTCCGATCGAGGTCGTGGCGATCCTGGCGCGCCAGATCGTGGCACTTGAGATGACGCGGGAGGATTTCGCCGCTGCGCCGACGTGGTCGGAAGCTTCGTCGCGGCCGATAGCGCCGGAGGAGACGATCAGGATCGCGATCACGCGGCGATGACAACAACAATAAGTGCTACGATTTGGGGCGCTGCAGTTCGTAGTTCCGCGTTTACGCGGCCTATAATCGCGAGCCTTAAAGAAAGAGCCGCCCGCGGCGAAGCCGCCGTGAAGGCGGAACTACGAACAAGTCCCTAGATGGCCATGGCGCGCTTGAGCGCGGCCTCGTCTATGGTCTCGCGCGTGCAGGAGAAAACGATTGATCCGCGGTCCATCACCACGAAGTTGTCGCCGAGTTCGCGCGCGAAGTCGAGATATTGCTCGACCAACACAATCGCGATCTGGCCGAGATTGCGCAAATACGCGATGGCGCGGCCGATATCCTTGATGATCGAAGGCTGAATGCCCTCGGTGGGTTCATCGAGCAGGAGAAGCTTTGGCCGCATGACGAGCGCCCGGCCGATGGCGAGCTGCTGCTGCTGGCCGCCGGAGAGGTCGCCGCCGCGCCGGCTCAACATGCCGTTGAGGACGGGAAATAGTGAAAAGACATCATCCGGGATGGTGCGGTCCTCGCGTCGCAGGGGAGCAAATCCGGTCTTGAGGTTTTCTTCTACGGTCAGCAGCGGAAAGATCTCGCGGCCTTGCGGCACATAGGCGACGCCGCGCCGTGCGCGTTCCGAAGGTTTGAGGCGGGTGAGGTCGTTGCCGTCGAACGTGATCGTGCCTCTGGTGATCGGATGCTGCCCGGCGAGCGCGTCGAGCAGGCTCGTCTTGCCGACCCCGTTGCGCCCCAACACGCAGGTCACCTTGCCGGGCTCCGCCGTGAGCGAGACCGAGCGCAGTGCCTGGGCGGCGCCGTAGTGCAAATCAACGGAATTGACATCGAGCATGGCTATCGTCCCAGATAAACTTCGACGACGCGTTCATTTGCGGAGACCTGATCGATTGATCCCTCGGCAAGTACCGTGCCTTCGTGCAGACAGGTGACCTTGACGCCGAGGTCGCGCACGAAGGCCATGTCGTGCTCGACCACGATGACAGTGCGGTCGCGGTTGATCTCCCGGAGGAGTTCCGAGGTCTGCCGGGTTTCTGCGTCGGTCATGCCGGCAACTGGTTCGTCGACAAGCAGGAGTTTGGGTTCCTGGGCAAGCAGCATGCCGATTTCAAGCCATTGCTTCTGTCCGTGCGCGAGACTTCCGGCGACGCGGTCGCGCAACGCACCAAGCCGCACAATGCTCAAGATTTTTTCGATGCGGCTGTCGTCCGTGGCGGTTTCGCCGAAGAACAAGGTGGCCCATGG
This sequence comes from Xanthobacteraceae bacterium, assembly GCA_035300505.1. GTDB lineage: Bacteria > Pseudomonadota > Alphaproteobacteria > Rhizobiales > Xanthobacteraceae > VAZQ01. Next base: position 2,041 of record DATGVJ010000153.1, read on the forward strand.
TCGCCGGTCATTCTTGAGGGCGAGCAGTATATTGTCTTCGACCGTATGCATGTCGAAGACGGTCGGTTTCTGGAACTTGCGGCCGATACCGAGTTCGGCGATCTGGGTCTCGTCGAGCTTGGCGAGGTCGTACTGACCGTTGAAGAAAACATCGCCTACGTCGGCCCGGGTCTTGCCCGTGATGATGTCCATCATCGTGGTCTTGCCGGCACCGTTGGGGCCGATGATGGCGCGCATTTCGCCCGCCTCAACGGTAAAAGACAGGTTGTTGAGCGCCTTGAAGCCATCGAATGAGACCGTGACGCCGTTGAGGTAGAGCATCGACCTGGTTGTGGGTTCGGCCATCAAAGTTCCTCACTGGGCCGGTCGCGGCGCAGGGTCTGCGGTTCCGTTTGCGGCTCCACCATTTCCTGCACTGTCTTCGCCAGCCGCCATATGCGCGCGCCGTTGCGCCATCCAATATTGAACGGTCCCGACAATTCCGCGGGGCAACAGCAGCGTCACGGCGATGAAGAGCCCGCCGAGCATGAACAACCAGTAGGGTGCGAGCACGCCGCTCGTGAACGTGGTCTTGGCGTAGTTGACAAGAACGGCGCCGAGCGCGGCTCCGATGAGTGTTCCACGGCCGCCGACCGCGACCCAGATCACCGCTTCGATCGAATTGGCCGGCGAGAATTCGCTTGGATTGATGATGCCGACTTGCGGCACATAGAGCGCGCCGGCGACGCCCGCCATGCACGCCGACAGGGTGAACACAAACAATTTATAGGATTCGACCCGATAGCCGAGGAAACGCGTCCTCGTCTCGGCATCCCGAATGGCAATCAGCACCTTACCGAGTTTCGAGGCAACGATGGCGCGGCAGATGATGAAGCCGATCATCAGTGAAAGCGCCGAAATCGCGAACAGGGCGGCGCGTGTTCCCGGCGCCTGCACGTTGAACCCCAGGATATCCTTGAAATCGGTGAGGCCGTTGTTGCCGCCAAATCCAAAATTATTACGGAAGAACCCGAGCAGCAGCGCGAACGTCAGCGCCTGGGTGATGATGGAGAGATAAACCCCGGTGACACGACTTCGAAATGCGAACCAGCCAAACACAAAAGCGAGCACGCCCGGCACCAGGATGACCATCAGGAGCGCATAAGCGAAATACTGAAAGCCGTACCAGTAGACCGGTAGTTCGGGCCAATTCAGGAACACCATGAAGTCGGGCAGGATCGGATTTGCGTAGACGCCGCGCGTGCCGATCTGGCGCATCATGTACATGCCCATGGCATAGCCGCCGAGGGCAAAGAACGCGCCGTGTCCTAGCGACAGGATGCCGCAATAACCCCAGATGAGGTCGATGGAGAGCGCCAGGATCGCATAGCAGAGATACTTGCCGAACAGCGCGACGAGATAGCTCGATATATGGAACGGTGACGCGGCCGGTACCAGAAGATTGAGGAGCGGCACCGCGATTGCAATCGCGGCAAGCAACAGCACGAAAACAGTCGAGGTACGATCGAAAATGCGGGAGAGCGGGAAGGCGACCTTCATGTTCATGCCTCGACCGCCCGGCCTTTCAAGGCAAATAGCCCACGCGGCCGCTTTTGGATGAACAATATGATGAGCACGAGGATTGCAATCTTGGCAAGCACGGCGCCTGCGACCGGTTCGAGAAACTTGTTGGCAATCCCAAGCGTCAAAGCACCAACCAGTGTTCCCCAGAGATTGCCGACGCCA
>DATGVJ010000154.1:0-30426 GCA_035300505.1 Xanthobacteraceae bacterium
ACAGCCAGTGGAAGCCGGACACGACCGTCAGTTCCGAGGTGGAAGTCAGATTCGTCGCGGATGGCGCGAACGCGACCCGCGTGGAACTCGAACACCGCAAGTTCGAGCAGATGGGCGCCGAGGCAGGCGAGAAGATGCGCAAGGACGTCGATGGCGGCTGGCCCAAACTGCTGGAGTTCTACAAACAGCAAGCTGAGGCCACGTGAGCCCTCGCACGGCAGAATTACTCGATCACTCATCACCGCAATTGCGAACCACAGGAGCAGATCATGACCATTGAACTTTACGTATTCCCTCCGAGCCCGCGCGCCTTCAAGGTGATGGCGTTGGCGAACCACCTTGGCATCGACACGAATCTTCGATTCGTCGATCTGGTCAAAGGCGACCACAAGAATCCGGAATTTGCCGCGCTCAATCCAAACATGCGTATGCCGGTGCTGAAAGAGGGTGAGTATATTCTTTGGGAATCAAATGCGATTGAGCAATACCTCGCCATGAAGAAACCGGAGAGTGGCCTCCTGCCGAGAGACGAAAACAAACACCTGGACGTGACGCGTTGGCAATTCTGGGATCTTGCTCATTGGGATCCCGCTTGCGCCATCTTCCTTTTTGAGAACGTCGTGAAGCCCGTCGTGCTCAAGAGCAACGAAGCCGATCCGGCCGCGCTGGCCAAAGGCGCGGAGTTGTTCCATCGCGCCGCAAAGGTTCTTGATGACCAGCTCAAAGGCAAGCGTTTCGTCACCGGCGACACGCTCACGATTGCAGATTTTTCACTCGGCGCTCCCCTCAATCTTGCCAATATGGCGCACCTCCCGGTCGAATCCTATGGCGAAATCAAGCGCTGGCACGCGACGCTGACAGCGCTGCCGGCCTGGCAGAAGACGCTTGCGCAGTGCGCTCTGCCGACGGCGGCCGCCGCGTGACCGATCTTACTCCACATCCTCCACCTGAGCCGGCGCCGTGCCAAATGCCTTCTGCGCCAAGGCTGCCGCCATGAAAGGGTCGAGATCGCCGTTGAGGACGCCACCCGTGTCGGAGGTCTGCACGCCGGTGCGCAGATCCTTCACCATCTGGTAGGGCTGCAACACGTAGGAGCGGATCTGATGGCCCCAGCCGATGTCGGTCTTGGCGGCCTGGTCGGCGGCAGCCTGCACCTCGCGAATCTTGAGCTCCCGCTCGTAGAGCCGCGCGCGCAAAATCTGCCAGGCCTGGGCACGGTTGCGATGCTGGGAACGGTCGGTCTGGCAATAGACCACGATATTGGTCGGGATGTGGGTGAGGCGGATAGCCGACTCGGTCTTGTTGACGTGCTGTCCCCCTGCCCCGCTCGCGCGCAGCGTATCGGTACGCACGTCGGCTTCCTTGATGTCGACGATGATCCGGTCGTCGATCACCGGATAGACGTTTACGCTTGCAAAGGACGTGTGACGGCGGGCATTCGAATCGAACGGTGAGATGCGCACCAGGCGATGCACGCCATTCTCGCTCTTGAGCCAGCCGTAGGCATTGCGCCCCTTGACTTGAATGGTCGCGGACTTGATGCCTGCTTCTTCACCCTGCGTCTCGGCAAGAAGTTCGACCTTGTAGTCATGCTGCTCGCCCCAGCGGGTGTACATGCGCAAGAGCATGTTCGCCCAGTCCTGGCTCTCCGTGCCACCTGCCCCGGCATGGACTTCAAGATAAGTGTCGTTGGAATCGGCCTCGCCGGAGAGCAGCGCTTCGAGCTCGCGCCGCGCCACTTCAGCTTTGAGCCGGCCCAGGGCCTCCTCGGCGTCCGCGATGGTCGGCTGATCTTTCTCGGCCTCGCCGAGTTCGATCATGGCGAGTTGATCGTCGAGTTCGTGCTCGATCCGCCCGATGGACGACAGCTGGTCTTCGAGCGCCGTGCGCTCCTGCATCACGCGCTGGGCGCGTTGCTGGTCATTCCAGAGATTGGGATCTTCGGCGTCCGCATTGAGCTCCGCCAAGCGCGCATGCGCCGTGTCGAAGTCAAAGATGCCTCCTCAGCAGTACAACCGACTGCTTGATTTCATCGACGAGAGTTTGTGTTTCCGCGCGCATGATGATTCCTGATGCGGCAATTCTTGTTGTGGCATGTCTTATTGTGGCATGCCGCAATCGAACTTGTTTCGATCATGATCTAACGATTGCGTTGCCGTGGCGCAACCCAATAGTCGGGAGCGACAGAGCTTGCAGGCGGCACTTCAGGCCGGCACAAGCCGCTACCACAACCCGCCGGGCCTGCCGGAACCGATCATCCGATCGGCCTCCTGGGACACGCCGATCGGCCGTCCTTCGGCATCGGTCACGCCGACCGTCGAATAGCCGTCGGGCGGTGCGGTACCGGGCTTGAAGGCTTCAAGGATCGCGCCGGTACTTGAGCGCATGCCGGTGCGCGGATCAACGCGAATGAGCTTGATGCCGGCAGGCACGCGGAACGGCACAGCGGGCTTGTCTGCGAGCGCGATTTTCATGAAATCCCTGAAGATCGGCGCCGCCAGCGTGCCGCCACTGGCGCGATCCGCGATATGGCGTGGTTTGTCGAATCCCAGATAGACGCCGACCACCAGGTCGGGCGAAAAGCCGATGAACCAGACATCCTTTTCTTCGTTGGTTGTGCCGGTCTTGCCAGCGATCGGCTTGCCGACTTCCTTGACGGCCGTACCGGTGCCGCGCTGGACCACGCCTTCCATCAACGAAGTGATCTGATAGGCGGTCATTGGATCGAGCACACGCTCGCGGCGGTCGATAAGCGTCGGCTCCGGCTGGCTTTCCCATTTTGTCGCGGTACAGCCTTTGCATTCGCGCTGATCGTGCCGATAGATCGTCTTGCCGTAGCGGTCCTGGATGCGGTCGATCAAGGTCGGCTGCACCTTCTTGCCGCCGTTGTCAAACATCGCATAGGCGCCCACCATGCGCATCAGCGTAGTTTCGCCGGCGCCGAGCGAGAGCGAGAGGTACGGCGACAGATTATCGTATATCCCGAAGCGCCGCGAATATTCGCTGATCAGCGGCATGCCGAGATCCTGAGCCAGCCGCACCGTCATGACATTACGCGAGCGTTCAAGACCGAAGCGCAGCGTCGATGGACCGAAGAATTTGCCCTCGTAGTTTTCCGGCCGCCACACGCCGCTGCCGGTATCGACCTCAAGCGGCGCGTCGAGCACGACCGACGACGGCGTGTAGCCGTTGTCAAGCGCCGCCGCATAGACCAGCGGTTTGAAAGACGAACCGGGCTGGCGCTGGGCTTGCGTTGCACGGTTGAATTGGCTCTGGTCGTAAGAGAACCCTCCGACCATGGCGAGCACCCGCCCCGTCATGGGGTCCATGGCAACCATGCCACCGGCAATCTCCGGCACCTGCCGCAGCCTGTATTGGCCATCCTTGCCGGCGAGCGGTTCGACATAGATGGCATCGCCAACTTCGAGTACCTGGGTCACTTTGGTCGGGACCTTGCCCTTCATGGGCCCCCAGACGGGTTTGGCCCATTTGAGTCCCTCGAGCGGTATGATGCCGGTATCGCGGTCTTTTGAGACGGCGCCGCCCGGCTCGCGCCCAGGCTGGATTCCGATGCGCGCCGATTGATCCGTGACTTCAAGGACGGCAGCCAGCCGCCAGGGCGCAATGTCGCCCAGCGCCTTGACCTCGGCCAGCTTCACACCCCAGTCACCGGCAAGTTCAACCCGGCTGACGGCGCCGCGATAGCCCTGCGTTTCGTCGAAGCGCACCAGGCCCTCGGTAAATGTCTTGCGCGCCAGAACCTGCATCTTCGGGTCGAGTGTGGTGCGTACCGACAGTCCGCCCTTGAGCAGCTTGTCTTCTCCGTAATTGTCAAAGATGTAGCGACGAACTTCTTCGGCAAAATATTCGGCAGCGAAGATGTACGTCCCGGTCGGCCGCTGCGTGACCTTGAAGGGATCCTTCCTGGCGCGGTCCGCTTCCGAGGCGGTAATATGCCGGTCCTCCAGCATGCGATCGAGGACGTAGTTGCGTCGCGCGATAGCTTCGTCGCGCCGGCGGAATGGATGGTAATTGTTCGGGCCCTTTGGCAGGGCCGCCAGATAGGCGGCCTCCGCCACTGTCAGTTCGTGCACTGATTTATCGAAATAAAGCAATGACGCCGCGGCGACGCCATAAGCCCCGATGCCCAGATAGATCTCGTTGAGATAGAGTTCGAGTATCTTTTCCTTGGAGAAGGTGCGCTCGATCTTCAACGCCAGGAGCGCTTCCTTGACCTTGCGCGACATCGACAGTTCATTTGTAAGCAGGAAGTTCTTGGCAACCTGCTGGGTGATGGTGGACGCGCCTTGGGGCCGCCGTCCGCTGCCAAAATTCTGCGCATAGGACATGGCGGCGCGCGCCATGCCGCTATAGTCGAGCCCGTTGTGGTCGTAGAAATTCTTGTCCTCGGCCGAAATGAAGGCGTTGAGCACGAGCTTCGGGATTGCCTGGATCGGCAGATAGAGCCGACGCTGCGCGGCATATTCGGCGAGCAGCGCACCATCCGAGGCGTGCACGCGCGTCATCACGGCCGGCTCATAATCCTGCAGCTGCGAATAGTCGGGAAGCTCCCGCGAGAACATCCACAGCATCCCGCCGCCCACTGCGACACTGCCGAGAAAAAGGATCGTCCCGACGGTAAATGCCCAACCGAGAAACCGCAACAAACGCTTCATGGCCGTTGTCCCCGTCGTCCCCGCCGTCGGTCTAGTCGTCGCCCTATCGGCGGCGTCCAGATCAACCGTCGCGCCGTCCCCTTATCAATGGTCACAAGCCTATGCAGCCATTGTGACAGTTCATGGCTCATATTTACCATGGCGCCAAGCGCCAATACTATAGTGGGATGCTCCAAACCCCCAGCCATCTCGCCATGAATGATTTACCGGGTTTTGTGTTGAATCTGAGACCATTTATACCTCTCCACTAGTTGCGCCCGCTCCGTTGCCCGGAACCGGCCATACGGGTGGTGAAAAATGTATCAATTGACCTCACCATGGCGTCGGCCATCCGCCCGCGCCAGGCGTCCGAAGTCAGAGATTTGACGTCCTGAACGTTCGTCACATAGCCAAGTTCGATCAATACCGACGGAATATCGGGCGCCCGGAGCACCCGGAATCCCGCTGATTTCACCGGCTCCTTATGCAACCGCGTGACGGCGCGCATCTCATTTGCAAGCGAACGCGCGATTTGGACCGAATAGGTTTTGGTTTCGCGCCGCGCCAGGTCAAGCAGGATGTCGGCAACATCGTTGGGCTCGGTAGACAGGTCGAGCCCGCCGATCACGTCAGAATGGTTTTCGTCTTCCGCCAGACGCGCTGCGGCGGCGTCAGAGGCGGTTTCCGACAAAGTGTAGATGGTGGCACCTTGGGCTTCGCTGTCGGCACGGCCATTTTGGCGCGCGGACGCGTCGGCGTGGATTGACACGAACAGTGCGGCGTGACGCGCCCGTGCGAGGTTCACCCGATCGGCCAACGCCACAAAGGTGTCATCGCTGCGGGTCAGGGCGGCGCGGTATTTGCCGGTCTTTTCCAGCTTGTCGCGCAAGGTCTGGCCAAATGCGAGGACAATCGCTTTTTCGGGATTGTCGGCTGGCGCAAGCCGGGTTCCATTGTCGGGTCCACCGTGGCCGGGATCGATTACGATGAGTGGACGCGGATCGCCACCGCTTCGAACATCCGCCTCTGGTTCTTTCCTTGGTCGAGATGGTTCGGATTTGCGACGTTCGAGCGCCGCGGATCGCAGAAATGCCTCGCGGTCGACCGCCGTGAGTTCCAGCACGAGGCGCGCCGGCTGGCCATTGGCACGATCGAGCACAATGGCCTTGTCGACCCGGGACGGACGCGCGAGATCAATGACCATCCGTGACCCGCCTTGCATGACCAGGCCATACCGAAAGGCCTTGATGAGCCCCCGGCCGGTCTCCCCGGTTTTGGCGGGCAACTGAAAGGCCACTTGCGGCATATCGATGATCACGCGGAATGGATTCGCAAGCGTGAACACGCTAAGATTTATTTTGTGACTGAGATCAACCACTAGACGCGTCTGGGTCTCATCCCCTCCAAGCCGGGCATCGATGGCAACGGGAACCTCGTTCGAAAGCGCACTTGCAGCCGCGTCCGCGGGCGCCGAATAAGCCGATCCGCCGGCCAGCCCCCCAAAGTAAAGGGGGCCAAGAAGCGCCGCGGCACAAAATGCAGCAAAAGTTGCTGTGTGAATCGACATCCCGTCCCCCAGGGGCCTTTGATATTCCATTAGGCGGCTATGGTTAATCACCACTTAAGAGAAGCCACCAAAATTCATGTCCTTGCTATCCTCGGCAAGCGGCCGTAATAAGGACAGGCTGACAGTGTTCCGGTCGCGCCGCGTTCGGGCATCCGGCAAATCCCTTGGGGGCGCTGCTTCCCGACGCACGAGGAAGGCGGCTTTAAGGGGACCAGCAGTTCGCCACTTGTACAAAAACGCTTTGTACAGAATCGTTTGGTGCAGAATCGCTTTGTGCGGTATGTGATGTGCACATCAACGGTGGCGGACGATCGGGCCGATGCCCATGTATAGTTCGACCGGTATCGCGCGGGGGCATGGCTCCTGTGGCTGCTTGATGCACCGGTGGTCAGCCCCTCCGGTGACGAGCTGTTCATGTGGCATGTGGCCCGTCAACGGCAGTCAGCTTTGAGGATAGCGGCCGTGCCTTAAGGGGCTTGTTCCTTAAGTGCTCGTGCTTACGGTACTGGTACGTTTGCTTATAGAGCGTGCTTGCGTCTTAGGTTCTGCCGCCCCGTCACTGGGCCAACGAAGCCAACCAACGGGCCATTGAGGCCAACAATTATGTCAACTGCGTGCGTCGAGAAACCGAATCACCATCGCATCCACCGCGCGTCGCCGAGCGACGCTATTTTGGACGGTGCGTCATCGGGCGACATCCTGTCGAGTCTCGCCGCATCGGCCCATCCAATCAACCTTACTCAGGCAGGCGTCATGTGGCGCCGGATCGTGCCGCCCACAGGGCGCCGCGGGCCGAGCGCGTTTGCGCCTGCGGTCAAGAGATTTGTCAATGGCAAACAAAATGCTCATCGATGCGACCCACACGGAGGAGACCCGGGTGGTCGTTCTGCGCGGCAATCGTGTCGAAGAATTCGACTTCGAATCCGCCAATCGTAAACAACTTCGCGGTAATATCTATCTGGCCAAAGTGACGCGCGTCGAGCCGTCGCTACAGGCCGCCTTTGTCGACTATGGGGGCAACCGCCACGGCTTCCTGGCTTTTGGCGAAATTCATCCGGACTACTATCAGATCCCGGTCGCCGACCGGCAGGCCCTGATCGACGAGGAAGAGCGCGCTGCGCGCGCTGCCGATGCCGAGGCCGATCATCGTGCCGGCCGCCGCGCCCAGCGTGAACGTGGCGCGCACCGCAGAGACGAAGCCGTCCAAAGTGATCCGATCGAATCTTCCGATCATGCGGAAGCACCGACGGCTGCGGCCAGTGAGCCCACAGATTCACTTGGTTCACATTCAGTTGGTTCAATTGACGCAAGTTCACCAGGGTCAGATTCGCCTGCCGCAGAGCCACCTGCCGCGGCCGGCCATGGCCACACCCATGAAACGACGCCATATGAGAGGACGCCACACGAGACCACGCCACAACACGAGGCGATCTCCCACGATGAGGTAACGGCTCTCCACGAAATGCCGGCCACCGGCAATTTTGCGCAATCCCCTGCGGCGAATACGCCAATCAATCTCGGCGATCTTGCAACCAGCGCAGCGGCCGAGCCGATGCCGCGCTCGGGCAGCGATGTTCATGGGGAGGAGTATCATCAACGCGAACACGGTCCCCACGATCATCAACACCACGACCATCACCATGATGAAGACAGCGAAAGCGCCTCGGGCACGCTGAGCGAAATCGATCCTGTCGCCGACGGCGGCAATGTCATTGAAGTTTCGAACAATGGCGGCAACGGCGAGGATGAATTCGTCGAATCCGTGGGCGGCGCCGACGCCATGGAAGAAATGCCCGAGCGCACGACCCGCCCGCGCCGGCAGTACAAAATCCAAGAGGTCATCAAGCGCCGACAGGTCATGCTGGTGCAAGTCGTCAAGGAAGAACGCGGCACCAAGGGCGCGGCGCTGACCACCTATCTGTCTCTCGCCGGACGCTATTCGGTGCTGATGCCGAACACCGCGCGCGGCGGCGGCATCAGCCGCAAGATCACCGACGCGCAGGATCGCCGGCGGCTCAAGGACCTCGCACAGGAACTGGAAGTCCCCGACGGCATGGGCGTGATCCTGCGGACCGCTGGCGCTGCCCGCACCAAGATGGAGATCAAGCGCGACTTCGAATATCTGCTGCGGCTTTGGGAGACGGTGCGCGACCTGACCCTGAATTCGACGGCCCCGACGCTGGTCTACGAAGAAGGCTCCCTGATCAAGCGGTCCATCCGCGATCTTTACAACAAGGAAATCGACGAAATCCTGGTCGCGGGCGAAGATGGGTATCGGGAAGCCAAGACATTCATGCGCATGCTCATGCCCAGCCACGCCCAGACCGTCAAACCGTTTCGCGATACGCTTCCGATCTTCACGCGCTTTGGTATCGAGAGCCAGCTCGACGCCATGTTCCAACCCGTGGTGCAGCTGCGCTCCGGCGGCTACATCGTGCTCAACCAGACCGAAGCGCTGGTTGCGATCGACGTCAATTCAGGCCGCGCGACGCGCGAACACCACATCGAAGACACCGCGCTCAAAACCAACATGGAAGCGGCTGATGAAATCGCCCGCCAGCTTCGCCTGCGGGACCTGGCCGGGCTGATCGTCATCGATTTCATCGACATGGACGAGAAGCGCAACAATCGGACCGTCGAGCGCCGTACCAAGGATGCGCTCAAGCACGACCGCGCGCGCATCCAGGTTGGCCATATTTCACATTTCGGGCTGCTCGAAATGTCGCGCCAGCGCATTCGCTCGAGCGTGCTGGAAAGCTCGACCGAGAACTGTCCGCATTGCGGCGGCACGGGCCACTTGCGTTCAGTCTCATCGGTCGCGTTGCAGCTCCTGCGCGCGCTCGAAGAAACGCTGCTCAAAGGCGCGACGCACAATATCATCGTGCGCACCCGCAACGAGATCGCGCTTTACCTGCTCAATCAGAAACGGGCGCATCTGCGCATGCTCGAAGAGCGTTTCCAGATCGCCATCACGGTCACTTCCGATGCCAGCATGGGCGCGCAAGTGTCTTACGTGATCGAGAAGGGCGAACTGGTCCACACCGTCGAAGAGGCCAAGGCCATTGCGGCATCGGTGCCGGCTACCGTACCGCCTGTTGCAGATGATGATTTCGACGACGACGAAGCGTTCGAAGACGAAGACAGTTCCGCAGAGGAAGCCGACGGCGAGGAAAGCGCGACGTTGGTGGCGGATGAACATGGCGCGGCGGCAACGGCCGGTGAAGCGGCCGGGCATCGCATCTCGTCGCACGATGGCGCGCCCCAGGCGGGTGAGCGGGGCAGTCGCCGGCGCCGGCGCCGACGCGGTCGCCGTGGTGACGAACCCCGTGATCAACGCGAGCCGCACGAACGTCCCCAAGAACAGGACAGAGACCAGGACAGTGGTCTTGCCGCGGATCAGCCTGCCGCTGCCCGGCATAACGAGATGAACGGTCAACCAGAACCGGCGGAACAGCCTGGTGAAGTAACGGCCCAATTCCACGCAAAGGTTTCCGAGCAGGAGCCCAACGAGGGGCAAGAGCGCGTCCACGCGCAGGACCAAGGGCCGAATGCCGACGCCGACGCAGAAGCGCGGCGGCGGCGGCGCGGCCGGCGCGGTGGCCGGCGCAACCGGCGCGATCGCGAGGACGAAGTACCACAGACCAACGGCACGGCCGCCGGCGCTACGGATGAGTTGCATGGCGCCGATAAAGAGCATCACGTCGATGAGGTGCATCACGTCGACGCGCAGCATCGCGTCGCCGACGCGCAACGCGAGTTTGAACTCGCGCCGCCACCGGTCGCCCAGCCGTCGGCTCACGCGTCGGTTCACTCTTGGGAGCCCGCTGCGGCACAGCCGGTTGAAATGGCGTTGCCGACAACGCAGCCGGAAATGACGACACATGCTCACTCGCCGGTGCCTGAACGGCCGGCGCAGGCCGAAACGACGGTCTCCGCGCATCCTGGGTCCACCCGAGCCATTGAACCTCAAGTCGTTGGACCTCAAGTCGTTGAACCTCAACCGGAGCCCGTGCCCGTGCCGAAGGAACCGTCGCGACGGCGTTCGACAGTACGGGAGCGGGCACCCACGGCCTTCCCTAGCGATACTGCCGCGCCGGTTCCGGACGCTATTACTCCGTTGCCAGAACCTGTCGTGGTCGTGACCAGTTCATCCGACAGCGCAGAGACCGACCGGCCGCGGCGCGCGGGCTGGTGGAGCAAGCGGGCGCTCGGCAAGGGCTAGTGGAGTGCTTCAATTAGCTGAAGGGATCACAAAACCTTTCTTCGTACGGGCGGGTCTTCGGCGGCTTGCGCCGCTGTGCCCGCCCGGCGGGCCGCATACGCGGAAAGATCGGTTCGTGCCCCCTCGCCAGCCCACCCGTGGAGAGAGCCGGGCAGGCACAGCGGCGCAAGCCGCCGAAGACCCGCCACCCCATAGAATCTACGAAAGTCCTTCGTTTAGATGACGCAGCCATTAGCCCGGGGTCGAGCGATCTTCATAAGAGCGTTTACGCGCGTCTAAAGACGCGCCAAAAGCGCGTTTACGCGCGTGTAAAGGCGAGGCATGCCGAAACCCGGGTTTCGCAAGGGCTCAACCCGGGCTACAAGACCCCACAAGTAACTGGCGTCTGTGGGGCCAAATCCTGATGAAGAGCGAATGGGTCGATCGGGACGTTCGGGCGACGATCGATCGCTATGGGCAGCAGGGCTTCGGCGCCGATCTGGCGCAGCGCATCTATACGACACGCCTGCTCGGGCGCGAGCGAAGCCTCGTCCTGCATGGCGGCGGCAACACCTCGGTCAAGATCGTGATGAACGATCTTCTGGGCGAACAGGTCGAAGTGCTTTGCGTCAAGGGCTCCGGTGGCGACATGGCAACGATCGAACCGGCCGGCCTGCCCGCCGTGCGGCTTGATCGCCTGCGCAAATTGCGCAAGCGCGATGCCCTCTCCGATCCCGACATGGTGCGCATCCAGCGCGAAAACCTCCTTGATCCTTCCGCTCCAAATCCATCCGTCGAGACGCTGCTGCACGCTTTCCTGCCGCACAAGTTCATCGATCACACCCATGCGACGGCGGTGCTCAGCCTCGTCGACCAGCCGGACGGTCCGCTCATCTGTGCGGAGCTTTATGGCAACCGCATGGGGCTCGTCCCCTACGTCATGCCGGGGTTTGCGCTCGCCAAGCAGGCTGCCGAAATCTTCGCGCTGCGGCCCAAGGTCGAGGGCCTGATCCTGCTCAAGCACGGCATTTTCACCTTCGGCGACACGGCACGCGAAGCCTATGAGCGGATGATCCTCATGGTCACGCTCGCGGAAGGCCGGCTGACGCTTAATCGCAAATCGGTCTTTGTCGCCGGCAAAATAGCGCAACAGCTCGCGCCATTGAGCGAAGTGGCACCGATCCTGCGCGGGGCCTGCAGCCTCAAGGATGAAAAGACCGAGGGCGCATGGCGCCGGCAGATCCTCGATTTCCGAAACTCGCCTGCGGTCCTCAATTACGTCAACGGCGAGGAACTGGCCCGCTACGGCCGCGCCGGTGTCGCCACTCCCGACCACACCATACGCACCAAGAACTGGCCCCTGATCACGCCCGCGCCGCTGGAATCCAAACCGACGGAATTCAAGCGCGTGACGCAAAAAGCCGCCGCCGCCTTCATCGACTATTACAAGGCCTACTTCACGCGCAACAACGCGCGCGTCGGCGGCATCAAGAACATGCTCGATCCCCTGCCTCGTGTCGCTTTGGTGCCGGGGCTTGGCCTGTTCGGCCTGGGGCGAACCAAGAAAGATGCCGCGATCGCGGCCGATATCGCCGAGGCCGCAATCGATGCGATCACGGATGCGGAAGCGCTCGACCAGTTTGAATCGATTTCCGAAGCCGACATGTTCGACATGGAATATTGGTCGCTCGAACAGGCAAAGCTCGGGCAGGTTATCGAAAAGCCCCTCGCCGGCCAGATCGTCGCCGTAACCGGCGCCGCCGGTGCCATCGGGACCGCGACCGCCAAGGCCTTCGCCGACGCTGGCGCGGAGGTAGCTTTGCTCGATCTCGACGAGACGGCAATTGCGGCCAAGGCCAAGGCGATCAATGCGACCGCGCTCGCAGTGCGTTGCGATGTCACGAGCCCTGCTTCCGTCCGCCAGGCATTCGACAAGGTCGCCGCCCACTTCGGCGGCGTCGATATCGTGGTGTCGAATGCGGGCGCGGCCTGGCAGGGCCGCATCGGGGAAGTCGACGAGGAAGTCCTGCGCAAGAGCTTCGAACTCAATTTCTACGGCCACCAGCGGGTCGCTCAAGCCGCCGTCAAGATCATGCTGGCGCAGGGCACAGGCGGCTGCCTCTTGTTCAATGTGTCGAAACAGGCGGTCAATCCGGGCCCGAACTTCGGACCCTATGGCTTGCCGAAAGCCGCAACCCTTTTTCTGGTTCGCCAATATGCGCTCGACTACGGCCAGGAAGGCATTCGCGCAAACGCCGTCAATGCCGACCGCATCCGCTCCGGTCTGCTCAACGACGAGATGATCTCCTCACGCTCGAAGGCGCGCGGGGTCGCGGAAAAAGACTACATGACCAGCAATCTCTTAGGCCGAGAGGTGACGGCCGAAGACGTCGCGCAGGCATTTGTGGCGCAGGCGCTGGCGCTCAAAACCACGGCGGATGTGACGACCGTGGACGGCGGGAATATAGCGGCGGCGCTCCGGTGATGGGGAAATCGGAAAAAACCGCTTCGCTCGATTCCTTTGATAGACTAATTCGTCTAAGTCACGCGCCACCATGTTGCAGCACCATCAATTGGAAGCATGGGCGAAGTAATGTTGTGCCTTAACCGGAAATCGTCTACGGCCTGTGCACATGGCCGAAGAAAACAGTCGTCTATAATGACGAATCCGCCGGGAGAGACCTTGTGGAAAAGCGCGTCAAGCGTCTGCGTGGTAGACTCATACATGTCACCATCGAGGCGCAAGATGGCCAATCTCTCGATTGGCGCTTTTGGCAGTGTGTCCTTGAACCACCCTTCAAGGAAGACCACACGGTCGTCCAAAAGACCATATTTTTTAAAATTGTTCTCGACTTCCTTTCTCGAGACTTTCAGTTGCTCGAAGGTATGATGCCTGTCCCCCGCATCGGCCGCATCGGCCGCATAAATTGCTGCGTTCGGCGGAGGAAGTCCTTGAAAACTGTCGGCGACAAACAGACACCTCCTCGTGTCACCGTGAGCCTCGAGGATGCCCTTCATGTAGATGCACGCGCCACCTCGCCATACGCCGGTTTCAATGAAATCTCCCGGAATATCGTCGAGCAGAACCGTCTCGCACATGTGGCGCAGGCTGCGCATGCGTATGCTGCCAATCATCGTCTGCGCTAGCGCCGGCCAATCGCGGCCCAATGCGCGTTTGTCTGGATGGAATTCCCTGGACGACCAGGGTTGAGATCCCGGATCTCCATAAAGAGTGCCAACAAGGGCCGTCTCCAATAGATTTAGATAACGACTTCTGATGCGGGACATATCGCTCATGAAAATTCCCTGCGTCTCCAATGGGGCCCCTCAATATCAAACAATTGAAGATTGAGAACAAGCCTCGCGACGGACGCACAGAACTACCGAATGGGCCGCATAACCAAATGCAGGCCATCACCGCTCCTGATGGGTTCAATGTGTCGAAGCAGCATGTACTTCCGGGCCATAATTTCAGCCCCTATGGACTGCCGAAATTCGCAACAGCTCCCGCAGCCGGGCCGGCAACTGCGGCGAAGCACCAAGCTCGGCGCAACTCGCCTCCCACTGGCGCATATATTCTTCAGCCGGAACGCCGCTACGGCCCGGCCAGCGGTTCAGCGCGCCCACCGCCTCAACGCATGCGGGAGCGCGTTCGTATTCGGCAAGAACGGCCGGAACCGCCGCCCGTGCGAATGGATTGAGACCGGGCACTTCGATCTCGCCGCGATGATCTGCAAACCATGCAGCGGGGTCGCGTGCGAGGCCCTGTTCGTCGGCGAGGGTGGCATAGCGCTTTATGACATCCGCCCGATAGGTCGCGATGGCGTCGCCGAACGCATTGTCGCCTGTGAACGGTGGAATCTCTTTCCAGCTTGCCGCCAGGCAGCCGAGCCCGCGCAGCGAAAACGCCTCCACTATCGCCTCCTCGAGCCATTGGCATGGAGCCATCGGTTTCGCGTGCGGCTGCCAGCTGTTGGCCAGGACATGGCCGAGTTCATGGCCGAACTGATAAGCAAGTTGCGCCCAGGCCCGCTCGCCGATGTCGACGATGATCCAGGCCATGCTGCTCCCGTCGGGGTGCAGCCAGACCGCAGGCGCCCCGGACGCGTGCCGGTCGACGCGCAGCCGGGTCGGCTGGCGATCGGAAAGAAGGCGGACGCCGTCGAGACATGCGTGCCGCATCCGTTCGACCACCTGATCGGCCGCACGCGGGATCATGTGCCCCCAATCGCCGGCAAGCTCGATGGGCGCGGAAAGCAACGTCTCTGCGACTTCGATGGCTGGAGAAAGCAGCGTCATGGAGCCACCCAGGGCTTGGTGAGCGAAAGGTCAGCGATCACGATGCGACCGTCTGATGGGTATCTCGCGATTCCTAACGAATAATCGGGCTGACAGGTTCCAGAGGCCGCCTGCCTCTTGTTCAATGTGTCGAAACAGGCGGTGTATCCTGGCCTAACTTCGGACCCTATGGCTTGCCGAAAGATGGAGGAGGAACGGGGCTTATCGCAGAACTTCGCTTGCGATGAGCGTTGGACGACAGTCAGCAATTCTCATGTTTGAGTTTGAGGAATTGCAATGGACCAGGAACATTCAAGGGTCTTGAGCGAGAGCCTAGGCTGCATCCAGCCATGCGTTCGGTAGTCGCGATGAACTTTCGGATGGCCTCAATGTCCGTCGCATCAGTTGCGGTATCTTTCCCAAACACTTGATTTGATCGGCAATTCATTGCATCATTCAAAATCGAATGTGCGCTGCAAATCCGTTGATTCTGCGCTCAGAATACAAGGTACAATGTCATTTGCTCCGCCGTGCACTCGGATGGTATTTATGGTTGGCGTAATGCGTTGCTGTGACAGAAAACTCCCAAAAAGGAAGTCCGACCTTCCTCTGAATCAAATTAAATGACTCAAGTGGCACATAAATTGCCGATACATGATGACTGATAATAATAGGCGGGTGTTCGACTGCTTGTTGTATAATGGTGAACTCCACGTTCTGGAGATTCGTCTCCATGAATTGCATTCGGTAGTAGATCGATTCGTCATAGTCGAATCCGACAGCACCTTTAGCGGAAATCCTAAACAGATCGAGTTCGACCCCACGCACCCTGCTATGGCGCCATTTGCCCACAAAATTGATCACGTCGTCGTCAGCGACATGCCAAAGACGGACAACCCGTGGGAACGCGAAGCGTGGCAACGCAATGCAATGTTACGTGGTGTTGGTGCGGCTGCCGATTACGACCTCATCTTGATGTCTGACGTAGACGAAATCCCGCGCGCAGAAATTGTTGCATCTGCGAGGGACGATGAGAATCATACGATTTTCTTTTTCCGCTTGAGTTTTTATTATTTTTTTCTAAATTTCAAAAACATCACAGGCCCGGAGGTCAGCAAGATATGGAACTGTGCTGCGATTCGAAGCGAGGCACTCAGAATTGGCCCTCAAAGCTTCCGCAACATCTTGCATCCTGGTGCGCGCGTGTTTGAAGATGCTGGTTGGCATTTTTCATATTTGACTGATGAAGCTGGAATTAAAAGAAAGGTTACCGCTTTCTCTCACCAAGAACTCAACACAGCCTCGGTACTCGCCAAGATAGACATATCGGCATTGGTCCAACGTGGTGCGGACCTCTACGACAGGCCTGGGTATCAATGGGAACTGACTGACGGATCCGACTTACCGCAATGGGTGAAGGACAATCTGCAGAGGCTTGCAGGCCTCTTCAATGGGGGGATTTCGGGCGCCATGCACCTTGATTATGAATTTACGAGTGATTGGTTTTCCACAAACATCAACGCTTGGAACGCGGTTTTTTCCCAAACGGGAGTCGCGCCCTCCAAGGTGCTCGAAATCGGGTCATACGAAGGCAGGTCTACGGTATGGATTATCGAAAATCTACTAACAAGGCCTGGCTCTTCGCTGGTGGCGGTGGATACCTGGGCGGAGGGTGACGAGGCCCATCTTAAAGGTATGAATATTGTTGAGGCGCGGTTTGACCGGAATATTTCCATTGCAAAGCAACGCCACCCCGCCGTTCAATTTGAAAAACGCAAGGGTCAGTCCGCCGAATGCTTGTCAGCCCTTGTTGCTGAAGGTCGGAAAGAGTCATTTGACTTCATATATGTGGACGGCAGCCATGAGGCGCCAGACGTTCTGACAGATCTCGTGTTTGCGTTCCATCTCTGCAAACCGGGCGGCCTGATCTTCTGCGATGATTACTTGGGCGCGATGGACCGCGAACTTGTTGAGGCACCAAAGCTCGCCATTGACTCGTTCTTCGCATGCTTTCATCGAAAGCTACGCATCATTCCAGAGAGATTCTATCAGCTCTATCTATTGAAGATTGCGAATTAAACTGATGAAGGCCTATGACACCAATCTCACCAGCTCAAACCATAATATGAGCCTGCCCAGAAACCATGAAATCCAAAGCTCTGGCCGAGCCAACATTCGGTGAGAGGACTCCGACTTTCGACACTGAATCTTGCGGCAAGTTCTGGTGGGCAAAAACGAATGCCAAACTCCCGCTCCAGGTGCTGGCGGTACCAGGCACAGATCAAGACGTCCTCCGGCAGGTGCTTATCGCCCTGCGCAGTGGTGACGTAATAATTTGGATCCTCCAGTCTCGGGTCATGAGCCCAATCTTCAACCCGCCATTTGACCTCGGTGCTCAACAAGGCCTCGTATAGTTTGCGGCTACGCAACGAAAATCCGCCATTGCCGACGATCGGCCCGCGCCAATAGAGCCCTCCGTCCTTGCGCCACGGAGCTCCAATGTAATCGTATTCCCAGAACGCGTCATCCCAAGCCTGCGGATTGACCGCAAACCCGTCGGCTTGGACAACGAGATTGAAGTCCGTTTTGACCACCCGCGGCATCAAACGCAAACATAACTGGTTGATGTCACTGAAAAAGTCGCGGAAGTCCGGAATCAAGATATTTACAACCTCTATGCCGGGGAGACGATTTGGAAACGGCGCATTACTGAACCAATATAAGGCATCAGCCCTTATGCAGCCTGCTGTGCGCTCGACTGCGCGGACCGCATGGGTCGGATCACGGTTCTCGATACAGCTGATGCTAAGGCTTGGGGCCCCATGCACGACTCCGCTGTCGAGAACTGGCTGGCGCCATGGGGGATCGGCCGGCAGGAAATTCTCCCACGCGCGGCACAAAGTTGCAGAAAGCGCGACGCTCCCATCCGCATTCGCACTCAAGAAGAGGCCGCGAGCCTTGAGGGCAATCCATCGCTGCTGAAGGGGGATAACTTCGAACGAAGTCGCAGTCTCGCGTACCCCGCCTCGAAGCGCTTGCGAGCAACCAGCGGTGCAAACAACCGGCCACTCCTTACCACTATCCGTACTGACAATCCGAGCGTGCCGACCCTCACAGACCAACCTAACATTGGGCGGGCTTGTCTCATGCGGCCCGTGGCGCAATTCACCGGATGCTGGGTCAACGAAAAGGACGCTGCGGTGTACGGTAAACAGGCGCGGCGGCAATTCCGCAGGGTCATCGGTCATCGTTCGGGCCCTCGCACGTCGGATCGGTCCATGATCATTCTCGCTTGTCAATCGTTGGTATTTACGCTTCCGATCCGTCCTGCTCTAGGGACGGGTGACTTAAAACTTGCCATTCGATATTTTGCATTTTACGAGATCAACGTTATTGTTTTTTGTGGATAATCAAGCCGCATTCAAGAAGGGTCGCGTGCCACAACTGGTGCGTCACCTTTGTTAGGGCGGATTCGGTATCTGGAGCGGCTGAGAAAAGCAACAGATGTCGCGCTTGTAGTATAATGAAAAACAGGTACAAAGACCATGCTGGCAACCCCATTACTCCATGACCGGCCCCACTGCGCGCCGGAATTCGAGCGATATCCTGCGCCCGAACCCCACAGTGTTGATGGCTCATTTCTAACAATACGCAGCAGAATTATGTGAGGAATTCAATGCATTTCAGCCTAGTGATTGTAGGGGCGCACGATGGTTCCAAAAATACGGCGATGATTGATCTTGCGAACACAAAAGGACGAGTTCTTCTGATTGAACCAGTTCCATTTCTGTTTGCTCGGCTAGCGGCCAAATATGGCAATAATTCCAACATTATACTTCGCAATATCGCGATTTCACTTGTCGATGGGGAAGGCAGCTTCCTGGCCCCTAGCGAGACAGCCAATACCGTACACGGATGGGGCGATCAGCTGGGCAGCCTGCTTCCAGACCACGCCGCAAAGCACGACGTGCGATTAGTTGATCACATGGAGAGCATCAAAGTTCAAGTTATGCGGTTCGAAACCCTCATCCGAACCGAGAGCATTTCATCAATTGAGTGCCTGCTTACAGACACGGAGGGAATGGACGCTGATCTACTTCCAAGTTTCCCATTTTCGGTGATAATGCCCGAACAGATTATATTCGAGTTCAAACACGCAGATGGAGCTTTCAGGATTGGCAAGAAACTAGGTTGTCTGCTCATCGCTTTGGATATGCTCGGCTATGCCACGCGCGTTCTCGACATGGAAAATATGATCTCCATACGCTCGACTGTTCTGCCGCGGCCTAAATAGCGATCGCAGCGTTCGATGCAGGTAAGAGCTTGTCGGTTCGAAGCATCATCACATGCACCGAAGCTGGACGATTCGCAATCTGGACGTGACTTTCCAAAGCCCGAAATCAAGAACTGCCATTCTCCACCAACTCGATCCACTGGTCGATCGTGTGTTCCCAATCAAACCGCTTTGCGGATGCCCGAATATTTTCGCAAGCTTGAACGTACTCCTTCGGATTATTCCTATAGTAACTGAGACTTTCAGTAACAAATTCTCGATACGCTTGAGCATCCACGGGCGCCGTAATCCCCCCACCGAGCGACGCCAAGTACGGGAAACCCCCGACGGGCGTGCTGATGACCAACCGGCCGGCGGCGGCGGCTTCTATCGCCGGCAAGCCGAAGCCCTCATTGAGCGACGTCACCAGGACCGCATCGACCTGTCGATAGTATTGCGGCATTGCCAGAAAGTGATATTGGCCGGCGGGATTGAAGACGAGGCCCGCCGCTTCGGTTGCCTCCTTGGCCAAGTGGCCACGTTTCCAATCGACCCCTTCGTGATCCTTGCGTTCCATGCTGCCGCCATAGCCGACGACCTTGAGTTCCGATGCAACCGGGGTGAAAAACCTGCTACAATTGACGCCATATTTGACGACCTTTGGAACGCGCTTGATGCCAAGCTCTGCCGATAGTTGTTGCAGGTACTGGCTGATGACACCAAAACCACCAAAACGATCGAACTCTTCCCGAGGACGCGCCTGCAGGGCATGTCGCAAGTCATAATCGCCATGGGCGATGACGACGATCTTTTCGTGCGGAATCCCGTGGTTGTCGGTGAGCGGCCAGGTTTCGCCAGGAATGCTGACCACGCGGTCGTAATACTCGCCCATCATCCGCATTTCATCGCGCCCGTATACACGCGACCAGTCCAGCATGTCCGCAACAATACCTCGCGAATGCAAATAACGGACAAGTTCGGAATGCACTGAACCGAATGCCCATCCGAAACCGACGAAGAACAGGACACGTTTCACTTTTTCGGCGTGAAATTTCGGCAACATGTCCGACAAAAGGCTGGCGACCGGGACTGGCTGCGCAAGAGCGGGTGCCTCGCCTTGAGGTAGTCGGGCCTCAATGGCGGGCGCGCGGTCGCCTAGAAATGTTCCGTAGACCTCGACTTCGGCCAGATGCAGAGCCTCGTGTCGTGGGATTGATATGCGGACAAATCGGCATTCGACAGGATCGGCGGAACTCCATATCAACGGACGGCCGCCGCCGTATCCACCGAATAGCTGCCCAGGCTGGGTGCGGAAGAGCAGTTTCCAGCTTTCCTTATCTTTCGATATCTCCACAACAAGCGGCGATGCGCGCCGCTGCATCCAATCCGGCACGCCTTCGCGATTGAATATTCGGATCCCCTGTATGCATGCAATGCTTCCGAGGTCCACCATCCACCACGGGTCTTGTTCGTGGGCGGTGTGAAAGCCAAACTCCTTCGATGGGTTTCCGTTGACCGCGTTTGCGGCATCCTCTTCAGGGGTCTTGCCATTGGACCATTGGCTCCAGGAGCTTTGCGTGGCTGGCTTGTTAAGCGCCAGGTTCGTGCCAAGTGCCAGGCTCGGTCGTGTAGCATCCGGCGGAAGGACACCGTCGATCGGGCGGGTCGGAAGGTATCCGCGCAGCCGGCCAATTTCCAGATAATGATGTAGCGGATCTTCGAACCAGCCCTCGCTTATTTCCATCGCGGCATCGATGTAACGGTGCGCGTACCATACAGAATCAAAGGTGATTCCGGACCCGCGCGCCATTCTCACCGGAAGGCCGCTGTCGTAAGTCTCGCGCGGCGCCCGCAACAGCGGCGACGCGGTCTTCAAAAGTGCAACTTGATTTGCGGAAATTTCCTTCCAGCGGCCCGCTATCCGCTCGTGCTGTTCCAGCGCTTCGACTTCCGGCAGCCCATAGTTCAATGGAAATAAAAAGAAACGATATCGGATGTCATCGGCGGGCAACAGGTCAATTTCGCGATGATGCGATGGATTATAAAACCCGGTCAAAGGAAGAATGATCGTGTGAGCATCCGATAGCCACGCGGCCAACCACGAAAACGTGCTCACCGCAACCACGATGTGTTTCGCAGATCGGATCAAGTCGAAATCGGCTCGCGCGCCCATGCTGTTGATGAATTCAGCTCCCGGAAAGCGCTGCCGAAGCCGCCGCACATACTCCGAGTCGCCCAATTGGCCGACAAAAACCGGGTTTAACTCCGTCCTGGCAACGACGTCCTCGTAAAAGGAAATGGGGAGGACCGGATAGTGTGCGACGCCGCCAAGAATTTCCGCGGTTCGTATGTTGATCAGCAGGTCCTTGTCCGTCAGCACGCGGGAAGGCGGAGCGCCTTTCGGGAAGATGCCCTTGTAAGCCTCGGGGGGCATCAAAAATTCCATGCGCTGGAGATGGTCACCCATGATAATTCTGACCGAATCGCTTTGATTTGCGATCGCGCAAAGCTCTTGCACGTGCGGCCTGAAAGGGTCCCAACGCCAGAGGTCCACGTTGTCAAAGAAGACCTGGCCATGTGTATCGTCGGGTATATCAATCCCCCATTCGGGCAATGATACATTGACGACTGTGGACTCTCTTATTCGGGCTGCCAGGGTGAGCGCGCCCATATATTGCAACATCTTGTTTGCGAGGTTTCCACGATGGAGTACCTGCAAAACACGTCTCGCTACGAAATTGGTTCCCAAGGTCGCGCTCCCTAACTCGGATTCTTGAAAAGTGTGCGATGAGAATTCACGTTGTGAACAATGGTTATTTCCCTGCCCGAACCTCTTCGCGCCGGCGAATGAAAAAATCGAAATTGTTCTTGATCCGCTGATTGCCCGGGTCTAACTCAAGCGCCTTTTGTCCCCACTCCACGGCGCGATCCATAACATTCAAATGCCACGACGCCAGCGCACCGAGATCGAACAACCGGAATCCCCAAACGTTCCCATCATCCAGATAACTGCCGGTGCGCCGGGTCTTCTCGATCCCATGGGTAGCGGCCCAGAACAGGTTGAGCCAGTCGCCCTGGCTGTGAAGTTCCTCCGCCAGGTCATGCCAGATTTCACGCCGGTGCGGCGCTTCCATTCGCGCCTGTTCCAGCCAAAACATTCTCTTCTCCGGCTGCACGCGTGCCAGGTAGCGCATGGCCTCGGATCGTTCCTCGGTCCACTTTGCCGACGGAAGCGCAAGATAGTGCTGCAACAGTTCGGCGGCCGCTTCATGCCGGTTTGCCCACATATATTCGCGGGCGAGCCAGAAGCAGATCTGCGCGTCGGCCGGTTCTTCCCTGTGCGCCAGTTCCATCAACGGCAGATACTGATTTCGGGTCGCCTTGCCGAGATCCTGTATCTCGCACATCACGATCTGGTCGCTGTTGCTCTCCACTTCTTTTTCGCCAGTGAACACGAGGGCTTCGTGAACCGGCCGATTGAAACGGTATCCCCAACGGTGGTGGAAGTTCTTGGCCATCCAGCCACGCAACGGCGCCGGATCATCGATGCTGTTCCGGTACACCACGCGGTTATAAAGCGCCGTCGTCTCCGGCGTCCATGCTGCCTCCAGCCTTGGGCGCCAGCCCGGCTCGAGGAAACGGTCCATGTCCATGGTACAGCAGACGTCGACGTCCGCCGGGATCAGCGCCATGGCGGCGTTGCGCGCCGTGTCGAAGCGCCACGGCCGGACGGCGATCCGGTGCACCGTCACTCCGGCTTTGGTCAAGAGTTCGACGGTGTCGTCGGTGCTCCCGGTGTCGGCGACAATGCGGTAATCGGCATCGACGGCCGAATTGGCCCAACGTTCGGCGTTGCCGGCTTCATTCAAGGCGATGGTGTAGACCGCGACCTTCAACGACGTGCTCCTCGATCGCTCACGGCTTTTTTACGAGGCCTTACCGGGAAAATCCCGTTATGCCGCGCTTGCGGATGGCAACCAAGCCCCCAAGCAGGTTGGCGCGGTTCAACTCGTAATGACTGTCGAAGAACAATATCTCGGCCATCTGGCCGGCAAGCGCGCTCACGCCCAGCGGGTCGACCGAGCGCGCAGCGCCATACTGCTCGATTTCCCGCAGCAGGCGCTTTGTAATCATGATCTGACCCGCATCCTCGCCGGGCGGCTGCCAATCCAGATCTTCGATGAAATACCACCCACCGTCCGCCAACAGCGGGAACAACTCTCTGAGAGTCACTTGCTGGTCAAACGAGGCGTGGCTGCCGTCGTCGATTATAACATCCATTGAGCCAGATCCGAGCTTCGCGGCTAGACCTCGAAGTTCTTCTCGCTTCGACTGATTACAGACAAAAGATGAAAATCTCTTGCTGTTGAGGCTGGAGAAATCGCCCAGATCGACGCCGATCACATGGCAGAACGGAAAAAAGCTCTGCCACAGCGCCACCGATGGCGCTTCGTTGTGGCTCCAACGCGACAGCCCAATCTCCATGAGCTTTCGCAATGAAAACCGCCGAGACGAAAGCAGCCGATCATACACTCTGGCGTAACAATGGGGCCAACCGGTGTGCCGGTTCTTGTCGGTGTTGAACCGGTCGGCAAGATCGGTGAATGTCGGGAGATTGTTGACCGGATCTGAAAGAAGCGAGATCAGCGGCGCGCTCTGCCCGCCCACGCGTGCGACGTTGCGGGCGGTCCATAAATGAATACCGAATACCCGTTCGTCGTTGAGGTAGTCCGCCAGTTCCGCAATCGGTTGATCGAACTTGTCGACCTCGGTCCAATCAATGGCATTGAAGAACATCGGACTGAAAACGCGTTCCCTGAGTTCGGCTCCAGCGTCCGAGGCGATGTAATCCGACAGGAGCTTAGGTCCAACCTCGCCAAACTCCCAACCCGTCGGCCCGAAGAAGCGCTCGATAGACATTTCGTAAAGCGCCCGCAGATGGCGGCTGAAAGGCGCCGCGTACATCACGTTGCCACAAACGAAATGCTCCTTCCTGTGTCCGCTGGCCCATTGCAGATTGAAGAAATGATCGCCGCGGAATGGAAAGGGCCGGAGCAGGATAACGTCCGCATCCATCCACAATCCGCCATGCTCATAGAGCACCGCATAACGGAAAATATCGCTGAAATACCTGATCTCCGAGCCGGCGAGTACCTTCTCGAACACCCCACGCGGCACGACGTCGGCTGCGGATCGGATATCGACGCCGCGTTCTTTCAGGAATTCGAGCTTTTCCGGCGAATAGGTCCACACCCGCACAGGATGCCCAGCTGCCCGCATCGACGAAGTTGCGGCAATCAAGGTGCGGTGTTCGGCGCCCTCGGAGAGCACCTCGTAAAAGCAATGAATTTGCGGCAGCGCGGCTTCGCCCCGGTAATCCAGGAATGGCGCGATCCGCGCATCGAATTCGCGCGACGAATTGCGCCGCTCGGCCGGTGAACCGGCGGCGCGCAGGAACGGCGCAAGCTTGAGAAACACATCTTCATTCGAAGGCGGCTCGTTCGCATGCGCCGGATCCGCAATTCGAAAATTTTCCCAGGCGCCGCAGGCTTTTCGCGACAGCGTCAGCCGCCCGTCGGGCTCGGCGCAGAGGAAAACGCCGTCGGCTTTCAATCCGACCCAGCCGCGATCGAGTTCAACCACTTCGAACACGGCCGGCGTCAGCGAACCAGCAGGCGCGGTTTGCCGGTCAACGACAAAGCAACGATCCGGCTGAGCGACGATCGGCTTTTGGACATTACCGTGCTCATGGACAATCTGGCCCCGCGTCCCGTGCTTCACGAAGGTTACGTTGAAGTGGTGCCCGCCGTCAGGCCCATGGCGCAGTTCACCGGTAGCCGGGTCGACGTAGAGCCAGGTCTGGTGCTTGGTAAATATGCGCGGCGCCGATGCTTCGGAACGCGCCCCCTCCTCGGAACGCACCTCAGCCGCTGCTGTGATCACTGGCACCGCTTGCTCGTTGCCTTCGACGCAATGTTTTGTTTGCTCGCTTGGTTCAAGTGAAACTTTCTCAGCGGGCGTGCTGCTGCGCGCCGCACGGTTTCGTTTGGCAGCGCCTGGTGTCACATCGCCGTTGGCCAAGAAATCCACCTCCTCGAGCAAGGCGCGAACGTCGGCCTCATCAACCGTCGCTATCCAGGATTCTGCGTCTCCGACGCCATATGAAATCAGCAGGCGCCTGCCGTCCGGGTGCCAGGCAAGCCCGGCTGCGAATTCAATTCCCTTTCGATTGAAAAAGAACGGCCGGCTGATCGCCTGCAGCACACATTTGGTGTCGAACCAGACAAATCGATGATGATAGTATCGTTGATTGGCCCCTGCCCTCCACTGCACTTCATGGATCAGGGCCAGCCATCCTTCATCGAAGGCAATCAGCTGCGTTCCCCCGCGGAAATTCTTGCCCGCGATTTTGGGAACCGTTTGGGCAACCGTCTCTCCGCGCTCATTGACGATACGCGTGGGGTCGCAGTTATAGACAAATCGCAGATTGTCACCGCTGACCTGCGGCATCCAGTTCTTTTGGTGTTCGCGTGGTCCTTCCGGTTGAAGGATGCGCCAATCGGTCAACCGGCACACGCCGGCTGCGGTTTCGTCGATGCGCGCGAGCACCTGCTCGCACCAAGCCTCCGGCGTCAGTTCCCGGAAGCAGGCGTTGCACCACAACACGCCGTGCCAGCCGAAAATGCGCAAATCCTCAAAGCCCAGCGCAAGGCGGCTAACGGGCTCGGGGATGTCGGCCGGCAGCAAAATCTCCACCGACGCCTGGACATCGAGAGTGCTATCGAGCCTGAGCAGGAAGTTCCGCGTACGGATCGGCCCATTGTCGGTCGTCTCATATCTGAGACCATCCGCCGTCAATGTGTAATTGACGGTCCGCTGCACCATCACGATTTCGTTGCCTAATCGCGTAACGGATGGGTTTGTGGACCGATATCCAGCCGGCGCCGCAAAGCTGATCGGACGCCCCGCGAAGGACGGCATCATGGCTTGGGCGGATTGGTAATAGAAGAACAGGTTCGACCACGCGAGGTCGCGGGGGCCGTTGGAAATCTCGCGATGGAGCGCCAGCCAGTTGCAGGCCGCATACCCACGGTCCTTGCGTGCCGGGTCGGACGAATAGTTCGCAGCGATGGAAAATTCTTCGCGCAGGCCCGCCGTGTAGACGAAGTCCTCCACAAAGAGGATGTCATCGCCCGGGCGCTTGAGCGGCAGGCCCGCTTCGCAGAACAGGACGCTGACATCGTTCGTGCCCTTCTCGCGATAATGGTGAGCGAGGTCGTAAAGCGGCTCGGCCCGCGTCGGGCGCTGGTTGAAGGCCGCGAGCGCCTGGCGCACAAACCCGCCTTCGTCGCCAAGCTTGCGCAGGCAGCGCGCTTCCTCGAGGCGGGCGGTCCATGCCTCCTCGACCCAGCCTCCCATGTCGGCGCGCTTGGCATAGGCGGTGGCGGCATCCGCGGTGCGTCCGCCATCACGATAGGACTGCGCCAGATAGAACCAATAACGCTCGTTGCCGGGCTCCTTCTCGATCGCTTCCAGCAAAAGCCTGGCATCGCGCTCGAACTTGTCGACGCGGTTCGATCCACTGGCGTGATCGCGGTACCAGACCCCGGTCAGGTTCTGCGTCCCGCCCGGAACATCGACATATTCGTGCGTCACCCCGTGGTAACGCGCACCAACGTCTCGCCGGACAACGCGCGTGTTCCAATAAGAGAGGCCGGAATCCGAGCGCTGCAGCAGCCGATAACCCGGCCCCTCCAGCCGGTCGCGGAAGCCGTCGTCTTCCACCGCCAGTTCCATGTCGGCGTCGCAGAACAGCAGGTAGTCGTATTTGAGCTTTGAGGCATAGGCGCAGTCGAGCGCGGCATTGCGCGCCTGTTCGAAATTCTTGAATGGGAAACTGTGCAACTCGCCCGGCAGGTTGCGCCTTGCGAAGAACGATTTGATGAAGTCCTGCGTGCCGTCGGTCGAGCCGGTATCGCCGATGATCCAGCAGTGGATGTGGTCCGCCACCGCGCCGAGACAGCGTTCGAGGTTCGCCATCTCGTTCTTGACGATCATGTTTAGGCAGATTTTTTTACCCAAGATCGTTGCCATGTCAGAAGTTAATCAAGTGTTACTCTGAGGAGCTTGAAGTTTAATCAAGTTATAACAGTACCAATTGGCGATCAATAAGTTGTTAAATTGCCTGGGTTTTTCAAACGTTTCGGGTGATCCATCCAACAATATATAAAATTGTCTTTAATTCGTTCACTTCGGGTTTGGGAGAACTTGAACTAAGGTATCGACGTATATGGACAAAACGCCACTTTTCTGCCACCCTGTGTATACAAGCTGAGATGGATTATGGATTGGTTTGCACGTTTTTTTTCTGAGAAACTGAACCTGCTGACCAAGCTGAAATTCGCTCTTGCTGGCTTGCTGGCTTGCTACGACAACGAGGGCCTACAGGCTAATTGCGTGTTTCGGGTTACGAGCGGCTGTCCCAGGTGGCGGCCCTGCTGAAGGCAACCCCGCACATGTGAGCTGCGCGAACAGCGCGCGCTCTGCAGTTCGTTGCCGTGCTCCCAATTGGAGCCGGGTGGAATCCTTTTGCCGTTTTTCGAACCGGATTGCCAGCTTCGGCATCATGGTCGCTGCATGGTTGATGAGTCGGACTGCTAGATTCGGTGTCATGGCTTTCGGCAGGTGTATCGAGTATCGGGAGGTAACCTATTGCGTAATCGCCTGATTCGGAACGAAGCCATTGGCATTTTGGCCAGGGACTGCGGGCCTGAAGGATCAAACAATCTTCGACCAGCATCAACTCCAATCCCTCGCGCTTCTGTTCGTCCTCGACCCGAACGCGACCAGCCACGTAATTCGGCCTGCGTGGTCTCCGAAATTCTCTTTGTCGATTGCTCCGTCCCGGATCTGGTGACGATCCGCGCAAACTTGCGGCGCGAGGTGCAGGCCATCGTTCTCGACAACGGGACTTCGGCAGCACGGCAGATCGCATCGGCAATCGATGGCCACGAGGGCCTGGCTGCGGTGCACATCATGGCGCATGGCGCGCCTGGGCAAGTGATCTTCGCAGCGGGCGACTGGTCCAAAGAAACGATAAATCACGAGGATTTCTCGGCGATCGGCAAGGCCTTGCGGCACGACGGCCGCCTGCTGCTGTGGAGCTGCCACGTCGGTGAAGGCCCCCGCGGGCGTAATTTCGTGGACGCACTTTCACGCGCGACCGGCGCGGCAGTTGCGGCGGCATCCGATCGCATCGGATCGCCTTCCCGGGGTGGAAACTGGCAACTGAAGGTGCGGAAGTTTCCTGACGAGCCAGCGGCTCCGCTGACGGCTGCCGGCATGGCGGGATATGCGGGTCTGCTGGCGGACAATTACCTCAGTGTCGCGTTTCCGGTTGGGACCCAGCCGAACAGGTATTTTATCGTCGCGAACCTTCGCGGCGTTCAAACCGTAATCGGCGATTTTACCGTGCCGAAAAGCCCCTTCGCGGGCTCACTCGCCGTCATGGTCAGCGCACATGGGTCATTCGATGTCGCCGGCAGCGGCGACATGATGGCTGCCGCGCAAAGCATCGGCCTTTTCACCCAAAGTAATCCAACGAGCGACATCGCCTACGACACGGAGACAACATCGATATTGGGCCCGGCCGGCACGACTGTTTCGTGCTCGGCGCGGCGGGCATTCGGCCGATGAAAATGTGGCCTCATTCCATTTCTTCACTCGACAAGCATCGGGAACAAATCGCCCGCAAGGCGGCCATGGCCTCGCTGCAGCCCGGCTCGACTTTCAGACCAAATCGCATGACGACCGCTCGTGAAATCGTCTTCATCGATCCGGCAGTCACCGATATTCTTGTGTTGATCGCTGGATTGCGGCCGTACGTGCGACCGGTGCTCTTGGGCGGCCAGTCGACCGCTTTGGCAGAAATCGCCGATGTGATACGCGGCTGCAAAGATCTCGATGCAATCCACCTTGTCGTCCACGGCCGCCCGGGCGAGCTTTGCTTCACTGCCGGCACACTGTCGCTCGCGTCGGTTGATCAATCTGCTGACAGCCTTGCGGCGATCGGTGCCGCGCTGGGCCAGTATGGCGATCTGCGGCTGTGGAGCTGCCACGTGGGCGAAGGCCCGCGCGGGAGTGCTTTCGTCGAAGCGTTATCGTGCGCGACGCGCGCACCGGTCGCAGCGGCGACGGGCCTCGTTGGTGCCGCAGCGCTCGGCGGCGGGTGGGAGTTGGAGCAATCTCGTAACGCCATGGCGCTGCCTCCGCTGACTGCGGCGGGCATTGCGAGCTATCCAGGCATATTGGCCAGCGACTACATCAACATAGACTGGACATCTTCTGAAAACCCGACGGGAGGACACTACTATCTTGTTTCAAATTCAATAGTCGTTGGCGAAGTAACTATTCCAAGTC
This sequence comes from Xanthobacteraceae bacterium, assembly GCA_035300505.1. GTDB lineage: Bacteria > Pseudomonadota > Alphaproteobacteria > Rhizobiales > Xanthobacteraceae > VAZQ01. The sequence continues at coordinate 29,394 of DATGVJ010000154.1, forward strand.
AAGGCAGCGCATTTGCCGGCTCTATAAATGTCTTGGTTAGTATTTCAGGAACCTTCACCGTTACCACGACTGATCCGCCTGGTGCGGGCCAGATTTCGATCTATCACGAAGCTAACAATGGTTCCATTTCAATTAATACTAACGACGTCGATATATTGTTGGGCGCTAACGGTTCGAGTCTGTCCACCCTAAATAACACCGGCGCCACAGGGGCAACGGGCTCGACAGGCGCAACTGGCGCCACCGGCGCGACCGGGGCCACAGGTGCGACAGGATCGACCGGCTCAACCGGCTCAACGGGCGCAACAGGCAACACGGGGGCCACTGGCGCAACCGGCAAAACGGGTGCCACAGGCGCAACCGGCAATACCGGTGCGACCGGATCAACCGGCGTAACAGGCTCGACGGGTGCGACTGGCTCAACGGGCGCAACCGGGGCTACAGGCTCAACGGGTGCGACTGGCAACACCGGCGCAACCGGAGCCACAGGTGCGACTGGATCGACCGGAGCCACAGGCTCAACGGGTGCAACAGGCAACACCGGCGCAACTGGGGCCACAGGCGCGACCGGCAACACAGGTGCCACTGGCTCTACAGGCGCGACTGGCGCCACGGGTGCGACTGGATCGACCGGAGCCACAGGCTCGACGGGTGCAACAGGCAACACCGGCGCGACAGGCTCTACTGGTGCCACAGGTTCAACGGGCGCAACCGGATCGACCGGCGCGACAGGCTCGACGGGTGCAACTGGCTCGACGGGTGCCACCGGTGCAACCGGAGCCACAGGCTCGACAGGTGCCACCGGCTCAACGGGTGCCACAGGCTCAACGGGCGCAACCGGCGCCGCAGGTGCGACTGGCTCAACGGGCGCAACTGGCAACACCGGCGCAACCGGGGCTACGGGTGCGACCGGTGCCACAGGTTCAACGGGTGCGACTGGCAATACCGGCGCAACCGGGGCCACAGGCGCGACTGGATCAACCGGCGCCACAGGCTCGACGGGTGCGACTGGAAACACCGGCGCAACCGGGGC
>DATGVJ010000155.1:0-22592 GCA_035300505.1 Xanthobacteraceae bacterium
CTTTTGTAACGCGCGCAAGGTCTTGTGGACGCGGCTGATATTCTTCCGCGTCGAGGCCCGGCGGCACTAGGCTGGTGACGGCCACGCGCGCGCCGCCGACCGCCTCTGCGAGGCTGCGCAAGTCGGTCGTTGTGGTGACGATGGGGAGGGGGGTGGGGGACTGTGCGGATGCGGGAGTATTGGCGCCAGCAAGTTGAAACAGCAGCGCATAGACGAGAACGTAGCAAAGGAGTAGCGCGCTCAGACTGGTATGAAGCTGCGATTGGTATTGTGAGTCGATGGTGGCCCGGCGAACTCGGTCTGCTCCCCCTCCCCTTCGGGGGCGGCAAAGCCGCCGAGAGGGTTGGGGTGAGGGGGTTCGTAAAAGTTCGGTCATGGTCCCTTACCCCCGGTACACGTTTAGTTTTAAGGCATGCCTTGCATTATGACAAAACGCAAAATGCGTTTTGTCATAATGCAGACTGCGAAGTTATCACACCGTTTGGTCCCCCTCACCCCAACCCTCTCCCAGAGGGGAGAGGGAGTCGCACCGAGTTTGTCGAAAGGTATTGAGTCACACAACGCGAAGCTCAGATCTTCGCACTTGATATCAAGTCACCCTTGATCACCGCGCCGTCTGCCAAATGCTCTTGGGGATCAGGCAATGCACGTTCTTCTCAGTGGCTGATACCGCGCCGACCCGACAATCCATGGCGACACTGGCGAGCCCATAGGCGTCGAGGCGTGCGATCTTCTTGTCGCTTTCCAAGAGCTTGATCATTGCCATCGAGCCGCCGTCCATTGCCTTGTTGAGGTCGGCGTCTTTGACGTGGGTGACGAGATATTGCGCGGTCTCCTGGGTGGGGCGCTCCATGTCCTCGCGCGCGGACGCGTCCTTGGGGTTCAGGCAATGAATCCCTTTCTTGATGTTGACGACCTGCGAGACACGACAGTCCGACACGGTGGTCATGAGGGCTGCGGCTTGGGCAGCCGGAATATTGCGCTGCCCAGCCAAAAATTTCTCCGTTTCCGCTTTCGCTTGATCCCAGGCCTTGTTGAGGTCCTGGTCAAGACCGATCGTGATCCAGGAGCGCTCGGTCTCGATGCGCGGGAAATCAAGCGGGCGGCCTTTGATCACCTCGACCGTGATGTTGAATTCCTTGTAGGCCGTCTCCAGCGCCGTGAGGTTGACTTCGCCATTGCCTTGGGCTGCATGCGAATCGCCGGTCCACAGCAGCGCTCCCGGCACATGCACCGGCACATAGAGCGCCGTGCCCTCGACCATGTCGCGGATGTCGAGATTGCCGGCATATTCGCCCGGCGGCACGCTCGAATAGCGCCCGGGCTCTTTACGGGCGACCCCGATGGTTCCGGGGAACGGCCGCACGGGGAGAACCACGCCGGGCAAAAATTCGACCGTCTTCTTGTCGAGGTCGAGGTACAGATACTTGACCTGTCCGTCCGTGTAGATGGTCGGGAATTGTCCGAACATGCCGGGCACATTGAAATTGGTCGCATAGGCGCGCGGCACGATCTTGTTGAGTGAGATCTTGAGCACATCTCCCGGCTGGGCTTCCTCGATATAGATCGGCCCCGTGACGGTATGCGGTCCGCGGCCGGGGAAGTCGGTGCGCAGCTTCTTGATCTGGTCGATCGTGGTGCCGGGCAGGACCTGGTTGTGGCTGTGCATCATGGTTTCGAGCACGATCGTGTCGCCGGAATTCACCCGCAGCACGGGCGGCTGCGCATTGTCGAACCATCCCCATTGCGTGGTTTCGAGCGTCGCCGGCAACAGATGCATCTTCTTGCCATTCGGCATCGGCAGTGCGCGCAGCGTCGGATCGGCAGGTCCGGCGCTCGGCAACGTGATGGTCGTGGTCGGCGGCAGGGGCGCCGGTGGCGCCTGTGCCAGCACGCCGGCGATCAGTGCCGTCACGGCCGTGGCGGCCAGAGCGAGTGTCATTGTGCGATGTCGCATGGCGATTTCCCTAAACGGAGCTTCCCGGACATTCATCTTATCCAATTTTCGAACCTTTTCGAGCCCTCGCGCGACTAATGGGTTAAAATGAAACCGGCAAGAAGTTCAGGTTACCAAGACGTTCAGGTTACAGCGACCGCCTCCACTTCGACCTTGAACCCATAGTGCAATTGCGGAACCGGAACCACGCATCGTGCCGGACGGGCAGTGCCCGCCCATTTTGCATAGATCGTATTGAAGGCCGGCCAGCAACTGATGTCGGTCACGTAGACTCGCACCTGCACCAGCCGATCGATGGAACTGCCTGCGCCCGCGAGGGCGTGTGCGACATTGTCGAGCACCTGCCGGGCCTGCTCCTCGAACGGAGCTTCGTTGAGCTTGGCCCCGTCAGGCGCGATCGGCAGTTGGCCGGACACGAACACAAAACCTCCAGCCGTGACGGCGTGGCTGTAATGACCACCAGGTGCAGCCATCGTGCCGGGACTGGTGTGTATGATGTCTCCAGCCATTGAATTGTTCCTATTTTGACGCGGATCCGCGTGCCGTAACCGCGTCGACTTCCAAAAGATGAGTGTTGGTCGCGCACACTTGCAGAATTCCGCAGCGGCTTCAACGACGGGTTCTTGTGAGTCCCGTCGGAAACCGTGCTTTATGTTGCGCCCGTCGTTGGCTGGCACGTCCCCAACCTTGGCTTCGAACCATTTCGCGCCCTCGCGCGACCAATGGGTTAGATCCCATCGAAGGCCGGAAGGTTGATATGCATCGAAAGCTTGTGTTGTGGTCCGTGGGGATCATCTTAGGGGGCACACTCTTGGGCAGTGCGGGATATTTGGCGGCCACGTCGATGCCCGACATGCGGGTAGCGGCGACGGTGAAGTCCGCCGTAGGTGTGGCGGCTGTGAAGGTCTTGTCGTTGATCCCCGCGTCGGCGAAGGATTTTGTAGCTTGCACGAGCGCATCAGGTGACGCCGCGATTGCGGCCTGCACACGTGCGATCGATTCGGGGCGTTTCGACGACGATGTCCTGAGCTCGTTCCATACCATTCGTGGCGCCGCCTATAGCCTGAAGGATGATCATGAGCGCGCCATCGCTGACTACAGCGAAGCGATCCGCCTTGACGCGGACGACGCCGAAATCTTCCTGCTCCGTGGTAAGGTCCGGCGTCTGATCGGCGACGACATCAACGCCATCGCGGATTTCAACGAAGCAATCCGCCTTGACCCGAGCGCGTCCGCGTTCAACCAACGCGGCATTGCCCGGAGCAGGATGGGCGACTACGAAAATGCCATCGCGGATTTCAGCGAGGCAATCCGCCTTGACGCGGACGCGTCCGCGTTCAACGAACGCGGCTTCGCCCGGAGCAGGATGGGTGACTATGAAAATGCCATCGCGGATTTCAGCGAGGCGATCAGGCTTGGGCAGCATGTTACTGTCGCTTTGGAAGCTCGCGCCGGTGCGCGGCTCGACAAGAACGACTACGATGGTGCCATCGCAGATTTCAGCGAACTGATCCGCCGTGACCCTGCAAACGCCAAACTCTTTCGTCGACGCGGTCTCGTGTGGGGCGACAAAGGCGATCACAACCGCGCTATTGCGGATTTCAGCGAGGCCATCAGGCTTGATCCGACAAACAGGGATCTCTACCATCTTCGCGGCAATGCTTGGCAGGCAAACGGCGATATGGACCGCGCCCGCGCCGACCGCTCTGAGGCGATGCGCCTGATGATGCAATGATGATGCAATAGTGAGTTTCGTATCGCGCGACAACGCGATAGAAGTGAGCGACCTCAACATGGGCGCTGATGGGAAACTCGCAATGTGGAACCGTATTAAGTTGGCAGCGTTAGCCGCAGCGTCAGCAGCGGCGACCACTGCAGCTGCTGTTGTATCGGCTCCGGCGCAGCAAGGCGGTACCGCGCAGGCCGCCGAGATCATGGTTTTCAGCAGCGCGGCGCCGCGCGCAATTTTCAGAGAGCTTGCCCCCGCATTCGAACGCGCGACCGGCCACGGGCTCGTGATCGACTACGATTTTGCCGCCGGCCTCAAGCGCCGGATCGAGGCCGGTGACCCGTTCGATGTCGCCGTTCTCCCGCCGGACATGGCAGAAGACTTTATGGGGCGCGGCAAGCTCGCCGCCGGGTCGCGCGTCGACCTCGGCCGTACCGGCGTGGGCGTTGCCGTGCGCAAGGGGGCACCAAAACCCCAGATCGGCACGGTCGATGCATTCCGGCAGGTCCTGCTCGCAGCACCCAAGGTAGCCTTCGCCGACGGCGGAGCGAGCGGCGTACATGTCAATCGCATACTGGCGCAGCTTGGAATTGCCGAGGCGATGAAACAAAAGCTGAAACCCTACCCTTCAGGCGGTGCCGCCGGGGCGGTCGCGCGCGGCGAGGCGGATCTCGTCGTCACCGGCCTCTCTGCCATCCTTTATGAGCCCGGTGTCGAGCTTGTCGGCTGGCTGCCGCCGGAATTGCAGAGCTACATCGTCTTCACCGGCAGCATCGGCGCCGCGACCAAACAAGCCGATGCTGCGAGGAGCCTTTTGACCTTGCTCACATCGCCGGCTGCGGCCGAGCTGTTCAAGGCGCAGGGTTTTGAACCGGCGTCTCGCTGAGAGTTCTGCACACGTAAACGGAGACCAAGCCATGCGGCATGTCCTCATTGGTATAGCCCTGATGATACCGACCGGAGCAGCGTCGGCGCAGGAGGACCGTTCGACTTCCCAATTCTGCAGTCCATGGTGCCTGCAATTTCGCAGTGGTGCCCAGGACTGCTCCTACCATTCGTTCGAGCAATGTCGCGTGAGTTCGTCCGGGGTCGGAGGGGTCTGCGTCCAAAATCCTGTCCTGAGCCAGTGCACGCGAAAACCGGTGCGGCGGCAGCAACGACGGAACTAGTTGCCGCCAAGGTCAGTGACGGTACTTTCGTTCGTGCGCGTGATAGGCTTGAGGCCGATGACGACGCACGAGGGGCCGCCATGGACACCATTGGTCGATTGCGAATAGCGCTGGCGACAGGTTTTATCGGTAACGCGGTTCTCGTTGGCATCCTGATGATGCTCGCGACATCAGCGCGAGCCGAAGGCGTTGGGTCGATTACCATCGCCAAGCAGGGCCATTTCTTTGTCGGCGGAAAATATTACGACACGCCGCAGGGCCAGGTTTTTGCCGGGCATGCTTATGTCGAATTCCAGATTCCTGAAAATCGCACGCACCCTTATCCCATCGTCATGATCGAGGGCTGTTGCACGTCCGGAGCGGGCTTCAACGGTACCGCCGACGGGCGCGACGGCTGGGTGCAATATTTTCTCTTCAAGGGCTACGCGGTCTATGTCATGGACCAGGTTGGCCGCGGCCGCTCGCCTTTTGTAGAGGCGGTCTATGGCGAGAAAAATCCGAAGGCGCCGAAGTTCGTCGAGCGCGAATTCGTCGCCTACGAGAAATACAATCTGTATCCGCAGGCGCATTTGCATACGCAGTGGCCGGGTCCGGGCACGGTGGGCGATCCGGTGTTCGACCAGTTCCAGGCCTCGATGCTGCCCGACTTCAAGGACCGCAAGCTGCGCGAACCTTTCAATCGCGATGCCGGCGTGGCCTTGCTCGACAAGATCGGGCCCGCGATCATTCTTCCGCATTCGCAGTCGGGCGCTTATGCGTGGTTGATGGCCGACGCGCGCCCGAGCCTCGTCAGGGGACTGCTGATGGTCGAGGCTGCGAGCCGGCCGTTCTACGAGATCGAATTCACAGGCGCCCCCGGCTGGTTCAAGGACGGTGGTTTCGAGAAGCCCTATGGCTTTACGCGCACGCCGATCGCCTATGCGCCTCCCGCAGGATCGAATGGGCTCGATGTCGTGAAGCAGGAGAAGGCGGATGCCCCGGGGCTCGCGCCCTGCTGGCTGCAGAAGGAGCCGGCGCGCAAGCTTGCCAACTTCAAGAACATCCCGATCCTGGTGATGTTCGGCGAGGCTTCGTTCCATGCGCCGGTCGCACATTGTGCGAAGCTGGTGCTGGACCAGGCCGGTGTCGCGCACGACTTCGTGCCGCTGTCGGAACTCGGCATCCATGGCAACGGGCATTTTGTGATGCACGAAAAGAACAATCTGGAGGTTGCGGGAGCGATTGCGGACTGGTTGCACAAGCGGGTGACGCCGACCGAGGACAAGCGGGCGGTGCGGTGAGCGGTGACATCGCCGTTTGGATAAGCACTCGATTCCGTAGGATGGGTAGAGGGGTTTGCGCGCTTAAGCGCGCAAATAGCGAAACCCATCATTGGTTCGGCATTCGAGATGATGGGTTTCGGAAAAGCGCGTAAAGAAAGAAACGCGCTTTTCCTCTACCCATCCTACGTCCTTAGCCGACAGCGTATGATCGCTCCCCCCTTGGCGCTTGGCCGGCCGTCCTGCTACACAAAACCTCGCCGACAGCAACGGAAGGACGGCGCGATGCTCATTCGCGATTTCGACATCAGGCCCTGCACGCTGCGCAAGGAAGATCCGACCTGGCGCTTTGCGCTCGGGGCGAGCCCGGTCACGGATGGACACGTCGTTCGCATTGCAACCGAGGATGGCACTCAGGGCTTCGGCTACGCGTCCGCTACCGCCCATATGGGATCCACGCAGCAAACCCTCCTTGCCGAATTGGAACTCTTCCGACCGCTCCTGATCGGCAAGGACCATCGCAATATTGCGGCCATATTGGTGGAGCTTGACCGCACGCTGCGCGGTGCCCCGCAGGCTAAGGCCGCGATCGATTGCGCCTTGTACGATCTGTTGGCGCGTTCGCTCGGAGTTCCGCTCAATGTGCTGTTCGGCGGCATGGTGCGCGACACGGTGCCGATTTTGCGCATTCTCGCCATCAAGACGCCTCCCGAAATGGCGGTGGCGGCGGCGAAGCTGGTCGACAAAGGTTATCGCTATCTCAAGATCAAGGTGCACGGCGAGGTCGATGAGGACGTCGCGCGCGTGGCCGCCATCCGCAAACAGGTCGGCGACGATGTGCATCTCACGATCGATGCCAATCAGTCCTATACGCCGAAGGATGCCATCACGGCGCTCAACCGCATGGCGGAATATCGCATCGATCTGGTCGAACAGCCGGTCGATGCAGATGATTATGATGGCTTGGCTCTCGTCACCCGCACGGTGCCGGTGACGGTCGAAGCCGATGAGGCGGCAGGGTCACTGCGCCAGGTCTATGAGCTGGTGTCGAGGCGCGCCGTGGATGCGGTGAGCCTTAAAATTCCAAAGCTCGGCGGCCTGCGCAATACGCTTAGCGCTGCGCGGCTGTGCGAAGCCGGACACATCAAATACCGCCTGGGCGCTTCTGTCGGCAGCCGGCTGCTTGCGGCGCAAGGGCTGCATTTTGCGTGCGCGATGCCGGGCATCGACTATGCCTGCGAGTTGGGCGAATTCGACCGGTTGCTCGATGATCCGTTCGAGGGGCTTGAGGTGACGAATGGCGAGCTGAAACTTCCGCAAGGCGCGGGCTCCGGCGTACGGTTGATTTCTTCGGCGCAGAATTCGGAACGATTGGCCAAGTCTGCATAGTGGTGGATGGGTTTCTCGGGAATGGAATTGGAATCGCGATGTGATGCGATAATTGTGAAGCGAACTCGGTCTGACCCCTCCCCCTTGCGGGGAGGGGTGGGGGTGCCCACCGAGGAACGCGAAGTGTGGATGAGGCGATCCTTTGGCGCCACAGGATCGTGTCCCCCCAACCCCTCCCCACAAAGGGGGAGGGGAGCCCACCGAGGCTGCTTCACGGTCATCGACTCTCACGCCGCGCGAAGGAAGAATCAGATTATGACAAGCGCTGAAGCGAAGGAGGAAAATATCCGTGCCTAAACATCCATCGTCCGGGCAATATGCGATCGTCGGTCTCGGCGTCGTCGCAGGGCAGCAGCCCGACCGGTCTGAGCGCATGATTGCCTCGGAGGCCGCGCGTCTTGCGATTGCGGATGCGGGCCTCACCACGCGCGACATCGATGGCGCGATTGATCTGCGCCGCACGGGAGGGGGCGGCGATCGCGCGAGTTATGTCGATGCCTATTCGCGCATGCTCGGGCTCAACAACTGTTTCTACTTCGTGGTGGGCCGCGGCGGCGCGCTGGCGGGCCTTGGTATAGCGACGGCGCTGTCGTTCCTCGATCGCGGCATTGCGAAATACATCTGCCTCATGGGCGCGGTCACGGACTGGTCGCAGGCGCAGGAATCGCGCAAAGCTGGCCATCGCGGCATGGCGCATGCCGAAAAGGCCGGCTATTGGGGCAAGGCCCTGGGTGATCTGCGCGCGGTGAGCCATCACAGCTGGATGGCGGCGCGCCACATGGCGGTCTATGGCACGACCAGCCGCCAGCTGGGCGCGATTTCGGTCGCCGAGCGCGCCTGGGCTTGCAAGAATCCAGAGGCCAAGATGTATGGCCGCCCGATGACGATCGAGGATCATCAGAACTCCCAGGTCGTGGCGGACCCCTATCACCTGCTCGATCTCAGCCTCGTCTCAGATGGCGGCATCGCTTTCATCCTCACCACGGCCGATCGTGCCAAGGATCGCCCGAAGCCGCCGGTCTATGTGCTGGGCCAGGGGTTTGGCGAAGTGTCGGCCGACCTCTGGTGGGAGAAGAAGAATTTTACCCATATGGCGGTGCCGCGCGCGAAGGAGCAGGCTTTCGGCCAAGCCGGACTCACGCTCGACGACGTCGACTGTTGTGAATTCTACGACTGCTTCACCGCTGAAGTATTGTTCCAGCTTGAGGACTACGGATTCTGCAAGAAAGGCGAGGGCGGCCCATTCGTGGAATCCGGGGCCATCGGACCGGGCGGCAGCATTCCGGTCAACACCGGCGGCGGGCTTCTCTCCTGCTACCACCTCGGCGATCTCACCGGCATGGCGGAATCGATCCGTCAGCTGCGCGGCGAAGCCGGCGAACACCAGATCAACGACTGCAACGTCGTCTTGACCACGGGACATGGAGGAGAGCTGATCTCTCCCGGCATGTGCTCTATACACACCGGCACGCTGCTTGGCAGGCACCAATGAGCAATACATCAATGAGCAACGAATCCAACGTCATCATCTCGATCGAGCCATGGCGGAAACCCTTGCCGAATATCGACAAGGACAACGAGGCTTTTTTCGAAGGCCTCAAGCAACACAAGTTCCTGCTTTGGCGTTGCAAGAAATGCGGCGCCAATTATTGGCCCAAAGCCTTCTGCCAGAACCACGAGAACGAGCCGTTCGCGGCCAACATGGACTGGGCGGAATCGAGCGGACGCGGAAAAATTTTTGCGTTCAACCGTCACCAGATGGTGTTCCATCCCGGCTTCAAGGACGAAGTGCCATACTGCTACGCCTTGATCGAACTCGACGAAGGGCCGCTGGTGTCGTCGACCCTTGTTGGCGATCGCCTGCCAAAGGACGTGTATGACGTCGGGCAGAAAGTCGAAGTCGTCTACGAAGACCATCTGGTGGAAGGTTTCACGCTGCCGCGGTTTCGGATCGTGGATTGAGGGTGGTGCTACGTGGTTCCTTTTGCCACGCGCGTTGTTGTTGAGCACAGCGTCAATACGAGTCGCGGCCGGACTCCCTCTCCCCTCTGGGGAGAGGGTTGGGGTGAGGGGGACCAGATTCTGAGTTTTGTAACCCTCACCCTAACGATCATGGCAGCGGTTGCCACCCCGCCGGATGAAAGCGCCGAGGCGCAACCGAGAGGCGGTACTTTCATGTTAACCCTCTTGGCGGCTTTGCCGCCCCGGAGGGGAGAGGGAACTCGATCGAGTTTGTTCGCCGCTCATTGACTCAATCTCCTAGTCGACCACAATGGTATGCCTTGATGCAAGACTCTGTTTCCCCAGTTCCCATCCAGGCACTATTCAAACCACGCGCCATTGCGCTTGTCGGCGTATCGCCCAAGGGCGGCGCCGGCGCCAACATCCTCAAGTCCGGACAACGCTTCGGCTTTTCAATCCCGACCTGGCCGGTCAATCCGAACTATGACGAGATCGCGGGCCATCGCTGCTACAAGTCGCTCGCCGATCTGCCCATCGTTCCCGATTGCGTGGTCGTGGCACTGCCCGCCGATGCGGTGACGGACGTAATCAAGGAGGCGGCGTCGCTCGGCGTGCGCAGCGCCTATGTGGTGTCGGAAGGATTTGCCGATGCCGCGAACGAGCAAGGCCGCGACCGGCAGGCGCGTCTTGCTTCAATGGCGCGGGCCGCGAACATGGCGCTTGCCGGCCCTAACTGCATGGGTATTGCGAGTTTGAACTATCGATTTGCCGCCACCATGGCGGATATTCCGAAAGAGGCCGTGAGCGGCGGCATATCGCTGGTGTCGCAGAGCGGCGGCTTGATGAATTCATTCGCCGAACTTGCCACCAACCGCGGCATCGGCGTCAATTACCTCGTGTCCAGCGGCAACGAAGCCGTGCTGGAAATGGCCGACTACATCGAGTACCTGGCCGACGATCCGGAAACGCGGGTGATTGCCTGCATCATGGAAGGCGCCAGGAACGGCCGGCGTTTCCGCGCGGCCGTCGAGCGCGCGTCGCGCAAGAAGCCGCTGGTTGTCCTGAAACTTGGGCGCAGTGCTTTCGGCCAGCGTGCGACGCTCGCCCACACCGGGACGCTTGCCGGCAAGCACGAAGCCTTTGCGGCTCTGTTCCGTCAGAATGGCGTCGCGCTCGTTCAATCAATCGACGCCTTGGTGGAAACCGCCGCCCTGTTTGATCTCGCCCCGCTGCCGCACGGCAACCGGGTCGTGATGATGACGGTGTCGGGCGGCGCGACGTCACTGATCGGCGATCTTGGCGAGGAGGCGGGTTTGAATTTTCTGCCAATTCGGGAGGAAACGAATGCGCGCATCCAATCCATTCTCGGCGTCGAGCGCGCCTTTGGCAATCCGCTCGATACGGTAGGGCTGCCGCGGCTGCGCAAGGACGGAAATATTTCGGCGGTTGTTGCGACGCTTCTTGCTGACGATCAGGTCGATGTGATCGGCCTCGTGCTTGGCATGCGTGGCGACGGCTGGGACTCGCACCAGGAACTGGTCGATCGTCTGGCGCAAGCCGCCAAAAGCGCACACAAGCCCGTCATGGTCGTCTCCTTCATGTCGAACAGCCTGATTCGGCATTGGCGCGGCTATGCGAAGGCCAACGGCCTGCCTCTCGTTGAAGACCTCGAACGTGGGTTGAATGCTGTCCGCAAACTCATCGACTACGCCGCGTTCCGTCGCGGTGCGGACGTGCGGCCACACCAGGAGGCCGTGAAGCGGTTTGAAGTTCCCGGTGCGCCGCAAGGCAAAATTCTGACCGAAGCGGACAGCAAGAAGATACTCGGGGCTGCTGGGCTTCCGGCCACGTGCGAATTCTTGGCGCGCGATCCCGCCGAGGCCGTGCGCATGGCGGCCGGCATCGGCGGTCCGGTGGCGCTGAAAATCCAGTCGCCCGACATTCCGCACAAATCCGACGTCGGCGGCGTGCATCTCGGCGCCCGCACGGCGGAGGAAGTCCGGGAGGCGGCGCGGCGTGTGCTGGAGAATTCGCGGCGCAATTGCCCCAATGCCCGAATCGACGGCGTGCTGGTGCAGGAAATGGTCGAGGACGGTGTCGAGTTTATTCTCGGCATGACCTATGATGAGACCTTCGGTCCCATGGTGGTCTGTGGCGCCGGCGGTATGACGGTGGAGGTCTTCAAGGACGCCGGCGTATTGTTGCCGCCGTTCTCGGCCGAGGAGGTGCGGGCAATGCTTGGCACCCTCAAGGTGTCCAAGCTCCTTGGGGAGTTCCGCGGTGCGCCGCCGCGCGACATTGACGCGCTGGTCGATGTTTGCGTCAAATTCGGCCAGTTCGTGGCTGCGACGGACGGCGCCTATGCGGCGATTGATCTTAATCCCGTGTTCGTCTGCAATGAGGGGCGCGGAGTGCGCATTGCCGATGCGCTGATTGAGACGCGATGACATGCGGCAGTTGGGCATCGGCAAACACGACTGGAGATAAGGCATGAGTGAGAGCGACATGCACATGATTGGAACGGGCGCGCTTATTGTAGCGTTTGCCACGGTGCTTGGCGTCGCAACCGCATCCGCGCAATCGACAAACGACATCCTTCACTACAAGGGGGCCGATCGCCAGCAGAAGCTGATCGAGGGCGCCCGGAAAGAGGGCCAGGTCGTTCTCTACTCCTCCATGATCGTCAATCAGGGCGTGCGGCCGCTCGCTGAAAAGTTCGGTCGGAAATATCCTTTCGTCAAGGTCACTTATTGGCGTGCCGATTCCGAGGAAGTGGCGCAAAAGCTTTCTGCCGAAGTGCGCGCCAACAATGTGATCGCGGATGTCTTCGAGGGCACCGGTGTCGGTGAACTCGCGGTCGATGCCGGGCTCACGCAAAGCTATTCGACGCCTGCGATTGAGGCGTATCCGCAACAATTCCGCGATCCGGCCGGCATGTGGACGCCGTCGCGGGTTTCCTACTATGGCATTGCCTACAACACCAGGCAGGTGCCGGAAAACAAGTCTCCGAAGACTTACGAGGACCTGCTCGATCCGCAATGGAAGGGCAGGGTTGCGTGGCGGATCGCGAGCGCCACCGGCACGCCGCTGTTCATCACTAATCTTCGCACGGCCTGGGGCGAAGAGAAGGCACGCGCATATTTCGCGAAACTCAAGGAGCAAAGAATAGTCAACTTCGGCTCCGGCAGCGCCCGCACGCTGGTTGATCGTGTCATCGCGGGAGAATACGCCATCGCGGTCAACATCTTTGCGCATCATCCGTTGATCAGTCGCGCCAAAGGCGCGCCCGTCAATTCGCGTTTGCTCGATCCGACGCCGTCGACGACGGCGACCATGGGCGTGGTCAAGGGCGCCAAGCATCCGTACGCGGCGCTTCTGCTCATCGATTACATCTTGTCGCGAGAGGGTCAGGAGATTCTGCACAGCGCCGACTATTTCCCCGCCGACCCCACGGTGCCGACGTCGCCGATGCTGGCTTCGATCATCCCGCGGCTTGCTGGCGTGCCGGAGAATTTTGTCGGTCCCGACAAGCTCACCAAAATGACTGAAAGTTCGGAGGAGATTTTCCGGACTTTGTTTCGGTGAGGGGAACCGTAAAGACTGCCAACTGCCTGAGTGAGCGAAGCTTAACGGAACCAGATGAAATAGGCGGCGAGAGCGATCAGCCCGGCAACAATGATCAACCCGAATGTCTTGCTGGCGTCGCCGCCAGCGCGGCCGGATCTGGCGTCATACTCACCCTGCAACATCTTCTTCATGTCGATGTCGCCCCCGCAACCCGGACACCGCAGGGTTTCCGGCATGCCGCCCATGACAACGAAGGTTCCTCCGACGGCCATGGATTCGCCTATCAGATAAGCTTGCGTGCTTTTCCTTGTGTGGCGGTTGCAGTGCGGGCAATAAAATGATTCCGCGGGCATGTCGCACCTTGCAGTTCGGCGTCGCCGTGACGCGCATGCGTTGAAACGATCAGGCCCAGCAGTATCAAACGTCAGGATCGTGCCGCCAAGGGGTAAAGTGCAGTCCCACGTCGCGGCCAGCCGTGAAGAATCAGCGGCTTACCCGTCATTTAATGCAGCCCGTGCGCCGGCGAGATTGCGCGCGATTCGGGCATTCTGCGGGCTGATCTGGGCAGCACGCTCGAAATAGCGCACGGCATCGCGCAACGCGCCAAGCTCCGCATAACAGGTTCCCATGCTCATCAGATAGACGTCGCATCCGGGCGCTTCCTGCAGCGCATCCCGATATCGCTCGATTGCAGCGAGCACATCGCCGCTTCTGAACGTGCTTTCCGCCTCGCCCGCGATGGCATCGACCCGCAGTGCCCAATTCAAGTCATCCGCCGAAACCTGTCCCTCACTGATCTGCCGCGCGATCGTCTTGAGAATATCGGCTCCTGGATTTGAATCGTCAGAACCAAGATCCACGACCTTTATGTTCGAATAGGTACCTTTGGCCACGGACTTGAGAATTTCCAGTTGCTCAGGTCCGACCCAAAGGAGGTTTATCAGGTTTCGCGGCAACGGAGCACAGCTCAAGTCGGCGGCAATTTTGGCGGCAGGATCCGTCGGTCGGGTCTTGCGCGCAGCCGGTGCGGGCGACTGCGGACGGCTCGGCGCCGGTGCCGGTGCCGGTTTTGCAGTTGCAGCCGCGCGCTTCATCATGTCGACGACGCGGTCCGACTCCGCGTCGGCCTCCCGGATAGCCCGCTCCATATTGTCAGCCTTGCGCGTTCGAAACGCCCACTTGTCGTCGGCGATACGGATGAAGTCACGCACCGCCGCCTGCGGCTCGGTCGGCTTCAACCGGACCAGGGCGATGATCTGGACCGGCGACATCACGACATGCAGCATCTGGGTGTTTGTGCGCAGCCCCGTAATCCCTGCCTGGCGCATGAAATTCGAAACGCAGCCATGCAGCTCGTCGCGCGACAATGTGTTGGCATAAGCGGAATTCGGCGGACTCACGAACAGGTCCGCAATGACCTCGACGACCTTCGCGAGTTCCTGATCGGCAGTCGCCTGTTCGGTGCGAGATCGCTGGAAGATGGCGTCAATCTCGTTGGTGCGTGGCGGTTGCGGCTTGCTGCGGCCGAACACGAGTTTGAGCAACACGATGCCGCCGATCGCAATGGCGCCCCACCAATACCATTCCATGACCGATTTCCTTCCAGCGTCTAACATTGCCAACGCTCAACCGCACCTTTCCGCTGCGACAACACGCCCATACTGCACGGATCACGTGAGACTGTCCCGCCGATTCTCCACCGCGCGCAACAATTTCAAAGTTGCCTGCGCGCCGTCAAGATCGCCACCTTCGCCTTGCACGAGGCGGTGCTTGTGATAGCAGCCTGCAAGCTGGTCCAGGACGACCGCGTTGCCGGGATCGCGGTCCGCCAGCCCCTCGGCGATTGCAATGGCGGCACGACATGATTTCTCAGCACCCGCAAGATTGCTGCGCAAGCGCAGCACATCGGCGAGATCGGCATGGCAAGCCGCCAGATTGTTCTGGCCGAAGATGTTGCCGGGATCGCGCTCAACCGCCTTGCTCAAGACGGCAATTGCGGCTTCGAGAGAGGCTTCGGCCGCAGGCAGATCATCCTGCTTGCGTTGCATCCTCGCGACAAAATTATGCGCCAGGGCCATTTGGCGCCACTGGTTCTGTGGATCGTGCGTACCCAATTGCTGCGCGATGGCAAGGCCGGCACGATAGGAGACATCTGCGCCAGCGAGATCGCCGCGCGCCTCGTGCACCCGTCCCAGCATTAGATGACGCAAGACCAGGTCGGTCTGCCAATCCGCGTTGCTCGGCTCCTGGTGTGCAAGGCGCTCGCTGATGGCTAGGCCGGCGCGCGCGGACGCGGAGGCTCCGTCGATGTTCTTGCTCGTTAGCAGCAGTTCGGCCAGCATGTGATGATTAAGCGAGCGGTCACGCTGCCAGCCGGTGTTTGTTGGGTCGTGAGCCGTCAGGCGATCCACGATCGCCATCGCGGCACGCAAGGATGCCTCCGCCTCGGCCGGCCTGTCAGAGTGCATCTGGACGAAACTCAGGTGCTGGTAGGCGACGAAAACGGCGTGTCGCCAATTCAGGTTGTCCGGCTCGCGGCCCACCAGGCGCTCAAGCACCGCAATGCGTGACCGAACTGAGGCCTGCGCACCCGCCATGTCGCCGTGGGAAGCCTGGATCTGCCAAAGCCGGCTATAGATCGTCGACAAGTCGAACTGGCGATCAAGGTTACCTGGCGACTTGGCGACCAGGCGTTCATTGATGCCCAGCGCGGCGTGGTAGGAGGCTTCGGCGCCGGCGGCGTCGCCCTGCGCCAATTGCGCGTCACCCACATTGGTTTGACTGATCGCGAGGTCACGTTGCCATTCCGCCTCGCCCGGCTGCGCGTTTGCCACGCGCTCCATCAAAGCGAGACTTTCCTTGAATGATACCACGGCGGCGGCGATTTGACCCTGCGCAAGCTGCAGCTTGCCGATCTGGTTGTAGCCGACCGAACAATCGCGCTGCCATTCGATCACCTCCGGGTGATCGCGCATCAGCCGCTGCGAGATCACCTGCGAGCTGCGGTACGATGCCTCCGCATCGCTGAACCGGCCTCGTTCTTTCAGTATTTCGCCGATCCGCGTGTAACTGGCGGCGCGATGGAGGTCGAGGTGAGCCCTTACACGCGGATCAATGGCAAACAGGCCATCGAAAAAAGCTGCGATCCGGCGCGCAAGCGTTTCCTGCACGTCGAGCGGCGCACGTGTGCGCAATGGGTCGAAGACATTGTAGAGGAGCCGCTGTGCAGCATATTCCTGGTACTCGGTATCGGCGCCGGCCATGTCGAGCAGGTGCAGCACGCGTTCAAGGCCGCCTTGCTCGCCATCCCGCGCCGGCATCAGCGCGGTGCTCAGCAGAACGCGGTTTGCGCCTTGCAACTCGCCGGGTGCGAGATCGTCGCCGAAGTAGCGAGCCGCTCCTGCCCAGTTTTCGCTGGCGAGAAGATGCACCATGGTCTCGCTCTGGCGCAGCGGGTCGTCGGAGCCAAGACCCAGCAGATGAACTGCGACGATCGCGTGCATATCGGTCTCGCGCGCGCCGCAAGCCGACAAACGCGCACGCGCGGCATCACGCATCTGCCCATGGTTGAAGTCCCATTGCGCAAGCGCTCCACGCCGTCGCATCTGCCCGCGGAACAAACGCCGCAGGTATGCGAACCGCAACTCGTCCCATGGTTCGCCGCTCACCCGCGGGAGCATGATTCGAAAATCTCGTTCGCGCCACCCGGCGCGGCTGATTGCGATCAGACCCAGAAAGCCGCGTGTGACGCTGGGGCCAAAAAGCGCCTCGGCGCGTTCGAAGGTATGATTGTAGAGTCCAGGAATATCCGGCGGAAAGATCGCCGCGAGATCGACCATCATGGCGCGCAGTTGCTCGCCAGGCTCACCCGGATAGGCGCGCCGGGCGCGCGCAAAGTCGTCGGCATCGAGCAGGTTGAGTTCCTCGACCGCGAGCACAAGCCAGAGCGGATTTCCCCAGGCCGGCCCGTTTGCGCCAATTTTTGCCAGCAATGCTGCAACGACTTCGGGCTCGAATACGCGATGGTACTTGTCGCAAATGCCTTTGATAATGGCGCGCGCTTCAGCCGTGTCGAGCGGCGGCAGCGCCAGCGTGTCGATACCGAAGCGCTCGCTCAACGCCTGTGATGCCTCGCCTGCGATTGCGGTTGCGATCAGGCGCGCATTGGCTGGCCATGATCGCGGCAGCCAGGTCACAAATCGACCTTGCGTCGTCGTTTCGAACTGATCCAGTGCATCGACAAGCACGATGACCCGTCGCCGCAAGGCCACGCGGCCGAGCAGCGAACCAAAGGTTGCCTCCACCATCTGCGGATCGGCATTATCCTGGAGCGCCGGATCGGTGCCCAGTGCGGCGGCGAGTTCAGCGATCCAACGCCGCAGCATCGAATCGACCGACGCTGACGCAATGCTTGCGCCCGCCGCATGCGCCAGAACGAAAGCATCGGTGCTGCCGAGCCGCCGATGGAGTTCGCCGAACAGCGCGCTCTTGCCCGACCCGGCTTCGCCCGTGATACACACACCCGGCGAACTGCCTGCGTGAGCGGTCGAGGTCGCGACACGGGCCAATTTTTCAAGCAGTTCCTGGCGGCCGACGAAATCCCGCGACCGATCCTCAATGAAATCATCGAGCGCATTGCGTTCGGTCGCCTGCCAGGGCAGGTCCGCCGCGACGCTTCCGGCTCTGGTCGCGGTGTCGAGTTCGGACCAGATGTCCTCCAGCACCATCCGGCCCCAGGCTTCAAGGCCGGTGACCTGTTGATGCTCTGTGTCCCAGGTTGCCGCATAGCGGCGGACACGGTCGGGCAGCAGCATTTCGATGCGTCGTTTGAGCTGCGCCAATCGCCTCGTCCGATCGGCAGCCGCGTTGCCAATATCGTGCGCATCGGAATAGAGCGCCGCGAGCGTCGTCGGCATCTCGCGATAGGGGAGCGGTTCTCGGAAATAAAAGATGCTGCGCGCCCGCTGCTCGGGATCGGCCAGCACGCCGAATTCGATTTCGAGATCCGTGACGCTGCGCCCCGCAATGTCGGCAGCGAATCCAGCTTCGGCTGCTGCCGCCTCGACACGCTCCGGCGCGGGTACCCAGCCGTAGCGGTCTCCAATGAGGACGAGCACGAACGGCCGGCAGCGTGCCACTTCGGCGAGACATACCTTGAGAACATGCAGTTCACGCGTGCGTTCGTCGCGCTGTGAAGCGGTCGCGACGCCAACGCGCAGATCGACCCATTCAAGATGACAGCGGCGCGCGCGCAACCGATCTTCCAATTCGGGAAACACGCGCGTGCGTAGGTAGTCGCGCTCCGCCTGCATATCCACGAACGTGCTGCTGATGAATATCGGGCGCGCTGTCCACATAGGCCATTGTTTGCAAGAAATTCTGTTTCGGCAAGGGTGCCGTGCCATGGGCTCAACGGAGGAATACGCGGCGGTTGGCCGAGTGGCCATGATCAGCGGGAACCATGATGCGCAACAAACTGCGGCGTCCGTCGGCAATTGCCTCTTGGACTATCTCAAATGTTGCCGCGTCGGACGCCGGCGCGAGAACGCTGATGACGTGACCGGGGTGATTGCAATGTTGCCGGTGGTGGGCAAATTGCCCGCCACCGACGATGTCGTCGTGGACTCGTTTTGCGCGACTCAATGCCATACCCTTCTGTGCTGCGAAGCACTGTGGGGTGCGCCCTGGTTCTGCGTCTGGGGACGCGTAGTCGGGTGAGCTTGCGATTGAGGGTGAGCGGCGCAAGCCTTGGTTTGCGGATAGAGTTGGCACATCGACAGCACGGGACCGCCGAAGTCCAGGCCATTGATATTGAAGTTCCCGGTGACGGCGATTGGATTCGCCGTGACGGGGGCTGCAAAGCCCATGGTGGTGACCACAAGGGCGGCTGCAGCAAGGGTTTTCATCATCTTCGATCTCCTGTTTTGGTTTCGTTGTTTGAGCGTTCGCCCGTGGACAGCATGATCGAAATGATTTTGGGGGGCTGTTACGCCCGTTACAGAAATGCGTATTCTTTGGCTGGAATTTTCGGAGCTTGTTTTCGCGTGTCATCTGCGCAAAGCTGTGGGGTTAGTTTCTGTGCGCCCCAAAAACGTTGCCCGGAGGATGCCATGAGGACTTCTACCAGCCGCATCACCGCGATCCTTGGATTAGCGCTTGCCGTCGCGTCTCCTGTTTATCTCTCTTGGGCACAATCATCTCCCCAGCTGTCGGCTTGCAACACACAGCCGCAGGCCGCCGCTTGTTCTGCCGTGCGTGGAGATCGTGCCGAGGGCTTCGCGGCGCAGAGCCGCGCGGAAGTCATGGCGACGCGCGGCATGGTGACGACCAGCCAGCCGCTTGCCGCCCAGTCGGGACTGCAAGTGATGATGAATGGCGGCAATGCCATCGATGCGGCGGTCGCATCCGCAGCCGTGCTCAATCTCGTCGAGCCGATGAATACCGGAGTCGGTGGCGACCTGTTCGCCATCATCTATGTTGCGAAGGAAAAGAAACTTTACACGCTGAACGCCAGCGGCATGGCGCCGACCGGCGCAACGTTGGAGCGTTTCAATGCACTCGGCTATCGCGCCGATCCGGAGAATTGGGGCCCTGGGTCCGGGATGCCGCGCTACGGCATATTGACCGTGACGGTTCCGGGCACGGTCTGGGGCTGGGACGAATTGCTCCGCCGCTTCGGGCGCAAGACTTTTCGAGAGGTGTTGGCGCCTGCGATTGACTATGCGGAGAATGGATTCCCGATATCGCAACGTATCGCCAATGACTGGCGGCTGCCAAACGCCCTGCCGCTGCAGAAGTGTTGTACGGAACTTGATCCCGATTCGGTCAAGAACTGGTACATTGACGGCAAACGTCCGGTTGCCGGACAAATCTATCGCAATCCCGATCTCGCCAGAACATTCCGCCTCTTGGCTGAGGGCGGCCGCGACGCATTCTACAAGGGCGAGATTGCACGCGCCATCGTTAAGAAATCGGACGCGCTCGGCGGCAGCATGACGCTTGACGATCTCGCAAATTACAAAGCTGAGTTTGTCGAAGCCGCGACCAGCAACTATCGTGGCTATGATCTCTACGAACTGCCGCCCCCGTCGCAGGCCTGGGCGGCAAACGAGATGCTCAACATATTGGAAGCCTGCGTGCCGAAATGGGCGCCGGGCCAGACGCTCGCTGGTCTCGGACCGCGCGATCCGAAATATTGGCATATGGTGGTCGAAGCCAAGAAGCTCGCCTACCGGGATCTGTACAAATTCAACGCCGATCCGAATTTCGTGAAAATTCCGCTGGAGCGGCTGTTGTCAAAATCCTATGCGGCTTCGCTCTGCGAGGGCGTCAATCCCGACAAAGCCTTGGCGACCGGCCCGCGCAGCACCGCGGATCTCGGCGACGGCGATACGATCGTGCTTTCGACCGGTGACAGCGAAGGCAACATGGTTTCCTGGGTCAACAGCAACTTTTCGGGCTTTGGTTCAGGCCTCACTGTGCCGGGTTTCGGCATCGTGCTGCACAATCGTGGCGGACTGTTTTCGCTCGATCCCGCGAGCCCCAACGTCATTGCGCCGCGCAAGCGGCCGTTCAATACTTTGGCGGCGGGTTTCGTGATGAAGGACAAAGAACCTGTGATGACGATCACGCTGATGGGCGGCGACATGCAGGCGCAGGGCCACGCGCAGGCACTCGTGAATGTGTTCGACCTCGGCGCCAATCTGCAAATGGCAACCGACATGGCGCGCTTTCGCCATGACCAGGTGCGCAACAAGCTCGAAATGGAAACGGAGCTTTATCGTCTCGTCGGCGACCGGTTGAAACAGATGGGCCACGATGTCGAGCGGATCAATGGCGGTCGCGTTGGCGGCTATCAGTCGCTCATGTTCGTGCCGACGCCGGGTACGAATATCGGCGGCCTGCGCGGCTACTACCGCGCTGGCTCGGATCATCGCAAGGATGGGCAAGCCGTGGGGTGGTGATGGGCTATATTAGGATGGGTAGAGGCACATCAGCGCGTTCACGCGCGTCTGAAGACGCGCTATGACGCGTTCTTTCTTTACGCGTTTTGCAGAAACCCGTCATTTGCCTACCCGAAAGGTTGATGGGTTTCGCCCAAAAACGCGTTTGAAGACGCGTTTATTGTGCTCTACCCATCCTACGAACACTAATTGCACCGGAGAATCATCATGTTGTTTCGCATCTTGACTGGGACACTCGCGTTTGCCGCCGCCCTTTCCATGACAGCCGTCCGAGCGCCGGCCGCCGAGGCCAAATATCCCAACTGGAAAGGCCAGTGGGACACCGTGCAACCGCGCTTCGGCGGTCAATCGGTCAAGTTCGATCCGACCAAAGCTTTCGGACCCGCGCAGCAGGCGCCGCTCACGGACGAATACAAGAAGGTTCACGAAGAGAGCATGGCGGACCAGGCATTGGGTGGGCAGGGCAATTTCATCGATCACGCCCGCTGCATCCCGGGCGGTATGCCGAGCATGATGGCGGTTCCAACCATGGAATTTATTGTCACGCCGGAGACGACATATATTGTGGCCGGCGGCGACCTCCGCCGGATTTTCACCGACGGGCGCCTGTGGCCCAAGGAGCTTGAACCGACCTATCAGGGGTTTGCCATGGGCCAATGGCTGGATACGGACGGCGACGGTGTCTACGACACGCTTGAAGTCGAGACGCGCGGGCCGTTCAAGGGACCGCGCGCCCATGACGCTACCGGATTGCCGTTGCATTTCGACAATCAATCGACGTTCAAGGAACGCATCTTTCTCGACAGGAACGACCCGAACCTGCTGCATGACGTCATGACGGTGTTCGACAATGCGCTCACAAGGCCGTGGACCGCCGACAAGACGTTTCGGCGAGATGCCAATCCCTTTCCGAATTGGAGCCGCACATCCTGCGCCGAGGGCAACACCATGATGGTCATCGCCAACGAGACCTATGTGCTCAGCGCAGACGGCCACCTGATGCCGACCAAGAAGAATCAGGCGCCGCCGGATTTGCGGCATTTCAGCCAATCGAGGTGATGGCGAACCCATCCATTCGTTGTTTGTAGGGGCGGCCCTTGTGGCCGCCCGGGGTTCAACAAACTCCACACGTTGTGTGGGTCGCATTGCGGGCGGCCACAAGAGCCGCCCCTACGACGGCACGGCAAACCTTCCGCAATGTCACTTCCGCGACTGATTGAAATATCTTGCGTCCGGCGGTGGCTGGTCCTTCCGGGTAGGCATCAGGTAGCCATCCGGACTCAACATGTAGGTTTCCTTGCCCACAAAGATGTGGTGATTATTTTCCGCGCAATCGACCACCAGCCAGATCGGATTGTATTCACGACGATAGGGACGATCGACGGTCCACGGACGCGTCAGGGCATGGTCGATGGTCGTTATTTCAATGTGCAGTAAATCCTTGTCGTTTTCGTCGGCATAATATCGCTCCTTGACGATGGTCTCGTTATCATCGTGCAACGGAATGCCGCTGCCGTCGAACGTGCGGGGGCCCTTGAAGCCACGGGTCTCGACTTCCAGCACATCGAAGCGGCCGTCGCCATCTTCATCGATCCA
>DATGVJ010000156.1:0-6595 GCA_035300505.1 Xanthobacteraceae bacterium
GTCGGGATCTTCGGCAAGAGTGATGCTCGCGTTGCCGAGCAGTCCACGGTAACCAACCTCGATCTTGTTCCAGCACCTTCCGACGTGCTGTGGCCGATCGCCGCGATCCGCGATGCGGCGCGCGTTGGGCTCGTCAATCTCTCGACCGACAATACCGGCGTGCCGCGTTTCGTCCCGATGATTTTTCAAGCCGGCAATTCAATCGCGCCAGGCTTCGCACTCGCAACCGTTGCGGCGGCGCTCAACTCCGAACCGGTTTTCGGAGCCGATGCGGTTAAACTTGCGGCGCGCAGCGTCCGCTTGGATCTCGGATATCACTTGCCGACTCGGTTCTACGGACCCCGCGGCAGTGTTCGGCAATTCAGTGTCGCGCGCATCCTCAAGGGTGATATTGACCCGGACCTCGTCCGCGGGCAGGCGGTGATCCTTGGAGCGACGGCACCGGGAACAGGCGACATGTTTGCCATGCCGTTCGATCGGACGGTGCCGGGCGTCGAAATTTTGGCAACCGCAGTGAGCAATCTCCTGGCAGGGGATGGGCTCGTCAGAAACAACGTTACGCGGGCAATCGATGCCGCGATGGCGGTCCTGCTCCCCGGCCTCTTGGTCGTGCTTCTGAGCTTCCGCCGTGCCGTGTGGGGTGTGGGGCTTGCCGGCGTTGTTCTCGCCGGATGGATGACGGCAGTTTACGTTGCATTTCTGGCAGGCGCGTGGCTCAGCATTGCGATACCGCTCGCAGCGGTCATGCCGATCGCCATGGCATTTGGGGTCGCGCGTCTTGTCATCGATCGCAGACGCGTGCAACGGCTCAGCGGCGAAAACCGGGCGCTCGCCAGGTTCCAATCACCGCTTCTCGTCGAGCACATCCTGGCCAATCCGCAATTCCTGGAGAAGCCGTTGCGGCAAGACATCCCCGTTGTGTTCCTGAACCTGTCGGGCTTTACCGGCGTTGCCGAGGCGCTCGGGCCGCAATGGGCGCGTGATCTGATTGCGGATTTTCAGGCGCGCGTCGATCGCGATGTTACGGCGCAAAGCGGTCATGTCGTCAGCTTCATGGGCGATGGCGCGATGATCATTTTCGGCTTGCCGGCAGCGAAATCGGATGACGGATCGCGGGCGCTTCTCGCGATCATGCAGCTTCATTCGTCCGTCATGGCGTGGCTTGCCTCGCTGCCGCCTGTGGCGAAGGACCGGTTGAGTGTCCGGATCGGAGGGCATTTTGGACCCGTTGTGCTGTCGCGGCTTGGTGCGGCAGAACATCAACACGTTACCGCCACGGGCGACACCGTCAACGTCACCAGCCGGTTGCTGGAAATCGCCAAGCAACAGCGCGCAAGCGTGGTGGTCACCGAGGACCTGTGGAACGCGGCTGCACCATCGATCCGCGACGCGATCGCGGTTCATCCCCCTATTGAAGTCGACGTGCGGGGCCGCACGGCTCTCCTGCGCATACGGACCCTGGAGTGACACCAGTTTCCGTGTGGCCTGTCACGTCTCCCCCAGGGGATGCAGGTCGCGCACCATGCTCTTCAACCGCTCTTCGAGCACGTGCGTGTAGATCTGTGTAGTCGAAATGTCGGCATGGCCGAGCAGCGTCTGCACGATGCGCAGGTCCGCACCGTTGTGCAGGAGATGGCTCGCAAAAGCATGGCGAAGCACGTGCGGGCTCACTTTGTCGGCGCGCAGTCCTGCCGCGACGGCAGCCGATTTGAGTTCGCGGGCGAAATGCTGGCGCGTCAGATGGCCACTTTCGCCAAACGATGGAAACAGCCATTTGGTCGCGAGGTCCGGGTAAGCTTGCGCCAGGAGCGCGCGATAGTCCGCCATCAGGCGTTTGGCCTCGTCGTTGAGCGGAACCATGCGCTCGCGGCCGCCCTTGCCGCGCACCACCAGCATGCGGGCGTTGCGCGCGGCAGCTGACGCCGGCAGCGCCACCAGTTCCGACACGCGCAGGCCCGTCGCGTAAAGCAACTCGATCAGGCAGGCGAGCCGCACTGCTCGCAGTTGCTCCGGCAGGGGCTGCTCAAGCCCAAGGCCGGCGCGCGCAACCGTGAGCAGGCGGTCGACCTCGGCGACGGTCAATACTTTCGGGAGCGAACGGCCGCGTTTGGGCCCTTCGATGATCGCGGCGGGATCATCCCCGCGATGACCCTCCGAATAGAGAAAACGGTAGATCTGGCGGATCGCGGAAAGCCGTCTTGCCACCGAGGCAGCCGCTAAGCCACGCTCGGCGAGCAGTTGCAGGTAAGCGCGGATCTTGTCCGTTCCGGCTTTGGCGATGGTCCGCCTGGTGCTCGCGAGATGGTTTGAGAAGTCCGTAAGGTCGCGCGTATAGGCCTCAAGGGTATTGCGCCCGGCACCGCGTTCGGCCGCCAGCATGTCGAGGAACAACGCGATGATGGATTCGTCGGACAGGTTGGTGGGCATTGCGGCAGCCGCTAACGCTGCTTTGCGAATTTGTCCGGGGGGACCGTTATCGTCATTTCGCGCTGCTTGGGCTGGTACAAATTGGCGAGGGCAAACATGCCACCGTACAGCAGCCCGCAAAGGATGCCTATCAGGGCGAGGAATCGGAAAAGGCTCGGCATCGCAAAAACCCCATGTGGGGCATATATAGGCCACAACAATGGAGAAACTACGACCACTTTCCAGGTCATAATACAAGGGTACTCTTGGCAGCTTGCTTTTGATAAGTCATTTCGGACACGAAGTTTTTTAACGAAACTCGCTTATCGAGTTGGCGGGTTGTCTCGGCCCGGGCATTGTGAAACCGTGGTGGAGACATTGGAGGTCAATTTGACGGCGGACGACGTTCCTCATCAGGTGATGCCGCACGCTCATCCGGGAGCGACCCTGGGGGCGGCTGTCGTGGCGGAGCTTGGGCTTGGCTCTATCGTGCTGGTTGGCATGATGGGTGCAGGCAAGTCATCGGTCGGGCGCAGGCTTTCGCAGCGCATCGGGATCCCTTTTGTGGATGCCGATACCGAAATCGAAAAGGCGGCCAGGATGACGATTCCGGATATTTTTGCCTTGCACGGGGAGCCTGATTTTCGCGCCGGCGAAGCGCGTGTCATTGCGCGTTTGCTGGAGGGCGGTCCGCAGGTGCTGGCGACCGGCGGTGGCGCCTTTATGAATCCGGTCACCCGCGAGGGCATTGCGGCCAAGGGTGTTTCGATTTGGCTCAATGCCGATTTCGACGTGTTGATCAAGCGCATCCGCCGCCGTCAAGACCGGCCGCTGCTGGCGACCGAGGACCCGGCTGCAACCCTGCAAAAACTCATTGAGACGCGAACGCCGGAATACGCCAAGGCTGATATTGCGATCCAGTCGCGCGATGTGCCCCATGACAAAATCGTCGATGAAATCATCGTGGCCCTCGCGGGATATCTGGGCGTGCCGGCCGATTGCCCGCCGCCGAGCAAGGCGCAAGACAATGTACCATAGCGAATGTACCAACGGAAATATCACGATGGGTATTGATCCATGACGGCACCGCTCCGCAGTTTGGAACCTGGCACTATCAGGGTCGCGCTCGGTTCCCGCAGCTATGACATCGTCATCGGCCGCGGTCAGTTCGCGACGCTTGGTCAAAGGATTGCGGCGCTGAGACCTGATGCCAAGGTCGCGATCGTCAGCGACCGGACGGTTGCGAGCCATTATCTTGCGGCGGCGCAGTCTGCGCTTGGCGGGCGGCTTGCCGGCGCGCCCGTGATCGTGGCACCGGGTGAAGGGTCGAAGAGTTTTCCGGTATTTGAGACGGTTTGCGAGGCGCTGGTTGATGCACGAATCGAGCGCGGCGACCTTGTGCTTGCGCTTGGCGGCGGCGTGGTTGGCGACCTTGCGGGTTTTGCGGCCTCGGTGGTGCGCCGCGGCCTCGACTATGTGCAAGTGCCGACATCTTTGCTGGCGCAGGTCGATTCTTCGGTCGGTGGCAAGACCGCAATCGATTCCCGCTACGGCAAGAATCTCGTCGGTGCGTTTCATCAACCCGTGTTGGTCGTCGCCGATACGGCTGTGCTCGACACCCTGCCGGAACGCGAATTTCGTTCCGGTTATGCGGAGGTCGCAAAATATGGCCTGATCCGCGACGCCGAATTCTTCGCCTGGCTTGAATTCCATTGGCGCGACGTGTTTTCAGGCGCGGAGGATGGGGACGGTGCGTCGATCCGCGGCGGCGCTGAAACAGGCGCCGGCCCGCTTCCCCTTGCGCCAAATCTTCTTGCACCAAGTCCTCTAGCCCCACGCGAATATGCCATCTGGAAAAGCATTCGGATGAAGGCGGAGATCGTGGCCCGCGATGAGCGTGAAACCGGTGATCGCGCCTTGCTCAATCTTGGGCACACATTCGGACATGCCTTCGAGGCCGCGGCCGGATTCTCCGACCGGCTTCTGCACGGCGAGGCGATTTCGCTCGGAATGGTTTGCGCATTCGGATTTTCGGTGCGTCTGGGCCTTGCTTGCGAAGCCGATGCCGACCGCGTGACGCGTCACCTTGCCGACGTCGGCCTGCCAACCCGACTGGACCAGGTTTCCGGCGGATTGCCGGATGTCGACCGTCTGATGGATCTCATTGCGCAAGACAAGAAGGTCAAGCGCGGACGCCTCACCTTCATCCTGGCGCGCGGCATCGGCCAGTCCTTTATCGCGCCTGACATCGACGCCGCCGATGTCCGCGCTTTCTTGATCGACAAGATCGCCGAGCGATGCTGACCGAAGACTGGATCGCACTTGCCGTTATCCTGATTTGCCTGGTGGCGTCGTTTTTCTTCTCCGCCAGTGAAACCGCGCTGACCGCATTTTCGCGCGCACGCATGTTGGGCATCGAGAACAATGGGGATGTCCGAGCCCACTTGGTCAACCGTCTGGCGGAAGTGCGCGAACGAATGATCGGCGCTATTCTGACCGGAAGCAATATCGTGAATATCTCGGCCTCCTCGTTGGCGACGGGCCTGCTGCTGTCCTGGTTCGGCGATGTTGGGGTCCTCTACGCAACCGCGATCATGACCGTCGTGATCGTGGTGTTCAGCGAAGTGCTGCCGAAAACTGTTGCGATCAATGCGCCGGACCGCGTCGCCCTGATGGTGGCGCGCCCGATCACTTGGCTGGTCCGGATATTGGGGCCCCTGCTGATAGGCATCGAGGGGCTGGTGCGCTGGATCCTGAAACTGTTCGGCTTCAAGGTCGGGCGCGACCAGGCCTTCCTCTCCGCGCACGAAGAATTGCGTGGCGCCGTCGAGCTTCTCCACCACGAGGGGAGTGTCGAAAAGCAGGATCGCGACATGTTGGAAGGCCTTCTCGATCTGCGCGACCTTGTGGTGTCCGACGTGATGATCCACCGCACATCCATGCTCACGGTTTGCATTGATGACCCGCCGGACCAGGTCGTCAAAGCCGTGCTGGAATCACCGGTGACGCGCATTCCGCTCTGGAGCGGGAAGCCCGAAAATATTGTCGGCATACTGCACGCCAAGGACTTGCTGCGGGCGCTTTCGGGCCGGGGGAACGATTTTTCCTCCCTCGACGTGAAGGCGATCGCGCGGCCCCCATGGTTCGTTCCCGACGTGAGACCGCTTTCCGATCAAATCAGGGCATTTCGCCGCCGCAAGACTCCGTTCGCGCTGGTCGTGGATGAATATGGCGAGTTGATGGGCCTCGTCACGCTCGAGGACATCCTGGAGGAGATCGTTGGGGACATTACGGATGAACATGATGTTGCGGTGCCTGGCGTGCGTAAGCAGCCGGATGCGTCCGTCAATGTGGACGGCAGCGTAACGATCCGCGATCTCAATCGGGTAATGGAATGGCAACTGCCCGATGATCAGGCGACCACGATCGCTGGGCTTGTCATTCATGAGACGCGGTCAATTCCCGAGCCGGGACAATCCTTCACGTTCCATGGGTTCCGATTCCAGGTGCTGCGGCGGGAACGCAATCGCATTACGGCTTTGCGCATCACGCCCTTGCAGCGCAAGCCCGCGAAGCCGGGGTAAAAGACGCTTCGAACAATAAGTGCAACGTTTTCCGCGGGCGCGGCCGTTCGTAGTTCCGCGTTTACGCGGCCTTTGTGCGACCGTCAGTCTGTCTAGTCAGCATAGTGTGAGTCTGTGCCATGTGAAGTCACCGTACATGTAGCCGAAAGCAACTGCGTCGTCCAAGGGTGGGGTTTGTTCGCGTCATTCAAGGCGGGGTGGGGAGCAGCTGGAGCGCGAACGAGCAGCCTGTAGTAAAGCGAACCCGTTTCGGCGGGGCGTAGCGGCGAGCCTGCAAAGGTATGGCGAAGCCTGGAACCGCAAGGAACCGATTGTACGCACGGGGGTGATAAGGAACGTGACATGCAAGCGCGCAACGTGGTTGGGGGTTGGATGCTCGGAAGGCAAGACAGATGGACCGGAGAGGCCTGTCGCACTGGCGAGGTGCGGCAGGATTCAGAGCCCTCATAGTACCGATGCCGCGGCGTGCGTGCTGGGTGTGTACGCGGCGAAAAGCGTGGGTAGCAAAACCACGCCGAGGGAGGGGGGGTAGGAAGGTGGATGCGCGATGACTGATACGAAAGCACAGACAACGCCGAAAGTGCCCGCAGGGGCTACACAAGGCG
>DATGVJ010000157.1:0-6018 GCA_035300505.1 Xanthobacteraceae bacterium
CGCGGGGCCGGTGACCATCACGCTCCCCGATGCCGGCAACCGCTTCATGTCGATGCAGGTGATCGATGAGGATCAGTACACCCATGCGGTCTACTACGGCGCCGGCCGCTACACGATGACCCGAAAAGAAATGGGTACCCGCTACGGTTCGCTAGTAATCCGGATTCTGGCCAATCCGCAAGACCAAGAAGACATGAAGCAGATCCACGCCTTGCAAGACGCTATCACGGTCGAGCAGAAGAGTTCCGGCAACTACGATGCCCCAAATTTCGACCCGGTCAGCCAGAAGACGGTTCGTGACGCTCTCCTTGCGTTGGGCACGACCATCCTCGATAATAAGCGCATGTTCGGCGATCGGAGCGAGGTCGATCCGGTCCGTCACCTGATCGGAAGCGCGATGCTTTGGGGCGGCCTTCCCGAGAAAGACGCCCTCTATCTCAACATCACGCCGGCCAATAACGACGGTGCCGCCGTTTACAAGCTCAGCGTCCAGGACGTACCCGTCGATGGCTTCTGGTCAATCACCGTTTACAACGACAAGGGCTATTTGGAACCCAATCAGTACAATGCCTATTCTCTGAACAACATCACGGCCAAGAAAAACGCGGATGGCTCGGTCGCCGTTCAGTTCGGTGGCTGCGACGGCACGATTCCGAATTGCTTGCCCACGATGCCCGGCTGGAATTACATGGTGCGGCTCTATCGCCTGCGCGCCGAAGCCCTGAACGACACATGGAAATTCCCTGAGGCGCAGCGCGTGAATTGACCTCGGTCGCTAACATAGCGATGTCTGCCCGAGCCGAGCAGTGGCCGTTCGCTTCAAATGTTTAACAGGCTGCGGCATTTCGCACACCGTCGCCTATTCAGGCACGCAATGCCTTTCGGCAAACAGCTCCAGTAGCAGGTTCGTGCGCGGAAACCAGCAAGGGCATCCAAGAGG
The DNA here is from genome assembly GCA_035300505.1 of Xanthobacteraceae bacterium. Taxonomy (GTDB): domain Bacteria; phylum Pseudomonadota; class Alphaproteobacteria; order Rhizobiales; family Xanthobacteraceae; genus VAZQ01. The sequence continues at coordinate 941 of DATGVJ010000157.1, forward strand.
AGCCGTTGGCGGTTCGCTAGGTTGTTCCTTGCGCCACCGGAAATCTACAAACTTACCAGACCGCTCGCCGTGTGAATTTAGAGGAGAAAACCAATGCCCAATCATGATCTGATAGCGGTCTGGGAAGAGCATCTTCGCTCGGAGTTCGTGGCACACGATGCGGACGCCGCGATGGACACCATGGTGCCCGACGCCTGCGTCAACCATGTCCCGACGATGACGGGGGGCGTGGGCCACGATGAAGTGAAACGCTTTTACAAATATCATTTCGTCAACGCCCATCCGCCCGATATCGAGATCATTCCGGTAAGCCGCACGGTCGGGACAGATAGCATTGTCGATGAGATGATCGTCAAGTTCACCCATACATGCGTCATCGACCATCTGTTGCCAGGCATTCCACCGACGGGCCGGTCGGTCGAAATCCCAGTCGTCGGGGTCGTGCAGTTTCGAGACGGCAAGCTTGCGAGCGAGCATATCTACTGGGATCAAGCTTCGGTACTGGTGCAGATTGGCAAGCTGGACCCAGCCGGTCTCCCAATCGCCGGTGTCGAGATCGCGCGCAAGGTTCTGGACAAGACGCTACCGAGTAACCGCTTGATGGCGCGCGAGTGGCAGAGCAGCGAGGGCAAGCCGATCTAGCGTTCCGCCTCCGCTGTCCCCGGCAACTTCCGCCGTGGGCGTGGGGTTGCACCGAAAATCGACAAGGCCGCGCCAGCAAAGGGATTCCGCGTGTCGAGTCTTCCCCTGTTTTCCGATCAAAATGGGAGCCATCATGGCAGTTAAATCCATTGTTGCCGTGCTCGGTATCGCGCTTGCCTCCACAGCCGCGGCTTCTGCGCAAACACAGGCACCTCTCGCTGGCACCTATGACGTCTCTGACGAGGGCTTGGTCAAGAGCCTTCCTGGCTTCATCAGCAGCTTCGCGACTGTCAACGGCATCCGACTGCACTATGTCGCCGGCGGTAAGGGCAGTCCGGTGTTGTTGCTTCCAGGCTGGCCCGAAACCTGGTGGGCTTATCACAAGATCATGCCCGACCTAGCGAAGAGGCATCGCGTGATCGTCGTCGACCTGAGAGGCATGGGGAGTTCCGATAAACCTGCCGGTGGCTATGAAAAGAAGAGCATGGCGAGTGATCTCTCCGCGCTGGTCCATCAGCTTGGATATGAGAAAGTGGATGTGGTCGGGCACGACATCGGCGCTATGGTGGCGTTCAGCATGGCCGCCAACCACGCTGACCAGGTGCAAAAGCTGGTCATGCTGGATGTCATGCACCCGTCGTCTGAGTATCTGAAGCTGGCCCTTCTTCCGGACGTCGGAACATTCGGAGACAAAATGGATGAGGACCATCCTTATCTTTGGTGGTTCGCGTTCCATCAGGTGAAACGATTGCCTGAGCAGCTCCTGGAGGGTCGCGCGGGCCTCGAGCAGGAATGGTTCTTCCGATATATGTTGAAGGATGAGGGAGCGATCGACGCAAGAGACCGCGCGGTTTACGCTGCCGCCTATTCCAGTCGAGATGCTATCCGCGCTGGAAATGGTTGGTATCAGGCCTTCCCACAGGATGTTGTCGATGGTGGCACTTATCCACCCCTGACGATGCCCGTCCTGGGCCTCGGCGGACCAGGATATCCACGGCTTAAGGCCAATCTTGAGGGCAAGGCGCCAGGATCGCGGACTTTCAGGATTGAGGGGAGCGGCCATTTCATCGCCGAGGAAAAGCCGGCAGAGCTGCTCGGCTATCTCCACGAGTTTCTTAACTAATCGACGATTGCGCCTGCCCGAACCCGGTGTTCGGCAGCGACGCGAGGCGCATTCGAAGTTAGCGGGTCCGGCCCGGCGATGGCTGACGCCGTGCTAGACTAGTGGCCGGTCGATGCGAGGCCAAGCAAAGCGAACGTGCCCCGGTCAGGAGCGCGAGCACCGGGAGGCGGTTTGGTTTATCTCGGGCAGGTGCTTCGCGCTACGTCAGGTCGCGGCCCCCGAACACCATGACTCGTGTCCCCTCGTCGGATGCGCGGATTGGCGCTAATGTCTATGCGCCGGCCAGCCGCAGCGCCTTGGGCGAAATGCCGTGGTGCTGTCGGACATGCCGCGCCATGTGGCTCTGATCGGCGAAGCCCGTTTGGAAAGCGATCTCCGCAAGGGGCAGCGAGCTTCCGCGCAGAAGCGCCACCGCCCGCTCGACGCGGGCGAGCATGACGTAGCGATGCGGCGAATGTCCCGTCGCGCGGGCGAAGGTCCGGCTGAAATGGAACGGGCTGAGGCCGGCGATGTCGGCCATTGCCTCGATGCTGACGTCGCCGTCCAGATTGTCGTTGATATAGCCGAGCGTGCGCGACAAGGCGGCCGAACCGAGCGAGCCAGGCGCTGGCGGACGATGCCGTGCGTATCGGCCGACTAGGTGAGTAAGGATCGATTGCGAAATGGCCTCCCACAGCAAGGTGCCAGACGAACCAGGCTCATCACTCGACGAGGCCAAGGCGCGACAGAGATGATGCATCGTCGCATCTTTGTCGATGAGGTCTTCATTGATGTCGGCAGTTGGCAGACCGGCGTTCAACGCGAAGGCCGAATATCGGTCCGGCTCGACGCACAAAGCGAACACATCCCAGGCGGACGCATGCACCTGAAGGCAGCAATCGGCGCCTGCGGGAACGATCCCGATCGAGTGTTGCGCTCCGTCACACCGCACGTGGCGATCGCCAATCCGGCCTTCGCGCCGGATTCCTGGCGGATTCAGGTAGACCGTGTGGCAGGGCCGGCCAGGGCCCCTACTAAATGCAGCTGTATAACGCCAATGCTCGATACGCACGCCCGAGCCGGCGGTGGGTCCGATCACCGATACGAGCGCTCTTTCCTCTGTCACCATGAACCTCCAACTGGGCGCCCGACCCTGACCATTTGCGTCGAGAGCATGCAAATCCCTGGGGGGATGGTCAGGCGGCTTCTGCACTCCCCAAGAAAGCAGTTCGATGCGAAGGTTTTCAGCCGACCTTGCTCGCGCAACTGTTCGGCGAGACGCTCGATCTGCGCTCGGAGCATCTCGCGGCGAGATTACGCGAGGATGTCGGCGAGGTAGCACATGATGACAAAGGTAATAAACCGACACCGCCAAGGGCGCGACAGCCGTGATCCCGAACAATCCCTCGAAATCGATCGGGAGCAACTGAAGGCTGCCCCACGTCGAACCCGCAACTTGGTAACCGCGAGACCGAAGCGCCATTGCAATCTCGGCACCTATTCCGCGCGAAACGCCGGTCACAGCATAGTGTTGCCTACCCGTTCCCTCCGTTGCCGCACCACGAGTGAAAGAATAGATTTCTATCGCTATAACGGATGTACCGATTTTTGATCTCGCATAACTAGGGGTTATCACCCATGCAGATGCAACATGTACTTTCGCTCGTCGCACTTTCGGAGGCTGGCAGCATTCGGTCGGCCGCAGCGAGTCTCGGGCGCTCACAGCCAGGACTGACAAAGAACCTGCGCCAAATAGAGGACGAGTTGGGCGCAAGGCTCTTTCAACGGACGTCACGCGGGGTGATACCAACCAAGATCGGCCAACTCGTCCTGGCGCGAACACGCACAATCGCGACAGATATCCGACGCCTTCAGGAGGAGGTCGAACAGTCCAAAGGCGGCCATCATGGCACTGTTTCGGTGTGCGTTTCCCCGCTCGCTGCCACACAAATCATTCCAGCAGCACTTCTCAGCTTTCGGCGACGTTTTCCAGAAGTCGACGTTCAAATCGCCAGCGGGTTGTTTCCTGTTGCTATTGTGCCGCTGCGGGAGGGCCAAACTGACATGGTGATTGGTCCGCGGCCGCCCGCCGACCAATGCCACTCGCTGATCGTAGAACCGCTGGTCACTACGGATATTGTGATCGTGACCAGCAAATCATCGCCGCACGCCAAAGCACGATCAATTGGTGATCTTTCGGACGCAGACTGGATGATGATCGGTTCGCCGGGTGGACCAGGCGACATCTTCGAGCCGGTCTTTCGGGAGAACGGTTTTCGCTCCCCGATCGCACGCACTTCTTCGGAATCTTACATGGCAGCGTTCGAAATCGTACGGTCTCTCGGCGTGGTCTGCACATTTCCGGGTCGTTTTCTTCGCGAACAACGAGACCGATACCCTGACTTGGTTGTCATTCCAGTACGCGAAACAATTGCCCCTATTGAAATCTCACTGCTCACTCGCGCAGACGTACCGCCAACTCCGGCTGCACGGGAAATGGCCGCATGCATTCGTCGGAGAGCGAACACGCTCTATAGGCCCGTCCGAGGCCAAACAAGAAGCAACCCGAGGCGATAACTCCCGTTATCGCGATGCGAAACTTGGGCTACGCCCGTATCGTTTCCAGAGCTATGGTCGAGCCAAATGGAGTGAACGCGTCGCTCCTTTCAGGTGCAGCCAATCGTCACTTTGAGTAAAGCGTACGGACGGGCCAGCCGAACATCCATCAACTCAGCCGCGCTGCCCAAAGTCGCTTAGAGCGCCAAAGACAACCTTGTCACCTTCTCTGGGTTTCGCTCAAACCTATAAGCAGTAAGGCCTGTAATCAACATGCAAGGAGTTACACTGTGAACGCAAAGAAGGTCGGACTAGCAGGCGCGGTCGTAGCATTCTTGGCGTCGCCCGCCGGAGCTCAAACTCTGACAGTCGAAAAGGCCCGTGCAATCGTGACGCCGTTTTATGAAGCACTGAACCGCCCCGCGGAGAAAGATGTGGCCAAATTACTCGAACAAGCCACTTCGTCGGACTGGATGTCATGCGGAGGCAACGACGCCTGCTTTCCGCGAGAAAAAGTCATTGGGGGATTTAAGAGCCGTGGTGCTATTTTGCCGGACCTAAAATGGGAGATCAAAGAAGTTCTCGTCGCGGGAGACCGGATTATCGTTCGAGGTGAGGGATCCGGAACTCCCTCAGAAACTTTCCTCGGAATTCCCGCTTCTGGGAAAAACTTCAAGATCATGGCGATCGACGTTCACACCGTCGAGGACGGCAAGATAAAGCGAACTTATCATGTAGAGGACTGGGCGGGCGCAATGCGGCAGCTCTCTGGAGGCAC
>DATGVJ010000158.1:0-10217 GCA_035300505.1 Xanthobacteraceae bacterium
CAGAAATCCGGCATCATCGAGATTTTTTGCGATCGGCAGCATCATTCCGGTCGCCATCCGCTCGGCCCATAGGCTTTGGTGGCCATCACGGATGGTGGTGTCGATGAAATGAACTTCTTCCATGGCTATTTCTCCGGCCGGATCAGAAACAGCGCCTCGCCGAATTCGACGAACTGACCATTCGTGACGAGAATTTTCTCAACCGTACCGGCCGCTTCGGTCTTGATGCTGGCGAATACCTTCATCACCTCAATGAGGCCGACCGTCGCACCGACCGCGACCTTATCGCCTTGTTGAACATAGGGCGGATCGGAAGGGGACGCTGCGGCGTAGAACTTGCCGACCATCGGCGCCGTCACCGGCACGAGACCGCTGTCGACGGATAGGGCCTTCGCGGCGGCTGCCGCACTCGTCGACGCAGCCACGGCTGGGGCCGCGGGCGCAGGTGCGGCTGAAGCCTGAGGCAGTGCATGCACCGCCGCGTTGCTGGCGGACGCGACATAGCCGCCCTTACTGACAGTAATTTTTCGTTCGCCGTGTTCCAATTGCAGGAAATCAAATTTCGACTGCTCGAACAGTTTCAGGATTTCGAGCACGTCATCATCGCTTAGTTCCATCAGTGCTGGCCCCGATTTCGAATTCGTTAGATGCCAGCGCATGATAGAGGGCTTGAGTACCGCATGGCCATGGAAATTCGACCGTCCCGGCACCATACCGGTACCATCGTCAATCAGACCAGGATGGGCTAGAATGGGGCAAATGAAGGTCTATTCATGTTATCAATGGGTTGCGAATCAAAGTCCGGCCGCAATATGCGGCTATGAGCTTTGATCGAGGGGGCTTTCACATCATCGATCAATCCGGGAGGAAATCTTGTCTGTGCCGTTCGCCAATGCCATCGAAACCCTGAAGCGGTACCGTTACGTGCTGCTTGCCGGCACGTTGCTGTCCACGCTCGCGGTTCCACAATGGAATGCTGTTTCCGACGCGCGCGCCAAGGAAGCAATGCGGGACGGCTCGTTCGTGATCGCACAACGTGTCGACCCGAACGATCCCAACCAGAAAGGCAAACAGAAAGGACAGCCGGATCCGAAAGGCCAGAAAGGCCAAGGACAGCCGCAAGGGCAACCACAAGCGCAGCCGGGTCAAGGGCAGCCAAGTCAAGGTCAGCCAAGTCAAGGCCAGCCCAAGCAATTGACCAACCAGCCGGCCGCTGGCACCCCGCCGACCGGCACCCAAACGCCAGCCGGCACCCCGCAACAGCAGCAACAAAAGCAGTTCGGTAAACAGGCTCCCGGCGGAACCCCGCAGATCGGAACTCAAACTCCGACCGGCACCCCGCAGATCGGAACCCAAACTCCGACCGGCACCCCGCAACAGCAGCAGCGACAAAAGCAGTTCGGTAAACAGGTTCCTGGCGGCACACCGGCGGTCGGCACCCAGACGCCAACCGGCACCCCGCAGATCGGAACCCAAACCCCGGCCGGCAACCCGCCACCGCAACAGCCTCTACAAAAGCAGTTCGGCAAACAGGCTCCCACCGGTACCCCGCCTGTCGGCACGCAAACGCCTACCGGCACCCCGCAGATCGGAACTCAAACCCCGACAGGCAACCCGCCACCGCAACAGCCACTACAAAAGCAGTTCGGCAAACAGGCTCCCGCTGGCACCCCGCAGATCGGAACTCAAACTCCGGCCGGCACCCCGCCGCAGCAACAGCAGCAATTCGGCAACCAGCCGCCAGGAACGACGCCGCAGATCGGAGGCCAGCCACCAGCCCAGCCTCAGATTACGATCAACAACAACACCACGGTTCGCGTCGACCAGGTGCGGACGCAGCGGCAGCAGGTGGTCGAACCCAACGGCCGCATCGTCATCCAGGAGCCTGGCAATCGTCACATCATTCGTGAAAACGGCCGTGTCATCATCCGCAACGACGACAATGTGCGGTTCCAGATGTTCGCCCCGAACGCACAGGTCACGCGACGCGGCAGCGAGAACTTCATGGTCTATGAGCGCCCGGGCGGCTTTCAGATCATCAACGTCACCGATGCCAACGGTCATCTGTTGCGCCGCATTCGCCGCGGACCTGATGGACGAGAATATGTGCTGATCGACAACCGGCGCGGCCCGGGACTTGGCACCGGCCTCGCGGTCGGCCTTGGAGTCGGCGTCGTCGCAAGCGCGGTCTACCTCAGCCTGGCTCCGCCAGTCGTCACCATCCCGCGTGAACGCTACATCGTCGCGGCTGCCGTCGCGCCTCCGGCACTGCTCTATGAAGCGCTCGATGCGCCACCGCTTGTCGCGATTGAGCGCCCCTATTCGCTTGATGAAATCCGTTACAATGTCGAACTGCGTGATCGCGTACGGCGGATCGACATCGACACGATCACATTTGAAACGGGCTCGTGGGAAGTATCGCCGGCTCAGTACGGATTGCTTGCCCAGATTGCCCAAGCCATGCTGCGGGTGATCGAGCGCAATCCGGATACGGTCTTCATGGTCGAAGGCCATACCGATGCGGTGGGCTCGAACGAGGACAATTTATCATTGTCCGACCGTCGCGCTGAATCTGTTGCCGTCATTCTCACGCAACAGTTCCAGATCGGCCCCGAACACCTTGTGACCCAGGGCTATGGCGAGCAGCACCTGAAAATCCCGAGTGATGGCCCCAACCGGGAAAATCGCCGCGTAGCGGTGCGCAATATCACGCGCCTAATGCAGGCGCAGAACACACGCTAGCCAAGGCATGATCGCAAGCTGAGGCGATCATCAAAGAACGCTGCCCCGGACCTGTTCCGGGGCAGTTTTTTTTGTGAATGTCACATCCGATCAAACATGCCGAGGCGCTACGTAATTGCACAATGGCAGGGAGCTACTCCTAAACATTGGCGCGGCCTTGCGAATTCCCCTCGATCGCCTTGATCATGGCCTTCCGCCGTGCGCCGTGAGGATCATAGTTCCGAAGTTTTCGTTCCAGCCCACGCGTCGACCACATAATGATCAACATAGCGGCAGCGACGACTGCCAAACACAAAGTGGCAGGAGCATCGATCAAAGGACGGAATTGTGAACCGAATTCCGGCTCCGCCAAGGTCGACACATCGATATTCATGATTTCCAGCATCTCGGCATTGGGCACCGGATGCCATTCGCCGGACCAACCGAAACGCTTGAGTTGCGCCGCAAGAATGAACATCAGCAACGCCGCCGCCACAAACATCGCGCCCAGAACCAGGCAGCGGATCACGCTAAGCAGCAGCCAACCCAAGCGACAACAACCCCAAGCGAATATGTTGCGGATATGCATCGGCGACCTTCAACTCACTTCTTGAGTACGACGTCGTGGTTGTCCCACAAACTCGATTTCTTTTCGGACTTGCCGGCCATCTCCGCTGCCCGCTCCGCAATTGCACTCACGGCGAGCACATTCGCCGCCACGGAACTCAGCCTGACATTGAACTCGGTAAGTGTTTTTGTCATCCGCGACACATCATGAGCCGCCGACTTCCCGGCCTCGTCAAGCCGCTGCTCGATGTCGGCCAACTTTTGCGATAGCCGCGACATGTCTTGGGCCGTCGATCTGGCGCCTTCATCGAGCCGCTGTTCCATGTCGACAAGCCTTTGGGTCAATGCCGCCGATTCGGCCCGCATGAGTTCCAACTGCTCCTTGAGGGTCGTTTTTTTCCGGACTTTTTGAACTGTCGTTTTTTTGGCCATGATGGCTGCTCCAAATGGGCAGCGCAACTTTTTCAATATTGCGCGCTGCCACTGCGCTGCAAGGCCGAGGACCTATAGCGGCAAGATGGCCAAAATTGCGGTATTGGATCCTACATCACGTCGCCCATCACGTCTTCACCGTCCGCCGGCGGCCGCTCGTAGAATTCCGGATTCATGCGGCACGCGATGCTTTCCGTCTTGAGCACCTCGGTGAATTCCTGGCGGATGTAGGGGTCTTCCTGGTGATACGGGATAGCACTGCCACCCTTATTGAGATCGATCGCGCCGTAGTCCATGAGCTGCTCGCCGGGCCGGCCAGGCTTGCGCGCCCGCTGGTTGTTCGGACCGTGCCAGGCGGAGACGCGTAAACCCTCCTTGCCAACGCCGAAATGCTGGTGGAACCAGTCACCGGCCATTGGGGCAGCCGAAACGAGGCCGACGGGCTCATAATCCTGGCGCAATATCTTGTCGGCATGGCCATTTTTCCACGGCGTGGTGCCGAGCGCTTCCGGCCAAGTATAAGTGTAGCCCTTGCCCTTGACGCAGACGAGCACAGCCGCGGATGCATGCTTGTGGGCCTTCGAATATCGTCCGGTCTCGTGCTGACCGATCCAGACATAGAAACGATTGTGCGCCATCTGGGGCTCGACGCGGCGGTAGCCGGGTGAACGCCGGTTGTCGAGAGGCAATTCGCAATTGACGATATCGGGAACGAGGTTGGTGCGCCGCATCGCGAGGCCGCGGATCGGATCGGGCTCGACATCGTCGTTCGGCTTGAAGAAATCGTCCGCGCCGGAGAAGCGCTCCGTGAATGCGAAAGGACAGTTGAAAATGAAACTCGGATTGTCGAGCAGGTTCATCACATTGGGCGCCGACGTTCCGCACAGCAGCAAGGCCGGCGCGCTGCCCGCGTTGATGAAGCGATGCATCGCGTTGAGCGGGATCGAGAACAGCGATCCTTTCTGCCATTCGAATGTATGGCGTTTGGTCTGGCCTTCCTGCCAGACCTCCGTGGTGCCCCGGCCCTCTACGACAAGGACGACCTTCTCATAAAGATGGCGTTCGACATTGAGCGCGCCGGCGCCTGGAATCTCAGCCACATACATGCCCCACAGCCCTTCGGTGCCGTAGAGCTGGATGTAACTGCCGCGTCCGCCGAGACGCTTCCACGGCGTCATCGGCAAATCCTGGACGCGACGCACGCCAATGCCGCGAAAGACCGGAACGCCTTCCGACTCCATGAAACTGTCATAGGGCATCGGCTTGCGCAGGAATTTTCCGAAGCCCGCGTTCTCGCCGGCCTTCGGTTCATGCCAATGGGTCTCGTTGGTGGTGTCGTGCATGGAATGCCTCAGGCTACGATTGCGCTCTCAGACGGCGAGATTGCCAAATCGCCGCAGATTTTCTTTCTGCTTCTCATTGCGCGGCGGCAGCTTGAATATTCGCGCGGCGGTGCCGCCGAGTATGTTGTGCTTGGCCTTCTCCGGCAGGAACGGCAGATCCCATACGGTGCTCGGCAGATCGAAGTCCCAGTGCGGATAGTCCGACGCATACATCAATTGCGTTTCCGCATTGATCATGCGGAACGTGCATTCGAGCGCCACCATATCCTCGCGCTCCATCGGTTGCGTTGCGTAATACATGTCCCGCATGTAGTCGCCGGGCTTCTTCTTGAGCAGCGGATATTCGGAAACACGCAACTTATATTCGTGATCGAGACGCTGCATGATAAATGGAACCCAGGCGAGCCCGCCCTCGATCCAGATGACCGGCAGTTTCGGGAAGCGTTCGCCTAATCCATTGGTCACCCAGTTCGTCAGGTGAATGATATTGTAGATCGGGAAGCCAAGCGCGTGCACGGAAGCGAAGCGGTTAAGACCCTTGAAGACCGGCTCGCCGATATTGACCGCGGAATGAAAGGCCAACGCCAGGCCGCGCTCCTCGATCGCCCGATAGACCTTCATGCACGAATTATGATGCACCGGCATGGCGCGCACCGACGACACCATGAAGCCGGTCACGTGCTTGCGGTCGCCAAAGGTCTCGACTTGGCGCAGCGCCTCGTCGGTATCCGAGAGCGGCAACGACAGCATCGAATAGAGGCGGCCGTCGGCCTGCGGCAGCATCACCTCGGTCAACCATCTATTGTAGGCCCAGCACAGTTCGATCTCCATCTCGGTCGATGGGTGCATGCCGACCGCAAGCAGCATTGTCGGGAACAGGCAGGAATAGTCGATGCTCATCGCATCCATCCAGCGATGCCCGAGCTGCACGTCGCGATTCGTGCCGGGTCCGGTTTTTTCCGACGAGCGCATCGGATAGCGCGTGATCCGCCCGCCCATGTCCTGGAAGCTGACCTGGCTCGGCAGCAGCGTCTGGCGGCCCTTGGCGCGGCCCGCGAGAATCAACTGACGGAGAACCTCGTTCTCGATCAATGGCAGAAATTCGTCGAAGCATTCATTCTCGTAATGGTGGCCATCGACGTCGACGATCAGAAGGTCGTCGAGCTTGCGCTGCACAGCTTGCTTCCTGGCATGCGCCAGAAGCCGGCTGGTGTTGAGTTCTTCAAACGAGACGCGGCGGCCGCGGTCGGCGAGCAGGTCCATGGCATCTTCCTGACGGTTCTTGGAGCAATCTCCTGGAAAAACTGATAACGGCTTTTGGCGAAAAAGGCGACAAAATAGGGAGAACGAAATGCCCATGCGCATCAGGCGCGTCGTGACCGGCCACGACCAGGATGGCCAGGCGGTCGTCGCCATCGATGAGTTGTGTCAAAATGTGATCTCGCGCCGACCCAACCATTCTGGCTGCGTGGTCTGGTCGACCGGCGAATTCCCAACCGACAACAGCACCGATGCCGATGGCGGTGCGCGCAAGGTCGCGAGCACCGATCCGAACGGAACCGTGTTCCGGCTGGTCGAATATGGTCCGGGCGTCGCACCGCGCAATCACCGTACCGACTCGGTCGACTATGCGGTCGTGCTGTCGGGCGAAATCGACATGGAGATGGACGGCACCATGGTCCACCTGCGGGCCGGCGATGTCCTGGTCCAGCGTGGCACCGTCCACAATTGGATCAACCGCGGTACCGTGCCGTGCGTGATAGCCTTTGTGCTGGTCGCGGCCAAGCCGGTAGAGCGTGCCGGCAAGCTTTTGCACGCGACCAATTGAACGATCGAGGATGAGCCGCAGTAGTCCTACCTTCCAGATGAAATCTGCTTGCCAATCTCCACGACATCCTGCGGTGTCGCATAGATACGGCGCACCAGGTCAGCAACCTTCTCGCCTGTGATCGGAAAGAGTTCGACCTTCTGTTTTTCGACGTCGGCAATGAATTCCGGATCTCTGGTGGTGGCATCAAACGCCCGACGCAATATCGCGATGCGATCGGCCGGCACGCCCGGCGGCGCAAAGAACGGACGCCCCATTTCGAGCGGCGCCAGCATGAGTTCTGCAAGCTGACGATCCTGCGGCGTTTTTGCGAGTTCGACCAATGACGGCACGTGCGGCAGATCCGCGTGTTTCGACAGGCCAAACTGCACCAGGACAGACACCTTCTTTTCCGTGATCCAATGATCATAGCGGGCCACGATGCTGTCCCAGCCGAGCCCGCAGCGGCCCTGTACCTCGCCGCGCTCCATCGCGAGATGAACGCCGGTCGAGCCATTGTAGCCGTGCACGAGTTTTATGTTCGTGGCGGCAATCCGATTGAGCAGCTTCGGATGCAATGCGTCGGACGCAGTCTGGCCGCTGGTGCCCATGAGAATCTCTGACTTGCGGATATCTTCGACCGTGCGGAACGGCGAGGTATGCCAGGACACGCAAACCGGAATTTCGTTATTGAGACTGCCGAGCCAGGTCAGCTTCAAGGCGTCGATGCGCGTTGCCGTCTCGCCGAACAGCGGATCGAACGGGACATTGCGGATGGTCGTTCCGATCGCAGTGCCGTCTTGGGGCGCGATATTGTGGACGTGATTCATGGCTTGGCGTCCGCCGCCCGCCGGAAGATTCTTGATGATGATCTGAGGATTGCCGGGAATGTGGCGGCCCATGTGCCGCCCGAGCAGCCGGCCATACTGGTCGTAGCCCCCTCCCGCAGGCGTGCCGACGAACATGTCGATCTGCTTGCCGCTGTAGAAATCGCTCGATGGCTGGGCGCCAGCAATTGCGGAATGGAGAACGCCGATGAAAATAGAGAACGTTGCGGCGCGGGAACATCTCGTCATTGCCTGGTGTCCTATCCCAAACGCCGAAAACTCACCCGCCTTCCACGATGAGCTTTTCAATCCGCTTGATCTGATCGGCGGGCGTCTTGGAAATACGGTCGATCAGGCCCAGCACCGCCTGGCCGCCGATCGGGCTGACATCGATGCCGAGTTTCTCGGCGTCCGCCAGGTAGGCCGGGTCTTTATGCGTTGCCATGAAGGCATCCTGCAGCGCTTTAGCGCGGTCGGCCGGCACGTCGGGCGGCGCCGCAAAGGGACGCGACAGAGCGTAAGGCACTTCGATGACTTCGATGAGACTGCGATCCGCGGCATTGCGCGCAAGCTCGCGCGCGGTCGGCGCATCAGGAAAATCCGGATGCCGGGTCGCACGCCCCAACACGACCAGAACCTGTGCCAGGCCGTTGGGCTTGAGCCAATCCGGCTTGTTGGCCCGTATCGCGGAAAGCCCGACCGTGCGCCCATCGATCTCGCCACGTTCGATCGCCAGGAACAGCACGCCTGAATCCGTATAACCCGGAATTACCTTGACGTTGAACCCGAGCCATTCGCGCAGCAGGATCGCGATGGCATCGCTCGACGCGCCTTCTGCAGTGCTGCCGAGAATGATCGGCGGCCCACCCGCGCGTCGTGCGTCATCGAGCGACTTCACGTTCGCGGCCCTGCGAACCAACAACAGATAAGCGTCATTGGCAAAACTCGCCGAGGAACCAAGCCAGGTGAATTTGGCAGGATCGAACTGAACGTTCTGGTTGCTCTTGATCAGCCCCAGGAGCGGCATGTTACGGGCAAAGGTCCCGAACACGGTGCCATCCTTGGGAGCCACGTTATAGAGGTAGTTGGTGCCACGCAGGCTGCCGGCACCCGGCATGTTCTGCACGATGATGTTGGGATTGCCCGGTATATAGCGTCCCATATGACGCGCAAGGACACGCGCGTAAACGTCGTATCCGCCACCCGTCCCATAACTGACGACGAGATTGATCCGCTTGCCTTTGTAGAAGTCCGCGACGTCGTCGGAATATGCCGTCCCGGTGACAAGCAGGGCAATGATCAAACATACTCCAGCCGCGATGCTTCGCATCATCTTCTCCCTCAGCCCGAAGCGAAGTCTACGCGCCGGGGTGGGCGCGTTCAACTGGCGGGAACTCACCCGCCCTTGTTGTCGGCCAACAGCTTGCGCATATAGTCGAGCGTCTCCGGCGGCGCTTGACCGATCGTTTCAATCGACTGCAAAACCTCGCGTGCCCCGATGGGACTGACGTCGACTTTCATCTTGGCAGCTTCCTCGAGATAAAGTGGGTCCCGGTGCACCGCGAGAAACGCCGCCTGCAAGGCTAGCGCTCGATCCTCTGGAATTCCAGGCGCCGCCGCAAAGGGCCGTGAAAGCCGATAGGGCAATTCCGCAAGTTCGATGAGGGCGCGGGACTTTGGGCTGAGCGCGAGTTCCCGGGCCGTTGGTATATCGGGGAATTGCGGGTGACGCGTTACGCGTGCGAATTGCAAGAGCGTCTGCATATTGCTTTGTGGTGCAAGCCATTCCGGATGTGAGGAGCCGACCGCCGACAGTCCCACGAAACGGCCATCGAGTTCCCGGCGATCGACAGCCAGAAACAGGGCATTGCTGTCGGGATAGCCGGCGATGATCTTGATATTGAGGCCGAGCGCATCCCGGACCATCACGGACACGTCATTGCCGGTCGCCCCCTCCGCGGTGCCACCGAGGACCAGCGGCGGGCCGCCCGCCCGTCGCGCCTCCGCAATCGACTTTACCGTTGCATCCTTCCTGGTGAACAGGAAATAGGCGTCATTGGCATAGCTCGACGAAGAGCCAAGCCAGGTGAGCCTGCGGGGATCGAACCGCACATTGGTGTTTTGGCCGATGAGCCCCAAGAGCGGCATGTCACGAGAGAAAATCGCGATTGCGGTGCCGTCCTTCGGGGCATTGTTATAGAGGTAGTTGACGGCACGCAGGCTGCCGGCCCCTGGCATGTTCTGGACGACAACGGTAGGCTGCCCCGGAATGTGCCGCCCCAGATGGCGCGCGATCAGCCGGCCGTAGACATCGTAGCCGCCGCCGGTCCCGTATCCCACGATCAGATTGACCTGCCGTCCCTTGTAGAAGTCCGCGGGATCGGCGTGAGCCCCCGTAGCCCAAAACAACGAGAGAACCGCAATAAATCTCGATACCGCCATTGAGGGCCTCCGGCGCAGGCCCAGTCCGGGCAGCGCCTTGCCATAATACTACCAGGGACTTCAGCGATTGTGCTGCAG
>DATGVJ010000159.1:0-6007 GCA_035300505.1 Xanthobacteraceae bacterium
TCTCGGCCTTGAACCCCTGTTCACAAAACTGCGCGATGAAATGCCGAATGTGAGATTTATCGCGCCGCTCTACCGCTCGCCCATCTGCGTTTCTACAAGCGGACCGGATAAGGGCACCGTAACGTCATTTCGGTATTGAGATGGCGTGATCGATGCTCGCCAGCCTCGCCAGCTTCGATCGTCTCCTAAGCTGGACTTTGGCCAATTTTTGAAAAGCGAGATTCGCTGAACGCCAGGAAAATCGGGCCTTTTTCCAATTTCTTCACTGTCGTGGCCACGTCCGGGACAGTGAGAAAATTCGACCAGCATCGGAAATGCCGATATGATCGGCGTATCCTTTCGAAAAAAATTGGCCAAAGTCCAGCTAAGGAACTCGAACACGCTATCGTGTATCGATCCGGTCGGCGGACTCGAAATCGGAATGACGCAGCGTCACCGCGATCTCGGCCGCGGTGAGGTGCGTCCCATCGTCGCCCTCGATCAACAAGGCAACTCTGCTGCCATCATTCAAGTGACGCGCCCAACTGATAGCCTCATCCAGCACACCGAATTCCTTGAACAGCAATCTATCCTTCTCCAACGGATGTATACTGTCGGAACCAGGTGGGCCGCTGTAAACTCGATATGTCATGGTGATCATTTCCTCTTGCGTCACTATCAAACGCGCTTCCCAAGATTAAACGCGCTTGCCAAGCGTCGGTTCCGCAAGGGCCCGCAAGATTCATTGGATACTTGGCCCAACTCGCTCGCCTGCCGTCATTGTTTCGGATTCCGGGTGAGATCGGCCGCGTTCACATCTCCCCCGCGGTCTCCGTGCCCACGAAGGTGATGCGCAGCATGTTGGTGGCGCCGGGGGTGCCGAGCGGGACGCCGGCCACCACGATCACGCGCTGGCCGGCTTTGGCAAAACCGTCCTTGAACGCAAGCCGGCAGGCGCGCGCCACCATGTCGTCCTGGTCGCGCGCGTCTTCTGCGACGATCGGGTGCACGCCCCAGCAGACCGAGAGCCGGCGCGCGGTGGAGAGATTGGGCGAGATCGCTATCACGGGCGACAGCGGTCGCTCGCGCGCCACGCGCAGCGCGGTCGAACCTGAAAAGGTCCAGCAAATGATTGCCGAGAGATTGAGTGTCTCCGCGATCTGGCGTGCGGCGGCCGCAATTGCATCGGCGCCGGTAGATTCGGGCTCTGTGCGTTGGGCATGAATGATGCCGGGGTGGAGCGAATCGCCTTCCACCTCTTCGGCGATGCGATTCATGGTCGTCACCGCCTCGACCGGATATTGGCCGGCTGCTGATTCCGCCGACAGCATGACGGCGTCGGCGCCTTCGAAGATCGCGGTCGCGACATCGGAGACTTCCGCGCGCGTGGGCACCGGGCTCGTGATCATGGACTCGAGCATTTGGGTTGCGACCACGACCGGCTTGCCGGCACGGCGTGCCATGCGCGTCATTTTCTTTTGGATGCCCGGCACCTGTTCAAGCGGCATTTCGACGCCAAGGTCGCCGCGCGCCACCATCAGGGCATCGGTCAGTTCCAGGATATCGGCCAGTCTTGTGACTGCCTGCGGCTTTTCGATCTTGGCCATCACCAAGGCGCGGCCACGCGTGATCTTCTTGGCCTCTGCGATGTCCTCCGGCCGCTGGATGAACGACAACGCCACCCAGTCGATGCCGGCTTCGAGCGCGGCTTCGAGATCGGAGCGGTCCTTGGGGGCAAGCGCGGAAAATGCGATCGTGGAGTCGGGCAGGCTCACGCCCTTGCGGTCCGACAATTTGCCGCCGACCACGACGCGCGTGACGATGCGGTTTGGTTCTTTGGCGGTGGCGGCAAGGCGCACCTTGCCGTCATCGAGCAGGAGCTGGTGGCCGACTTCCACCGCGGCCAGGATTTCGGGATGCGGAAGATGGACACGCGTGGCGTCGCCGGGGGCCGGATCGGCGTCGAGCGCGAATGTATCTCCCTTGGCGAGCATCACGGAGCCGGCTTCGAACTTCCCGACGCGCAGTTTCGGGCCCTGCAGGTCGACCAGGATGCCGATCGGCCGGCCATATTCGAATTCGACGGCACGAATGAGCGACACCAGTTCACGCATGCGGTCATGCGAGGTGTGGCTCATATTGATGCGAAAGATGTCGGCGCCGGCGCGAAACAGGTCCGCGATGACGGTCCGGTCGGATGACGACGGTCCAAGCGTCGCGAGGATTTTGGTGCGGCGTATGCGGCGCATTAGAGCGCGTTCCGTTCTGGCTGCATTGGTAATGTCATGGAGCGCGCTTTCCTAAGGCCTGTTGGGGTTGCGCGGATACCTATACCTGATGCGCAATGATTCCGGCTGCCGCTTTTTTGCGTGCTTGGTATGTGTTATTTCCAGGTCGGCGGCTAGTTCTTGCCCTTTGCTCCCGGCGCGTTGGCGCCTGGCCGGCCCGAGACGGGCGGGGGCGGGATCACAGGCACGCGCGACTGCAACGGTTGCTGCGGGGCGGCCTCGGCGGATTCCGTGAGCTGCACGGTCCAGGAGGGCTGCTCCGCCGTGTCGACCTCGAAGAAGCCGGTCTTGTCGAAGCCGCGAGCGAGGCAATCATCGGTGCCGCGGATCGTAAACTCCTTATCTCGGGTGCACATGAAGGCCTGGCCCGACCATTCGCCACCGCGATCGTAGTCGATCGCGTAGATGTAATAGAAACGCGCCACGAGCGCGCCGCGCAGCAGGGTTTCGCAATTGCGCGCCGAAAGGTTCCACCAGCCTTCGGTGGCCCAGGCGTCGTTTTCCTTGTAGCCGAGCGCAATGCCGACGCGGCTCGTGGTGTTGTTGCAAAGGCGAAAGTCCGCTCGCGCGGGTTCGGACCCAAGGGCGACCGCGCTCGTGAGGAATGCGCAGGCAAGGGCCCATAAGGCCCCCATTGGGCGAAGCAGAACTGATGCCATGGTCCGCTGAGTCTTCATCGTCCGCCGCGTTTGGGACAAAATATCACGTGAACGCCTATGCACTGTCAACGAGGATGGCCCGGAAATCATTGACGTTGGTGTAAGTAGGTCCAGGTGTAACAAGGTCGCCAAGTGTCCGGAAAAATTCCGTCGAATTGTTGTCATCGAGAAACGCTGAGGGATCAAGCCCCAAAGCGCCGGCGCGCGTGGCGGTTGTCTCGTCCATGAAGGCGCCGGCCGGGTCGTTGGGCTCGCCGATTCCGCCGTCCGTTCCATCCGTGTCGGCCGCCAGTGCGGCAATTTGTCGAGCACTGCCTTGATCCGTACCCCCAAGTGCCTCGGCCAGCGCCAGCACATATTCCTGGTTTGGTCCGCCGCGACCCTTGCCGCGCACCGTCACGGTGAGTTCCCCGCCCGACAGGATCACGGCGCGGCGCCCTTGCGCCCGTACGCTGCGGGCCAGTTCCGCATGTCGGGCGGCGATGTTACGCGCCTCGCCCTCAAGATTCGTCCCGAGCAGCAAGCATTCATAGCCTGCGGCGCGTGCGGCTGCTTCCGCGCGAAGGAAGACGTCGGCGGGCCGGCTTGCGAGCGCGAAGGAAGCTCGGGCAAATATCGGGTCGCCGGGCTTCGGCGTCTCATTTGCCGGATCCTCAAGGGCTCTGACCACGGCATCCGGGACATTGAGCCCATATCGTTCCACTACGGCACGTGCGTCGGCGAGCGTGCTCGGATCGGCGACCGTGGGCCCTGAGCCGATGACGGCCGGATCGTCGCCCGGCACGTCCGAGATGGCAATCGCGGCCAGCGGGGCCTTGCGCGTACGCCGCGCCAGTCGTCCCCCCTTGATCGCGGACAGGTGCTTGCGTACTGCGTTTATTTCGCCGATCGAGGCTCCGGAACCAACCAGGGCCCGGGTCAGGGCCTGCTTTTCGGCCAGCGTGATGCCTGCTGGCGCGATCCAATTTGCAGACGCGCCGCCCGACAGCAGCACCAGCACCAGGTCGTCGGGGTGGGCCGAATCGGCCAGCGCCAGTGTCTCGGCCGCAGCCTTCGCTCCGGCATCGTCTGGGATCGGATGGCCGGCTTCAACCACGCGAATCATTCGGGTCGGGCGCGAATATCCACGCCGCGTCACAGCAAGGCCGGCGATTCGGTCAGGCGCGAGACCACAATCATCAAGATAATACCGCTCGGCAATTTCGGTCATGGAACCGGCGGCCTTGCCGGCCGCCAGCAGCAACAGGCGCCCGGTGCGAGGCGGGGACGGCAGGAGCCCGACCAGGCAGTTCGCCGGATGCGCAGCCGCGACCGCAATACCGTACAGTGATTCGAGAAATTGACGTGGGGGCTGGTTCAAGAACGGACCTCCGAATATGCCCTTTGGATTGGACGCGCCGCATGATTATGTTCCGAAAATGGTCAACGGAAACCAGGATTGATCGCCATGGACGACAAGACACGCACTGAGCTCGAAGCGGCCGCGTTCCGCCGCTTGCTCGAACATTTGCGCACGCGCACCGACGTTGCAAACATCGAACTCATGAACCTCGCGGGCTTTTGCCGCAACTGCCTGTCGAACTGGATGAAAGATGCGGCCGATGCCAAGGGTGTCGCGATGACCAAGGACGAAAGCCGCGCAGCCGTCTACGGCATGCCGTTCGAAGAATGGAAGGCAAAATATCAGCGCGAAGCGACGACGGAGCAAAAAGCCGCGTTCGAAAAAGCAAGCCAAAAGCACTAATGCGGCGTGGTCGGCGCATCGCCTGTGCATCAGTCTGTGCAAGATGTGGATGATTTGGCTGCGACCTTGACCTTGTGCGCCTCTGGCCGCCTTCTCTATGCAGCGTCGCGCGATTAAATCTTGCGTGCATGGAGGAATGCCCGATGGCCACTGCTGCTGCCACTGCTGAAAAAGAACCGCCCGCGACCCGCTTTGCCAAGGACCAGCTGAGGGCTTTCATCGAGCGCGTCGAGCGTTTGGAAGAAGAAAAAAAAGCGCTCGCCGACGACATTCGCGATGTCTTTGCCGAAGCAAAGGGCACTGGCTTCGACGTCAAGGCATTGCGTGCCGTTCTCAAGTTGCGCAAGCAGGACGTCGATGAGCGCCGTGAACACGAGACGATCCTCGAGACCTATCTGCACGCGCTCGGTATGCTTGATTAAGCCGGCTACAGACAGGCTCCTACTGCACTGATTCCGAAGTTCGCATCATATTGCTGCGCATCCGTTTGCAAACTTCGGAATCAAAGAGCCACATCCGCGCGTCTGGACGCGCTATGCAGCTTATTGATTCTCGTGCGGCTTTTGAATTTCAAGTCCTAATCGCATTCGCCGCGATATGATAGGAACATTCGCCGCACTGCCTACTGCAGCGACGCTGTTCGCTCATAGAACGTCACCGTCGAAACGAAGACAACCGAACTGCCGCTGAATTTCTTGGTCGTCATTCCGAGATGCGGGTCTTCGGAGAATGTCATCATTACCGACGCGGCCGGCTTCTGCAGGTAAGGGGCGAGGACGCGATAATCAGCTGCGCCAAGCAGAGAGGTGCTCATGAAGCTGCCGGCGCTCGGGCTGACGATCATGGCACGCATCCACGGATCGTTGAATCGCTGACCGGCTTTTACCGGGCCTGCAGGTGCGGGAGCGGCTGACGACAGCATGGTCGGCTGGCTTCCGGTGCGCTTGGTTGCGACAGTCGTGTCACGTTGCGTCGGCCGCGGCGCGACACTTCCCGTCACCATCCTGGTTTGCGTCGCGGTCGGGGACGCATAGGCGAGCGCGTCGTTGCTACGTTCCAACGCAGGTTCTTTGGGCGCGACCGGCCAGGGCACAAGGCTGCCCGTCGCAACGCGATCGCCCATCGTCGCGGGGCGCTTCGGAGCGCCAGCCGCCTTGGTCACCGCTGCGTCGGGCTCGGGCAAGCCCTGCCAAAACCCACGGGTGTTGATCACGTCGTTTGCATTGGCGGACGCAAGAACGTTAGCGGGTGCAGTGTTGCGCGTCACAGCATTAGCCGCGAGGGCGTTAGCCGCCAGGGCGTTAGCCGCGAGGGCGTTAGCAGGTGTCTGGCCCATC
>DATGVJ010000160.1:0-4027 GCA_035300505.1 Xanthobacteraceae bacterium
GTCTTGGAGCCTGCGAAAAACAAGCCAGCGCCCACCATCAGCACCGGCAAAGGTATAGCTCGCGCCAATCTGAGTAGCGGATAGGCGACGCTCGCTCCGACCGCCACCGCCTGCATTGGGTTTCTGCGGGCCGCGGAGGTAACGTCGTGCAACAGTTGCTCGCCCCTGCTTTTGATGTAGTCGGACACCTCCGCCTTGATGGCCTCGGGGCTGATACGATGGCGGACGTCGCACGCAGTCTCCGCAACGCTGGTCTTTAGCTGTTCGACGGTATCGGCCAGGCCGGCCCGCGTTTGTTCGGTCTCGCGTTTGATCTGCTGCAGTGAACGGGTGTCGGTAAGGGGCATGGCGCATTTCCTCACGGAGGGTTTATTTCAAGCCTGAACCTTTGGATGCGTCATTAGTTCCTGCGGACGCATTCGGATGACCTCTAGGATTTTTCAAAGTGGCAATCGTCGCCTTCAGCGAGCGCGACTGGTCTTCTCCATGTCGAGGAGCGGGCGACATCTCAGAGGTTCGCTCTCCGACAACACACCCAGTGATCCGGGCAGAAGATTTCTTCGAAAGCTTCTTGACGGCGTAGTCGAGCTCCGCGGCCCGCTCGGACTTCCCCGTCAGCGCTGCTCACACAGACCTTCAAGACGCTAAGTTGCGCGCGCGGTACAGATACGGGCTAAAGCAGATAGGGGTCTTTGCGATTGCGCTTGGGTGGGATATCGGCCCACGCGCCTTGCTGGCGGGCAGGTTCGCTGATCCAATCTGCGTTGTATCCGCGACACGCGAGTAACATCGTTTGTGGAAGCAAGGCGCCGAGGCGCCTGGCGATCTACGGCCGGTCAGTGCGTGTCGGTATCGTGCCACTTTTCTAGGTCTATCCTGTCTTCGTTCCTTTGCTCTCTCTCAACCGGTCCTTTCCAGGGTCGATCGGTCTGCTTGGTGTTCTTCCAGTCTGTCTGTCGGCGCGGATCCTCATTTGGTTTCTCTTTGCTCATGGAATTGCTCCTCAAAGGCCCGAACGCGACTGTTCGAGCATGGGGCCAGAGCGCAGTTAACCCGCGGCAAGTTGCGAATGTTAACTACGCTCTGGCTTGAGGCCGGAAAGGTACGTCCGCTTCCCGGCCCATGGTGATTAGGCCGCCGCCCGCCCCTCGCGGGCAACGTAGGCGAGCGTCACTTTCTCAACATTGGCAGCGACCCACTGGGCCATCTGTTCCTCTTCCCTGAGCGAAGCCTCGAGATGCGCCCGTGCGTTGTCCGCGCCGGCTGGCCCGCAAAGCGCCAGCAGCGATTTGTAGGCTGCAATCTCGAAATTTTCGAAGGCGTTGTTGGCGAAGGTGTTCTTGAGGATCTCGTCGCCAGCCATCGCATGGGTCATTGCCATGGCGTTTGCCATGACCGACTGGGCCGTGTCCTTTAGAGCGGACGTTGTTTCACCGCAGGCCTCAAGACATTGCTCGAGACGCTTGAGCTGCTCATTTGTCTCCTGGAGGTGGGCGGTCAATTTCGTCTTGACCTCCGGATATTCGTCAAGCCGCCCCGACTGACGCTCCATCAACTCGCGGGCCTGGGTCTCCATGGCGTGCGCATTGCGCAGGCCAACAATGAAAATCTCTCGTGCTGTTTGTGCCATCGATGGCTCCATCATTTGGTTGTTAGCCATTAAGCCCGCACGTCCGATGTTGTTCCTGACTTCCTCGTGGTAGGCCGTTGTATGCCTTCCTTGCAGCCGACGACTTAACTTTTGTTATGGCGCCTTCGCTGGATGGCGCAGATAACGTCTCGATCCATGGTTTTCACCGGAGAGCGCGGAGTGCGCTCCCACGCCACATTAAAGGCTGCAGTGTGCAAAGAGACCGTTTCACAGAAGCGATTACATTCCGCGACCGCTTGGCGCATGAGGCTGAGGCTGAGCGGCTAAGACGAAAGGCCCTTACGACGCCGACAGGCAAAGAGCGCCAGGCGCTCTTGCGGAAAGCTCGCCAGAGAGAGACCGCAGCGAACATCGAGAAATGGCTGTCGTCTCCCGGCCTGCAAGCACCGCAATGAGATGGACCCGCGGCGACGCCCGCCGCAGCACGCGTCTGTTTGGCTCGAAAAGCGTCACGATCGCAGGGATAGGACGGCCGGATCGGCCTGGTTGTGCTTTGGCTGCAACTCGCGATCGAAGACCGCCGGAGTGTGACAATAATCAATGAAGCTCGCGCCAAACGGATGTTGCGGAACGAGGGGTTTATGGAGGCCGAAAATGCAAAGGCCCGCTGAAATGGATATTGTGCGTCGCGCCTATGAACTTTGGGAGCGGACGGGAAAGCATGATGGCAGAGATCAGGAATTCTACCACCAGGCTGAACAAGAATTGCAAAAAGAAAACGAACAAGCCAGCCCAGAACAGCGTTAATGCCGCTTCGGCGGCTTCCGTGCGGCTAAGGAATTGAACGTAAATTCATCTGCTAGTCTAGTCTAGGGTTGCAACTTTACCCTCTCCCAAACTCAAGCGAGGCCAGCCATGTATCATCACGTCAAGAAGCTCATGTTCACCGTCCGCGTCGACGAACCGGACCCGCGTTTTGGAAATATGCTTCTTGAACAGTTCGGGGGCGCGAACGGCGAGCTCGCAGCCGCGATGCAATATTCGATCCAGGGCCTCAATTGCGAAGACCCTGATCGCAAGGATCTCCTGATGGATATCGGCACCGAGGAACTTAGCCATCTCGAGATCGTGGGATGCTTGGCGCGGATGCATCTCAAACCATCCAAATTCGATCGTCAGGCCGCCGAGGCCGATCCCTTGATCGCGATCGCAGGCGGCGGCGGGGTGAATCTCTTCAACTCGCAAGGTAATCCCTGGACCGCTGATTATTTGAAGATTACCGGGGAGCTGGATGTAGACCTTCGTAGCAATATCGCCGCGGAAGCTCGTGCCAAGATCGTCTATGAACGGCTCATTAATTTCTGCGACGACGCCGGCACCAAAGACGCCCTGCAATTCCTGATGACGCGGGAAATCACGCATATGAAGGCCTTCGCGCTGGCGCTGGAGAGCATGGGCAAGCCGGCCTTTAGCATCGGCCGGGTCGCGCCGACGCCCGGCCTCGTCGACCAATTCTTCAACGACTCGACAGGCGCCGGCGATCATGGCGAGATCGACACCCGCGGTCCCTGGAACGAGGGCGGCGACTGGGTGTTCGTGGAATCTCCCGCAATCCAGAGCGGTGAACCCGGCGCAGCCTCTGCCATTGTCACCGAGAGTTCACCTGCGGAAAGCCCGGAAGGCCTCGACGAACTGCTGATCGAAGAGCTTCGAGACATCCTTCATGCCGAGAAGCAGTTAACCAAGGCGCTTCCCAAGATGGCCGAAGCGGCGCGCTTCGACCAGCTCCGCGAATTGTTCGAGCAACATCTTGCGGAGACTGAAACGCAAATCGAGCGTTTGGACGAGTGCTTTGACCTACTCGGCAAGACGGCCCGGGCCAAACCCTGCAAGGGGATGATGGGTCTGGTCGAGGAAGGTCAGGAGGTCATGGAGGAAGGCGAAAAGAAAGACGCCGCCGCCGCCGATCTTGCGCTGATCGGCGCGGCACAACGGGTGGAGCATTACGAGATTTCCGGATACACCACGGCCCGCAACCTCGCGCAGCAACTCCGGCACAGTGCGATCGTCGCGCTGCTGTCCAAGTCCCTTGCAGAGGAAGAAAACGCCGATCAGCTTCTCAACCAAGTCGCTCGGTCGCTCATGTCGGTTGCCAAGATGCCGGCAGCGATTGAGCAGGCAACGATTGACGGAGCTGAATAGGCAGGGCTCCTAGGGCCGCTTGGAAGCGTGCGGCGCCATAACTCTAGGACGCCCACGCCTGCCGGAAGATTGGTCGCGATTCCGTTCGTGCAAAGCGCCAGGGCCTGAAGTTCGTTTTACCCCTCGACGGTGAGGGAAATGGACACCTTTAAGAACAGCTCGTCACCTTTTCGCACGTCTACGATGACCTGGCTCGCGCTCCCTCGGATGAACGCATCCCTGGCAATTGAAGCG
>DATGVJ010000161.1:0-6076 GCA_035300505.1 Xanthobacteraceae bacterium
TCTCGGCCTTGAACCCCTGTTCACAAAACTGCGCGATGAAATGCCGAATGTGAGATTTATCGCGCCGCTCTACCGCTCGCCCATCTGCGTTTCTACAAGCGGACCGGATAAGGGCACCGTAACGTCATTTCGGTATTGAGACGGCGTGATCGATGCTCGCCAGCCTCGATCGTCTCCTGCGCAAACCCATTTCATCGCCGTATTCTCACCGCCGGTCCCGAGACCGCGATGTCCGGCGACACGTTGGCGATTCTGAAAAAGAATAAGTTCGCAACGCTCGCAATGGCGACAAGGAATTCTCAAGACTGGAGCAGGACTCGCTTGGGCGGAGCGCAGCAATGTCCGCCCTTCCCTGACAGCCTCCCGAAATACGCATCGCGGGTTCGATTCGGGGGGGCGAATCAGGGGTGACAAAGCGCGGCCTTGGGGCGCGTGAGGACGCCCGAATCCTTCAGGCTTCGCCACGACTAGTGCGCCGTGACGAAGCCAATCGTGAATACTGAAAGCTTCCGTCCGCTTAGTCGTTCGGCGCGTTGGCGGGCCGACCGTTCGGATTGCCCATTACCTTGCCGTCCGCGAAAGTGACTGCCAGGAACTGGCCGCCATTCTTGCCGTCGCGCAACGGATGGACATGCACCTTGATTGGCATGCCGGGCGTGAGCGTCTTGGGCACCCAGCCTTGCCGGGCCAAGCCGGTCGGGCCGTTCATTTCGATCGCCCATTCCTTTGAATCGGCATCGGTCTTGACGTTCAACACAATCCAGGCGTGGGGGTTCGTCCACTGGAATTCCTTAACGGTGCCTTCAAGCTGGACGATCTTGAGGGCATCGAACATGGCGAACGAGTGGTGTGCATTGGCAGGAATTGCACAGGCAGCTACGGCAGCAATACCAGCCACAGCGAGCGTTTTGTATGACATCGAGCGTCTCCAGCGTTTTTTGGTCGCTTTACAAAAATATCCCCCCGGCATGACTACGGCCGATAGGGCGGCTTGAACCACCATACAGGGTGTCACAACTGGCGCCAATCTGCAACACGTGTTTTCCAATCTTTTGTGCTAGGAAGCCTGAGAAACCATTTCCCCGGGGGCCGGTCACGGCGGGTAGGATTCCGGGGTTAGTTGATAACGCAACGTCCGAGCATCGACGCAGAACCGGTTGCGCCTTTTCACGCTTCAGATAAAATCATGTATAGGAGTCACGCTTCAGACAAAAAGCAGCCTTTGGGAGGACAGCCTATGGATCAAGATCGCGCCTGCATTCGTTCGCATAAAGCCTTGGTCGCCGTGTTCGCGGCGGCGTTTCTGACGGGGCCAGCCTTCGCGCAAGGCACCGCCCCGGATCTTTCGGGCACCTGGTGGGCAACCCAGTACAACGCCAAGGTCCAGATCGTCGGCGGCGGCGAACTGCCGCTCACCTCTAAGGGTAAGGAGGCCTATGAAAAGAACATGGCCGGCCTCAAGGACGGCAAGGTCTCCGACGACGCACGCAAGATTTGCACGCCGGATGGGCCGGTGCGCAATCTGGCGACACCCTACCCGTTTGAAATTTTCCATGCGCCTCCCGGTCAGGTGACGATCATCCATGAACTCAACCACCAGATTCGGGTGGTGACGCTCGACAAGCCGCTGCCGAAATACGAAGAACTGATCCCGTTCCCCTACTACAACGGCCATGCCTACGGCGGCTTCGAGGGCGACACACTCGTGGTGCAGGTGGCGGGATTCAACGAAAAGACTTTCCTCGACGCGACCGGCGCCCCGCACACCGACGAACTTGTAACGACCGAGCGCTTCCGCAAGATCAGCCCGACGCAGCTTGAGGTCGTCGTCAACATCCACGACCCGGACTACTACACGCGTGATTGGCAGGCGCGCTTCGTCTACACGCTTCGCAATGATGTGCGGCTCGAAGACTATGTATGTGGCGAACCGCATCGCGACATCTCGGGCGTGGCCGGTGTGCGCCGTCCTTAAGACAAACCGCCGACCTCGATCCTCCGCAAAACGGCGGGCCACACGCCCGCCGATCAAGCGCCGATGAAGCGAACGCGACGACGCGCCAACAAGAGGGAAATGCGAATGTCCAAACCTGCGCCGAATGCCGTCCTCAATCTTGCGGGCGTTGTGCTGACCGCACTCGTTGGCAGCAGCGTGCTCTCCGTCGCGGTGGCGCAACAGCCAGTCTCCATCCGCAATCTCACGCCGTATCCGATCCACGCCTGGTTGCCGGATCGCCCGACCGGCGACGACTTCCTGGCGCCACCGAGCGGGCCGGGCCCGGTGATGTCGCGCAAAGATCGCCCCTACGTTCCCAATGGCCGTGGCCAGCAGCCGACCTACCGGATCGCAGACTTGAGCAATCCGATCCTCAAGCCGTGGGCCATCGAGCAGATGAAAAAAGCCAACGACGAGGTGGATGCCGGCAAGGTGCCTTACATCACGCGCGAGCACTGCTGGCCGGCGGGCGTGCCGGGCTTTACGGTCTATACGCGGGTGCAGCCGATCTTCTTCATCCAGACCCCGAAGATGGTCGTCATCATGAATGAACTCAATCACCAATATCGGCACGTCTATCTCGATGTGCCGCACACCGCCAACCCGAAGCCGTCCTGGTACGGCGAATCGGTGGGCCGCTACGAGGGCGATGAACTGGTGGTCGACACGATCGGGCTCAACGACCGCACCTTCGTCGACAATTACCGCACACCGCATACCGACAAGATTCGCGTCGTTGAGCGCTTCAAGCTCATCGAAGACAACAAGACCCTGCAGGCCCATGTCACGGTCGACGACCCCGGCGCCTTCAACATGACGTGGTCGGCAATCCAGCGCTGGCGGACCGTCGACCGCCCGCTCACCGAACTCATGTGCGCCGAAAACAACGCGGATTTCTTCAACTACGACACTGCGCCGATCCCGCAATCGAAGACGCCGGATTTCTGAACGCTTCGGAGATCGCGCTTAAGAACCTGCACGTTGGCATGTGGTGATTTGTTTCGGTGATGGTGACGGGATATCGGTCAACTCCCGCCTCCCCGCGGAGGTCCACATTGGAATAATGCGCGGTCAACGACCGCTGGAATGGAGGTAGCGATGTTCGAGCGAATTGGAACTCTATCCCGACATTCAATTTCGGCCGGCCTCGTCGGCAGTCTTGTGGCCGGCTTCATGTGTACGGGCAACTCGATTGCGCTGGCGCAAGGAACCACGCCCGATTTTTCCGTCAACGGCACAATCGGCTGGACCGCGGTCGGTACCGAATGGACCGCCCTGCCGAATGGTCCGCAACCCGTCAAGCAAGACCCGGCGCATCGCTATGTGCCCAACAATGTGGGCGGGCAGCCGACGTTCCGCGTCGCGGACCTCACCAATCCGAACCTCACGCAATTCGCCAAGGACTCGCTGAAGAAGGTCAACGAGGAAGTGCTGGCCGGCAAGCCGATGTGGTCGCGCTCCTCGCGCTGCTGGGCCACCGGCGTCCCGGGTTTCATCCTCACCCCGGCACAACCGATGTTCGTTGTCCACGCGCCCAAGCAGGTGGTGATGATGCATCAGCACGACAACGACGTGCGGCGCATCCATCTGAACGTCTCGCATTCGGCGAACGTAAAGCCGTCCTGGTACGGAGAATCTGTTGGGCGCTGGGATGGCGACACGCTGGTGGTCGACACGATCGGGCTCAACGATCGGACCTTCGTCGACAATTTCCGCACGCCGCACAGCGACAAGCTGCACGTCGTCGAACGCTATCGTTTGATCGAGGGCGGGCGCTTCCTGGAGACCCAGGTCACGATGGAAGACCCTGCCATCTTCATCCAACCCCTGCAGGTAACCAAGCGCTCACGCCGCGTCGAAGCCAGGATTGCGGAATGGCGCTGCGCCGCCGGCGAAATCAATTATTTCGGCTACGATGCCGATCCGGTGCCGACGGCAGTGAAAGCGGATTTCTAAGCAGGATGGCGTGGCTTGACCAACGGACGCTTCCCGTTTGGAGTTCCGCCTTTACGGCGGCTTCGCCGCAGGCGGCTCTTCAAAGACTAACCGCAGGAAGAAAGGCCGCGTAAACGCGGAACTCCAAACACGCCCGCTCAGACTTCCGTCGACGCCGCATAAGCGTTGAACGATTGAGGGAGACAATGTGATGTCGAGATCCCGTCTGCCCGAAATTCTCACATTATTGGCTTGCTTTGGCGCGGCGCTTTCGCGCGCGCCTGCCGCGGAAGTACCGGATTTGATGGGCACCAGCGCCACGGCTTGGTTCGTGTTCAACGATGAATTTCAACCGCCGCCGAGTGGCCCCGGCCCCATCACCTTCGACAAGCGCTTTCCCTATGTGGACAATGGCGCCGCGCGCCGCGCCGGCATCCAGCCGACCTATCGGATTGCGGACCTCGGGAATCCGATCCTGCAGCCCTGGGCCAAAGAGCAGATGCGCAAGGCCAACGACGAGGTGCATGCCGGCAAGGTGCCGTTCCGCGCCCGTGAGCGATGCTATCCGGCGGGCGTTCCGGGCTTCGTCGTCTATACGCTCGCCGAGCCGTTCTATTTTGTCCAAACCGCCCGGCAGGTGACGATCATCAACCAGGGCGGCCCGGAAGTGCGTCGGATCTATCTCGATGTGCCGCATTCCGCCAATGTTACGCCAAGCTGGTACGGCGAATCCGTCGGCCATTACGAGGGCGGCGACACGCTCGTCGTCGACACGATCGGGATTTCGACAAGATCCTTCATCGATAATTACCGTACACCGCATACCGACAAGCTGCACGTCGTGGAGCGCTTCAAGCTCATCGAGGGCGGCAGCGTGATGGAAATCTCGGTCTCGATCGACGACCCGGGTGCCTTTACGATGCCGTGGTCGGCCATCCAGCGGTTCAGGCGCCGCCAGTCGGGATCATTTTCCGAACACATATGCGCTGAGAACAACCCCGATTATTTCAACTATGACCCGGTGCCAAAACCCGAGGCCAGCAAGCCGGATTTCTAAATCACGATACTCGGATTGCGCAGGTTCTGATCGCAGTCGATCAAGTTGACCTGGCGCACCGCGATCAGCCAGCGCTCGTGTTCATGCACAAATCGGTGGCCGCACCAGCCTGTGAGTATCCGGGTTCCGTCGACACGGAACTCGCTGATCAGAAAATTCGACCGCACCATGCGGGCGTTTTTATCTCCGGTTGAGAACACTTCAACGTTGGAGACCATCCGGACGGTGCGCGACTTCGGCGCCTGCGACCAGGCATAGCCGGTGCGCAAGCGATAGATGCGATCTTCCATGCGGCGGCGATCGTCGAAGGAAATCGACACTTCCCGCCGCGGATCGCCGGCCTGCGGCGAGGTCGGCACCCAATAGAGGCACTCCGGCGTATAGAGGGCCAGCCATTCGTCGAAGCGGAGCTGGTCGAGAAGCCGCGCTTCCTTTTCGACGAGCATGCGAAAACGCTCCCGTTCCACAACATCGCTAATGGCGAGTTCATCGCGCTGCCAGTTCGAAAAGTGGTCAATCAACGCGCGATAGTACGCGTCGGTGACGTAATACGAGGTGAGCGACGGGTCGTGGGCGGGTTGCACGGCCATCCCTTATTGTCATCTAATCCCTGTTTATCGCTTGCGCTCTTTGCAGCACATCCGAGGGCACCTTGTACAGTTCGGCGATACGGCGATCGACCTCTTCGCCGGGCGTCGGCGTCACCAGAAGCCGCCGTGCGTGCGCGTCGTCGAGGAAGCTCACGTCGGCGACCATGTCGTCGAAACCGAGGCGCAAGGCGGCAAGCCGATCCATCGCCACCTGACTGGTGACCATGAACAGGCGCCCGAGTTGCTGAGGCGCGACCAGAAAGCCGTATATCCGGCGATCCGTATCGTTGGTAAGGAGGTCGCCCGCATAGGGCGTCGCCGGATCGATGCCGGGTACCAGCGTCGGCGACATGCGCACGAACATGTTGATCTTGCGTTGGCTCAGCCAGTCCTCAGGGATTGAGGTAATGCCGGCACAATCGCCGTCGATTTCGCCGCGCTCGAGCGCGATCCGTTTGTCGGCACTTCCCGGATAACCGCGCACTTGCCGCAGATTGA
>DATGVJ010000162.1:0-4944 GCA_035300505.1 Xanthobacteraceae bacterium
AAAGCTGTTACAAACGGGACAAAGTTGCTACCCTTGGACGGACGGCTTAAACCCTGATTTCTGCGGCAAACCACCATCTGACGGTGTCCGAAGCCGACGGAGAGGCCACCATGAGTTATCCGACCCGCAAGTTTTCGATCATCCTGTTTGGCCTTGGGCGGCTGCTCAAGTTCACGGCCTGGCGCTACCCGGCATTCCGGGCGCGGCTCAAGGAGCGCAATTTCGTCGCCCAGATCATGACGCGGGATGAAGAATGCGGGCGCTGGTTCGAATTCAAGGACGGAAAAATCCGAACCGCCGCCGGGCTCCATGCCAAGCCCGACTGCAAACTGATGTTCAAGAATGCGGCGACCGGCGTGAGCCTGCTGACGCCTCCGATCAACTGGCTCAAGCAGATCAATGCGCAGAAGGATTTCGTGCTCTCCGTCGACGGGCCGGAAGATCTCACCAACTGGTTCGCCCAGACCGTCATGTTGAGCCAGAGCGTTGGCTTCAAATACGGCACGCGCCTGGAAGACGGCTCCATGCGCTACTGCAACATGACCAACGGCGGGCCGGTTTTCATTTACGTAAAGGATGGCAAGATCATCCGCATGACGCCGATTGATCTCACCGAAGAAGACGGCGCGTCGTGGACGATCGACGCCAAGGGCGTCAAGCTCACGCCACCGCGCAAAACGACGCTCGCGCCACACGGACAAAATGCCAAGTCGATCATCTATTCGCCCGATCGACTGCTCTATCCGATGAAGCGCGTCGACTTCGATCCGAACGGCGAACGCAATCCGCAGAATCGCGGCAAGTCCGGCTATGTGCGCATCTCCTGGGAAGAGGCAATCAAGATCGTCACCGACGAGATCAAGCGCCAGAAGCTCACCCATGGTCCGGGCGCCATTGCGGTGTCGCACGGCTCGCATCACACCTGGGGCAATATCGGCTACTACCTCTCGGCGCTGTTCCGTTTCGCCAATGCGATCGGCATGACACGCGTGCACCACAACCCGGATTCATGGGAAGGTTGGTACTGGGGCGCGGCGCACCACTGGGGCTATACGCTGCGCGTCGGCCAGTCGGAAACCTACGGCACGGTCGAAGACTGCCTGCAGAACTGCGACATGATCGTGTCATGGGCCGCGGACCCTGAATCGACGTCAGGTTCCTATGGCGCGCAGGAAGGCACGGTGCGCCGCCAGTGGCTGAAGAATCCGAAGCTCGGAATCAAAGTGGTCCACGTCGATCCCTATTATAATTCGACGGCGCAGTTCCTGCCCGGCAAGTGGTTTGCGCCCAAGCCCACGACCTCTGTCGCGATGGCGATGGCGATCGCCTACGTCTGGATCAAGGAAGGCCTCTACGACAAGAATTACGTCGAGACCCACACGGTCGGCTTCGACAAGTGGAAGGCTTACCTTGTCGGCGAGGAAGACAAAACGCCCAAGACGCCGGAGTGGCAGGAGAAGGAGACCGGCGTTCCTGCCAAGGATGTACGCGCGCTGGCGCGCGAATGGGGCAGCAAGCGTGTTTATCTGGCGCCCGGCGGCTGGGGCAATGGCCATGGCGGAGCCTGCCGCAACCAGACCGGCATTCCCTGGGCACGCGTGATGGTGTGCCTCTCCGCCATGCAGGGTCTCGGCAAGCCGGGCTGCAACATGGGCAATCTGCAATGGGGCTGTCCGCTCGATTTCAATTTCTATTTCCCGGGCTATTCCGAAGGCGGCATGTCGGGCGATCTCGAAAACACCGCGATGCCGGTCGAGCTTTATCAGCGCATGCCGCAGCTGCCGACGATGAATTCCAATGGCCAGACCATTCCGCGCATCTGGATGCCGGAGGCCATCATGGACGGAAAGGCGGAAGGCTATCGCTGGATCGGCAAGTCGATCGAACACCAGTTTCAGAAATTCGCCTATCCGTCTCCGGGCTCCTCACCGGTGCGCATGCTCTACAAATACGGCGGGTCCATTCTCTCCACGATGAACAACACCAATCGCTGGGTGAAGATGTACCAATCGCCGAACCTGGAATTCATCGTCAACCAGTCGATCTGGTTCGAAGGCGAAGCAAAATTTGCCGACGTCATCCTGCCGGCCTGCACCAATTTCGAACGCACCGACATCAGCGAATGGGCAGGCCTTGGCGGCTATGGCCATCATGGCCAGCAGCAGCTCAACCATCGCGTCATCGTGTTCCAGGCGCCGGCCATCGAGCCGCTTGGCGAATCGAAATCGGATTTCTGGATCTTCAACGAACTCTGCAAGCCGCTCGGCCTCGCGAACTATTTCTCCGAAGGCTGCAACGAAATCGATTGGGTCTATCGGCTCTATCTGGCTTCCGACCTGCCGAAAGTGATCTCGTTCAAGAAGCTGCTCAAACGCGGCTACTACGTGGTGCCGGCCGAGAAGGAAAAGCTTCGCGCGCCCGTATCGTTCCGCTGGTTCTTCGAGAACCGCAAGAAGGACGTGCCGGAGGCGCAACCGCTCCCGTCCGACTACTCGGGGGAATATCTGCACGGACTACAGACGCAGTCGGGCAAGCTTGAATTCGAGTGCAACAGCCTCAAGCGCGCCAACGATCCGGAGCGGCCGCCGATCGTCAAGTACGAACCTGCATGGGAAGGGCCGCACTCGGAAGAGTTCAATCACTATCCGCTGCAGATGCTCACTCCGCATTCAAAGTATTCATTCCACACGCAGGGCGACGGCAAGGACTCCTTCCTCCTCAACATCGAGGACCATCGCGTCAACATCGAGGGCTATTACTACTGGATCATGCGGATGAATCCGCAGGATGCATCCGACCGCGGCATCAAGAAACACGACCTCGTCAAGGTGTTCAACGACCGCGGCGCGGTGATTTGCGCGGCGCTGCCGACGCAACGCCTGCCGCGCGGCGTCTGCCATGGTTATGAGTCATCGGCGGTCTATGACCCGATGGGCGAGCCGGGCAAGTCGGTCGATCGCGGCGGATGCCTCAACCTGCTCACCCCGCACAAGTCGCAGACCAAGTCGACGCACGCGCTGGCCGGTGCCAATGCGCTGGTGCAGATCGAATTTTGGAACCGCCGTACCGTGCATGTCTCGGCAGCTTTTGCGAGTCTGGAAAAACCCAAGGACACCAAGGAACCCGCAAAGCCACGCGCCGCCCAGAAATCCGCGACGTTGGTTCCGGCGAAGTGATATAGAGCGAATAGCGAATAGCGAACAGGGAGAAGCGAACAGCGACGAACCGCGAAGAACATTCTATTCGCTATTCGCCACTCGCTATTCGCTTAAAGCACCGATGAAAAAATGGAACATGATCATCGACGTGGCAGAATGCACGAATTGCAATCTGTGCACGCTCGCCACCATGGACGAACATGTCGGCAATGACTGGCCGGGCTACAACAAGCCGATGCCCAAGCATGGCGCCAAGTGGATCAACATCCTGCAGAAGGAACGCGGGCAGATCCCGATGATTGACATCGCTTACGCTCCAACGATGTGCAACCACTGCGACCACGCACCCTGCATCGAGAAGAGCGGCGGCGCTATCAAGAAGCGCCAGGATGGCATCGTGCTCATCGACCCTGAAAAGTCGAAGGGCCGAAAAGATCTCGTCGGCGCCTGCCCCTATGGTCACATCTGGTGGAACGAGGAACACCAGGTGCCGCAGGCCTGGACGTTCGACGCCCACCTCATCGACCAGGGGTGGCAGCAGACGCGCGGGCACCAGTCATGCCCGACCGGCGCCATGCGCGCGATCTATATTGAAGATGCCGATATGAGCCGGATGGCCAATGACGAAGGTCTCGAGGTCATGCGGCCTGAATTCCACACCAAGCCGCGCGTTTATTATCGCAACCTCTGGCGCTACACCAAGTGTTTCATCGGAGGCTCGATCTCGTCGGAAGCGGGCGGCATCGTCGATTGCGTCGAAGGCGCGCAGGTGCGGCTTCTCAAGGAAGGTAACGTCATCGCCGAAATGGAGAGCGACAACTACGGCGACTTCAAATTCGACAAGCTTAACGAAGAGTCCGGAACCTATGTGGTGGAAGTCACCAACAAGGCCGGAAAAAAGAAGGTCATCGAGGCAAAACTCGGCGTGAGTGTGAATCTCGGAGAGATCAGAGTGTAGGGTGGGTAAAGGCGCGCATGCCGTGAAGGCTCAACAACTTCCATTCTTGGAATGCGCGCCCATAGCCCGTCGAAAGACGGGCGTGAACGCCCTGATGGCCACGCGTGACGGTGCGCCTGTCCGACGACGCGCGGGCAAAAGCGCCCGAGGTCGCGTTTTCTGATCGACCATTGTGCCAGGCGCTTTTACCCACCCTACAACTCCGAACGCGCTGCTAACACGACATCGCACCGTCAACGCCATGCCTGACACATCCACCCCCCTCATCTTCCCGGCGCTCGGTCCGCTCTACGAGGCACTGGCTCCATGGGCGGAGGCACTTTTGCGCGCATCGGTCGGCCTTGCGCTCGTGCCGCACGGGTTGCGCAACACTTTTGGGATGTTTCCGAAATCGGGTGTCCGTTCGCACAGCATCAGCGAACTCGCCGCCCAGCTTGACCACGACGGCTATCGGCCGGGCAAGCTGTGGGCGCCGCTGATCTCGATGACCCAGCTCGTGGCCGGACCCTTGCTGGCGCTGGGACTGTTTACTCGCGCGGCCGCAATCCCCATTTTGCTCTTTCTGATCGTCACAAATGCGGAGCGTTGGCGCGTGGGCGGGTATTTCTGGAACCAGCTCGGTCTCGAATACACCCTGATGTGGACAGTAGCGGTATTTTACTTTTTGATCCACGGTGGCGGCATAATCTCGCTTGACCATCTGATCGGTCGCGCGTTCTAAGGATCGTAGCCCGGGTTGAAGCATTTAGCGCGTTGCTTACGCGCTAAATACGGAAACCCGGGCTACGAAGCTGACATGGAAATCAACATGACGGAAAAAATCGATGT
>DATGVJ010000163.1:0-5205 GCA_035300505.1 Xanthobacteraceae bacterium
GGCTATTTTCCGCCGCCGGATGCTCCACGCGGAAAGCCGCGTGGGCCTTCGGCTTTGCATCGCGAGACAAAATAGCCGCCGCCCGCCGTCCTCCGCTTCGCTCCGGCCGCTTTGCGGTGCAGCCCCGGTTCGCCTGCCGTCAGGTGATCGCCACGCAGGCCGCGATGGGCGCGGCCAATCCTAAGGAGGGCATCACCATGACGACCGATCGCAACGACAATCCGCACGCCTCATCCCCGACCGAACACGTCCTCACCGAGCTCCAGCTCCATGGCTGGCGTCCGTTCCAGGACGAGCCCGACCCACGCCCGCTGCCCGAGGCACGCGTCATCGGCGGCGCCGTCGCCGACATCTTCGATGCCCTGATCACGACGCTGCGTGACACCCGCCTCGAACCCGACCTCGACGACCTGCTGTGGTCGACCGTCAACCTGTTCCATCGCGCCGCCGGCCGGGTGCGCCGCGAACTCGATGACAACGAGAGCGCCCAGAAACGCAGCCAGAAGGAGCAAGACGGCTCGGAAATCCGCTCTGTCGAGCTCGAACGCCTGCTGGCACAAGGCCTCACCCTTATCGAACGCCGGGACGCCATGGAGCTGTTCCGCGACCACGCCGCCGATCTCTACGAGCGCCACACCGGCTCATCCTGGCGCCCGCGCGCCGGGTCGATGGTCAACCATCGCGCCCTCACGGCGGCGATGATCGACAGCCGCGATTTCATTGCCGCCAAGCGCCGCGCCGACACCGAGGTGCTGCTGCCGGCCGGCCCCAAAGTTGCCTTTACGGGCGGTCTCGACTTCAATGACCATCGCGCGATCTGGGACCGGCTCGACCAGGTTCACGCCAAGCACCCCGGCATGGTGCTGCTCCATGGCGGCAGCCCGAAGGGCGCCGAGCGCATCGCCGCCGCCTGGGCCAACGCCCGCAAGGTCACCCAGATCGCCTTCAAGCCCGACTGGACCCGCCATGCCAAGGCCGCACCGTTCCGGCGCAACGACCAGATGCTGGCCGTGATGCCGATCGGGGTCATCGTGTTTCCGGGCTCCGGCATCTCCGCCAACCTCGCCGACAAGGCCAAGAAGCTCGGCGTCCCGGTCTGGAAGTTCGACGGCGGCGCATGAGCGCCGCTGTTTCGCACGCGTCTGCGGCGAGCCGCATCCCGGCATGCGGCTCATCGGTGTCGCCGATCGCGGCATCTCTTCTGCCTTGCGGCTGATCGCCGACCGCAACAAAAAGAAGATTCAAACTCGACTTCCGCTCGGCGATCTCGGACAGCAACGCCTTCATGACGACGCGATCTCCAGTCGGCCGGGCCAACGCCGGATTGTAATAGGCGTCATCTCCAGGGCCTTGTTCACGAGATGGAGTTGCCGATCGGTGAACAGCGCAAGTTTGCCCTCGGCGTTTGATCCACGGCAACCCAGCCGCGACGCTCAAATAAAACCACGATACCGGATTCCAAAACTGAGACGGATTTGCTATTCCATCTCTGCGCCGTGGAGGTGGTGGAAGGCGTATCCGTCGGACCTGTGTTTCGGAGGCCACCACCGTGATTGTTATCGGCATCATTCTCGGCTTCATCAGCCTTGTGTTTCTGTGCTGGCTGTTGTTTGCGCTTTTATGTGGTTGAGCACATAAAAGCGCAAATGTGGCGCTCCCGAAAATGTGGCGCAGAGCAGATCCGTGCCGCCCACCAGCGAAACCCGGCCATTTCTGCGCCACATATTCAGTGAGGTTACAGGCTCAGAGAGATCCCAGACTGCGCAGAAAAGCCATGACATCTGGCTGCCTGGACCACCCTCCTCTTGTCCTTTGCGTGCTGCCCCGAGCCAACGTTGCCAGCGCGCGCTCCTTTGTTGCGAGGTCGATCTCGACGTAGATGTTGGTGGTATCAAGCGACACGTGTCCGAGCCAGGCCCGGATCGTATTGATGTCGACGCCTGCCTGCAGCAGGTGGGTGGCGGTCGTATGACGGATGACATGGGGACTGATCCGCCTGCCATGGAGCGACGGCAACGAGGCACGCAAGGTCGCGACGTAACGCTCGACGAGTGTGTGAATGCCGTATCGTGTGAATGGCTCGCCTCGCCGGTTCAGGAACAGAGTCGCCTCGGCAGGACGTTGCCCTGCCAGCCGACGAAGCTGCTCGATGGTCGAATTCCAGAGCGGGCAACGGCGCTGCTTGGCCCCTTTGCCGGTAATTTGAACGGACTTGGAGTGCCAATCGATATCACCGATGCGGACGGAAGCGGCTTCGCTCACGCGGGCACCGGAATTGTAGAGGAAGAGGAGCAAGGCATAATCGCGCTTTCCCTGGTTTGACGACTGATCAGGGCCGGCAAGGAGGGCATCGACTTCTGACTTCTCGAGGTACGTGACGCCAGCAGCAACACCCTTCTTCATCGGCACCATTCGGAGCTGGGTGCACCAATCGACATGTTGGGGGCTGTGCTCGGCGATGAACCGAGCCAGCGCGTGGATCGAGGCGAGCCGCTGGTTGCGCGTGGCCGTACAACATCGCCGTTCGCACTCGAGGTACGCGAGGAAGGCACGCACCACTTCCGTTGAGAGATCGGTCACCGACAACTCATCGATAGCTGCCCTTTTGTGTCTTGCCGCATAAGGGAGCAGGAGGACCAGCATGTCGCGATAACTTGCCCGCGTGTTCGCGGATAGGTTCCGCTCCGATGTTGCATATTCCATAAGGAATCGTCGAATCCAGTGTCCCAGCGAGGTCGGGTCAGTCATGACGCGCCCCCTGTGCGAATGCTTCGAAGCGACGGCTGGCTTCGCCAAGCAGTTCTTGGGTCATTGTCAGGTAGCGCTGCGTCCCTGACAGATCCCTATGGCCCAAGTAAGTCGCCAGCTTGGGCAGAAGATCGTTCAAGTCCGCACCGCTCCGATACCACGCGGTGACACGATGGACAGCCGCCGAATGCCTGAGATCATGCATGCGAGGCTGATTGCGGGCACCACCGTCCCTCTGGATGCCGGCAATCGTACGCAAGCGCTGGAATGCAGCGCTGATTGCGGAATCGGTCAGATCCGTGCCATCTCGCTTCGAGAAGAGCGAATGCCTCTTCAAATGCTGGTAGCGACACCTTGCGATGAATGCAGCTATGACGGTGTTTAAGCTGACGCTCAGGGGGACGATGCGTGTCTTGAAGAACTTTGTTCCGCGAACGTAGATCAGCGATTGTGAAACGTCGACGTCTTCGATCTTGAGACGCCGTGCTTCACCCCGGCGCAGTGCAGCACCGTACAGGAGCAGCACAAATGTGCGCAGCGTGTCTGCATCGATGTCGGCATACGGACCAGCCGCTGCCGGAACCGCTGCGAGAAGGCGCTTCAGTTCAGCTTCGGAATATATGTAGGGCGTGTACGATGATGGACCGCACTTGCGCGTACAACTCGGCATTGGGGATGTCGCTAATAGGCGACGCGTGACCGCAAAACGAAAAAACGCCGCCAGGACGTAATGCTTCTTGCGCACAGTCTCATCGCAGGCTCCATTGCGATCCAGAAATCGTGAGATCATCGCGGGGCGGATATCGCAAAGTGCGCGATCACCGACGGACTTTCCGAACGCAATCAGAATTGCGCTTCCAGCTGCGAAACGCCTGCCGAGACAGCGCTTGTACTCGATGAAGGTGGCAATGGCGTCGACCGCGCTCATAGCAGCCCTCCCAAGTCGAGTTCCGCTATCTGGCGCAGGCCGTGCAGATCGATCTTCGTGTAGATTCGAGTCGTATTTATGCTGCGATGGCCGAGATGATCGGCGATCTGCTTCAAGGTGAACCCAGCATGCAAGAGCCGGCTGGCACATGCGTGACGCAGGCAATGCGCGCCGAGCCGATCCAACTTCACGCCCTGCTGTGTCAACCTCGCCCGCACCATGGCACTGATACTGGCACCCGACAGTGGGCGGAAAGGCGCCTTGATGGTGAGGAACAAGGCTCGGTGCGAACAGCGGGGGCGCGCCTGTCGAAGATAGCGCAGGATCGCGTCACCGACCGGTATAGCCAACGGGTAGTATTGGGATCGGCGAAGTTTGGGCCTCGTGATGTGAATCTTCTCAGCCGCCCAGTCCACATCGTCCAGCGTCAGCCGCTCGACTTCTCCGCGTCGCAGGCCGTAGTAGATTAATAGCGAGAGAACCGCGTGGTCACGAATTTTGACAGGATCATCGTCGAAGCCGGTGGCTTCAAGTACTCGGCCAACTTCGTTCGCGGTGGGCGCTCGAGGAATATCCTCGAGCGCATACAGTCGGGGCAGGTCGATGCCCTCTGCGAGATCGGACCTGCACCATCCCCGATATGCCGCGTACCGAAAGAAGCAGCGCAAGCTGCTGCCCAGGGCATGCAAGGAACTGCGGCTCCAACCACGTCGGGCTTCCGATTGCAGAAACGCGTCGATATCGTCAAGGGTTACCCCATCAAGCGATTGAATCCGGGTCGGCAATACAGTGACGAACCGATGCATCCGCCATTCCTGCGTCGCGATCGTCACTGGAGAGAGGCCGCGCTCGACACGCATGTATTCCGAAAATGCCGTCAGTTCTGACGCAAACCGAAGCGGCACTTCTGCGGCTTCTGTCAACGCGCCGATACTGCGGAGCCATGCTTCGCCGAAGTGAAGAAAAATTGCAGTCGCATGCCCTGACGGTGAACGTGCCGTGAGGTCGAGCCGGACGTGTCGGCGAAGTTCAATCTTTAGCTGCTCGATACTAATGGCTCCGCCGTTGCGATGAACCACCTTCGCCACGACAAGTAACGCCCAGGCGATGCGCCCCACCGTCGGCAGGGAATATCCATCCGCGTACGCCTGCTTCAGGAAGCGCTCGCGAGACTCCGCATAGGGTCCCGCTCGATAGCGAGCAATGATGGTTGGCCGCTTAAATAGTTCGTCGTGCATGATCGATCCTCCACCGATGATGGTGGACAGCGATCATCCACGCACAAATATGTGGCGTAAGGAGCCAGCTTCTCTACTCCACAGAAACGTTTGTCGCGCGTGCGCCACATTTTTGGGAGCGCCACATTTGCACTTGCGGTGCATGCGCTGCCTGTACTTGTCGGCCTTGCTGCAGGCTTAGCGGCCTATCAAAGCGGTTCGGGCGAGTTCGGCGCTTTCCTTGTCGCACTGATCGCAGGAGCCGTCACCCTCGCGGCAGGACAGATTGCGGTCGCGGCGTTCCGCTCGCCA
>DATGVJ010000164.1:0-3732 GCA_035300505.1 Xanthobacteraceae bacterium
GCCGCTCTGGGACACGGCGGAGCCAGAGACCAAGCACGCAGTCGAAGATGCGGCGGCGCGGCTTGCCGCAGCGGGCGCACGGTTGAGCGAGATCACACTGAGCGAAGAATTTTCGCGCCTCTATCACGCATCGCGCGAGACGATCAACAACTACGAGCGCGCCCGTTCCATGGCGTCCGATTGGGCCGCGCATGGCGAACTCGTCAGCAAGGTTTTGGGCGATCGCGTCAAGCTCGGCATGACGACCCCGCACGCCGATTATGTCGCGGCCCTGAGCCTCGCCGAACGCTGCCGCTCGCTCATTGAACCCCAATTCGATGGCCTTGATGCCATCGTGGCGCCATGCACCAAAGGCGAAGCCATCGCGGGCCTCGCGCATACCGGCGATCCCGCCTTCCAGCAGTTCTGGACCGTGCTATACGTGCCAAGCATGTCGCTTCCGACCCATCGCGGTCCGAAAGGTTTGCCGGTCGGGATCCAGCTCGTCGCCCCGCGCTATCAGGACGAACATTTATTCGCGTGTGCCAGGTGGGTAATGGGGAAGTTGGGGTAGCCCTTATAGGCGGGCTCGAATCGTAGGATGGGTAGAGCAATAAAGAAGCGCGTCTTAAGCGCGCTTCTTTATTGCGAAACCCATCAATCACGCTCGCGTGGGCCGACGATGGGTTTCGGCAAAACGCGTAAAGAAAGAACGCGTTTTGCCTCTACCCATCCTACGATTCTCCGCCCACTCACGCCTTTTATTTCTTCTCGAAATAGCGAGCGTCCGGCGGGGCCTGGCCTTTTTTGACCGGCATCAGATAGCCGTCGCCACTCAGGAAATACCGTTCCGTTCCAACCCGCACCAGCGCCTGGCCCTCGTTGCAAATGTCTTCAAGCCAAAGCGGGCGCACCTCTTTCGGGTCGCGCTGGTATTTCTTATGGACCGACCAGGGGCGCGTCAGCGCATTGTCTGTCACCGTCATCTCGTTGTGCATGATGTTGCGGTTGACCTTGTCGAGATACATGCGCTCCTTGACGGCCGTTGCATTGTCGTCGTGGAACGGCAGGCCGCTCGGGTCATAGGCCCGCGGGCCGCGCAGGTGACGTGTCTCGATCTCAAGCGTGTCGTACCGGCCGTCGCCATCCTGGTCGATCCACTTGCCGATGGAATAACCGTCAAAGCCGGGCTCGTGGTCCTTCGGCATGTCGCGCCCGTCGGTGAATACCCGGCGTACCGTGCCGCGGACGTGGTCGATCATCAGGTAAGTCGTATTCGGCGTGATGACGATTTCCATCGCGCGATAGAGATTCATCACGCCCGGCATGCCGACAGGATAACAGTTGGCGGCCTGCCAGTTGCCTTGCCCGCCTTCCACCTGATCCTTCAGGTTGGCCTCGAACCTGGCCATATATTCCGGCTTCAGAGGCGCTTGTTGTCCGTGGCCCACCGGCTTGGTCGGATCGAACGGCGCCTGGCCGCCGCCGGGGACCGGCGTGCGCTCACGCACCCACTGGCCACCCCAATCGGGGTACTTGCTGCCGTCGGGTACCTGCGCGGAAGCCATACTGGCGAGGAGCGTGGCGGCAGCGACGACGGCGAATGAACTGCGGGCATGCATGGACGTGTCTCCCTCAACGAATTTCCCGGACGTGTCGCCACGCACCGTGTGCGCGGGCACGTTCTATTGATGAACAAAAATACTTCAGTTGGGAAGGTTTCGAAAGACCGAATTCCACAACTCGCGGAGTGGGCTGGAACCCGCGGACCTCCAAAGGACACTTTCAACAATAACCGAATCGTGCTGCTTTGTTTGTAGTTCCGCCTTTACGGCGGCTTCGCCGCGGGCGGCTCTTTCTTTATGGCACGCGATTAAAGGCTGCGTAAACGCGGAACTACGAACGCGGCGCCCCAAATCGTGGCACTTATTGTTGAAAGTGTCCAAACCATCAAGGGGCGCCCCGAGAGTTGGCTTCGTTTTGGCCAAAATACCCGAGTTCGTTTTGCGACTGGCTCGGCTCTTGCGGCAATTTCCCCGGTGGGCGTGTCAGTTCCATGGCGCTTACACGATCCCCAAATCCGGATACTCGAGCCGCCGATTGAATCGTGTCGGTGCCACCGGCTCCGCGAAGGTCAGCGCCACTGCGTCCCACTGATCGGGGCTCGGCATGCCGCGGCGGCGCATGTCCTCCTTGCGCTCCAGCACAAGGCGGGTGTTGCTGTCGTAGCGATAGGACGGGCCGCAGGCGTCGGCCTGCAGTGAATCCAAATCGGGGATTTGTACGCCGGCAGGGTCTTCGAGCCATTCCTTCGACTTCTTCCACATCTCGGCGCGGCGGTTGAGCGGGCCACCCGATGGGGAGCCCCGTTCGACCATTTGCTGCGGCTCGTACGGCGCGGAGCCGAAATTGACCGGCGTGACGATCGCTCCGTAAAGGCCGCCCCATTCCTTCATGCGATCGTACACTCCGGCGCCAACGCCGCCGACGTCGACGAAAACGCGTGCGGGCTTGTCGGCGTCGATCACCTGCTTGAGCCAACCGGCGGCCTGCATGGTGTCGAGCTTGGCGCGGGTCTCGATTTTGACGAGCCGCCGGCCGCGCCGCCACGCCATGGCGTGACGATCCTTGCCGGTCCAGGCCGGATCGAAGCCGATGATCAACTGCCCCGAAGGCTCGGCCAGAGTTTTGCGGGCGCGCGCGATGAGCGCGGGTGCAATGTAGCTGTCGTGGCCCGACATCTGGAACGCTTCGGCGGCGTTGGCGGGATATTCCTGTTTGAACAGGATCGGGTCCTTGAGCTCGCCGATCTTGATGCGCCGCCAGGTCATCTGGGCGAGGTCGAGCCCATAGAGCGCGGCGTAGTCGCGCTCCTCGGCATCAAGCACCAAGTCCGCCGGCGGCTCGGCGCGGTATTCCTCCTGCCAGAACCACGGCACGAAGATCGCGACGTAACCGTTCCGTCCGGCCTCGGCGTCTCGCCAGGTCTGGTGATAGTAATTGCCGATGCCGTTGGCGGTGCTCTCCAGGATGCACTCGGTGCCTTGCTGATCGGGGATTGCCTGCAATATGCCGGCGGCATGCGTGTCTGCAAAAGGCCAGAACGCGACTTCGGAGCCG
This sequence comes from Xanthobacteraceae bacterium, assembly GCA_035300505.1. Lineage (GTDB taxonomy): Bacteria > Pseudomonadota > Alphaproteobacteria > Rhizobiales > Xanthobacteraceae > VAZQ01. The sequence continues at coordinate 3,100 of DATGVJ010000164.1, forward strand.
TGAAAGAGCTGCACGGTGGAGGAGCGGCCGACGCCCTTGGTGCCGGCGGTGCCGACCTTGTAGCCGGAATCGAGCTGGTCGAAATAAAGCTCCTTGGCGTTTGCGGCCCCAGTCGAGGGGCGCAATGCCTCGCTGCAATTGTCATGATAGCGCTCGACCATCTCGAACAGGTTTTTGGTTGCCTGCTCCTCGTGAGTCAGGATGAAGACGCGCATGCCGGTGTTGCGGCCACAACGGTGATAGAAGCGGGCGGCGACATAAGTCGAGCAGCCCTGCTGACGGCCCTTGAGGATGAGCGCGCGGACCCTGCCGCGCGCTGCTTTCTGGGCCTCGAGCTGATCGTGGATATAACGTTGTACGCGATTGAACCGCAGGGGCAGGATTGCGCCTTGTTTGGTGCGGATGCGCAGATGCTCGCGCGAAAAATGTTCCAGATCGGCATCGGCAAGCGGCGCGCCAGCCCGCGCCTGCGCTTCCTGCGCCTGCGCTTCCCGCGCCTGCATCTCCTGTTCGAACCGCTGCTGCAGGCGCGCCAAGTGGGAGGCCGCGACCTGATCAATCTTGTGTGGCGGTTTCATCTCGTCTGTTTGCCGCCAGCTTTGCAGCGACGATAGGCCGGAGGGTGTCGAGGGC
>DATGVJ010000165.1:0-4318 GCA_035300505.1 Xanthobacteraceae bacterium
GTTGCCGTGGCGGACGGCGCTCGGCAACGCCATGCTGGGGTTGGAGATCCGCGGCGTTGCGCCGGGCGAAGCCCAGGACCGCAGCCACGCCATGCTCGACCAGCTTGGACTCCACGGCTTCGCCGATCACTATCCCTCGACCCTCTCGGGTGGAATGCGTCAGCGCGTGGCGCTGGCCCGCACACTTGTTCACGAGCCCGACGTGCTGTTGCTTGACGAGCCCTTTGCCGCGCTGGACTTCCAGAGCAAGCTATTGATCGAGAGCGACACGGCAGCGCTGGTGCGGCAAAGCAAGCGTTCCCTGCTGCTCATCACCCATGATATCGAAGAGGCGGTATCGCTTGCCGATCGCGTCATCGTGCTGTCGAAGCGGCCGACCCGCGTCAAGGCCGTCTACGACATCGCACTTGGCGCCGAGCGCACCGACATGATAGCCATGCGTCAGAGCCAGGACTTCAGCCAATACGTCCGGCGCATCTGGGCCGATCTCGACGTGGTCCTGCAATGACTGCCGACGCGGATACCGGAATGGTTCGTTCAACCGACAAGGCCGAGCCGGTTCTCGCGCCGGTCGCAAGGCGCCGATGGAAGAAATTTCGTTCGACCGCCATTGTGCTTGCAACCCAGATCGGCATCCTTGCTGCATTCCTCGGCTTTTGGGACTACATGACGTCGCAGAACCGCGCGGCGGCCTTCATGTTCGGGTCGCCATCGGCGATTGCGGGCTTTCTGCTTCAGATGGCGCGCGATGGCAGCCTGTGGCGCGATAGCTATGTGACGGGGTTGGAAACCCTGCTCGGATTCTTTGTCGGGAATCTGGTTGGGACCGTGATTGGCCTGTCGCTCTGGTATTCGCGGTTCGTGTCCCGCGTCGTCGAGCCTTTCGTGATCGCGATCGGTTCGATTCCCATTATCGCGCTGGCTCCGATCATCATCATCTGGTTCGGCACCGGTCTGATTTCGAAGGTCGCGATGTCGACCCTTTCGGTGGTCATCGTGGCTTTGGTCACATCTTACAAAGGCGCGGTGGGAGTCGATCCGGACCAGATCAACCTGATGCGGACCCTCGGGGCGTCGAAGTTCCAGATTTTCGGCAAGCTCGTGGTACCTGCCTCGCTCACCGACATCTTCGCCGGATTGAAGCTCACGGTCGGATTCGCGTTGATCGGCGCTATCGTCGGCGAGTTCATGTCGTCATCGGAAGGGCTCGGGCACGCCATCTTCAAGGCGGGCTCGCTCTACGTGATTCCGAAAGTATTCGCAGCACTGGTGGCCACCATCGCGCTCGCGCTGATTTTGACGTTCATCGTCGGCAAGATCGAACAGCTCCTCATGCCGTGGCGCCGTCACCTGTAAATCTTCGAACGCTCGTTCAATAGCTCCGGGAGTGAACATGTCCAAGCGCATCAGCAAGGTTGATAATATCAAATACGCGCTGTCCGGGAACGATCGCTACATTGCCAGCGTTGATCCAGGCGAGACCTTCGTGGTGGAATGCGCGATCAATGCCAACGATGGCACGATCCGCCATCTCGGGCAGCAACTGACCGAGGCCGATGTCACCTTTCCCTTTGTCAACGGCGCGACCGGACCGATCGAGGTCCGCGGCTCGAAGGCCGGCGACATGTTGAAGGTGGAGATCGTCAACATGGAACTGGACAAGCTCGGCTTCACCGCGTTGTGGCCCGGCATCGGCATGTTTCCCGATTGGGTCCGGCGCAAGGAGTTCGGCATCCAGACCCGGGTGGTAGAGGTCAAGGACGGCCGGGTGCACTGGAACGACCACCTCAAGCTGCCGGTGAAGCCGATGATCGGTGTGCTTGGGGTGGCGCCGGTTCACGGTGCGGTGCTGACCGTCGACAACGGCCCGCACGGGGGCAATCTCGACGTCCAGGAAATCACCACCGGCAACACCGTCATGTTCCGCGTCAACAAGGACGGCACCCACCTGTTTATGGGCGATTGCCATGCCATCCAGGGCGACGGCGAATGCAACGGGATGGGCGCGATCGAGATCGCCGCGACCCTCACCGTGAAAGTGTCGCTTGAGAAAGCTCCGCGGCGCCTAAACCATCCGCGCATCGAAACCGCGACACACATCTGCACGCTCGGCTGCGCGCGACCCCTTGAAGATGCCATGCGTATCGCATTCGAGGAAATGGTGTACTGGATGGAAGACGAGTGGAAGATTCCGGCCGCTGAAGGATACATGCTTCTGGGCCAGATTGCCGAGGCGCGATGCACCCAGGTGGTCAATCCGAAGTACACCTATATCTGCAAGGTCGATAAGGGCGTGCTGGCCAGCTACTTCGGATGAACGCCATTGCTCCCATCCGGCCGAACATCCGCCTCCAACTCTGATAGAATTTGGGTCGTTCGAAGAAGTCTCCGGACTTCGATGCGGCAATATTGTCGGCCGCCTCGCAGAAGTTTTGCGATTTTGGACCGCAGATCTCGAGAGGCTAATTCGCTTTTTCGATCAGGCTTTCAAGCAGCCGTTTCAAGTCGGCGGTGGCCTTGTCGCCGCAGTTTTCAACGATGTGGGCTTCCTGTCGGAGCGCCAGCGAGTTCAGTCGCTGGGTAAGCGCCTTGCCGCGATCGGAACTGAACATCACGACCTTGCGCCGGTCGTCGGCATCCTGCACCCGATACACAAGGGACTCGGACACCATCCGGTCAACCATCTTGGTCAAGGTCGGATGATTAAGCAGCACAGCTTCCGCAAGTTCTCCCATCGAATGACCCTTGCCATCCGACAATATCTTCAGAATACGCCATTGCTCAACCGGCACACCCTCCTTGCGGAAGCGCGCATCCAGCTGGCGATTGATTTCCCGGTTCGCCTGCGCGAGCAAATAGGCCAGGTGTTCGGTGATAGGCTTGCTGTTCGTTTCCGGTTTAGCCACGGTTGAGACTTTGCGTTGATGGCGGGGATGAATATTCAGTCGCTTTGCCCGTTCTGTATGCATGGGACTCGTTGAATATTCAATATTTTCCACTAGAATATTTTTTTACTTGACGGGAAGGCTGCCGGATGCCGCGTCAACGGGGATAGATCGTTAGAAAGCTGAAAGGAGAGCGTCGTGCTCTCAACCAGGCAAGTTGGTGGCGCGGCTGGGCTGTCGATCCCGCCGGGGGCGTTGCTGAAAACGTTCCCAGGATCAAGAGCGCCAGGTCCGCCTGACCACGCCGATGAGTTGTCCGGTCAGCGTCGCGATAGAAAGAAGCTCAGAGTCGTCAACTTCCTCGGGTTCTCGGGACCGGCGGGAATCTGGGGACCGGCAGGCGTCAATGGAACGCTGCTCGCGGTTGCGGAAATAAATCGGCGCGGCGGCATCCTGGGACGAGAGATCGAAATGATCTTTCGCGATGCGGGAACCTGCTTGGACGATGTGATCCGTGTGGCGTCCGACATCGTCGCGGCGGATGACACCGATATCATCATGGGCTCGCATATCAGCGCCGTGAGGGTGGCGCTTCGCCGTGTCGTCGCGGGACGTATCCCCTACATTTACACGCCGGTATATGAAGGCGGCGAGAAAACATCCGGCGTGATGGCGATCGGTGAAACGCCCGGCAATCTGTCCCGCCCCGCGATCGAATGGATGGCCAGGACCAAGCGCGCGTCGCGATGGTATTTGATCGGCAGCGACTACGTCTGGCCCTGGCTCTCGCACAAGGCGACCAAGAAATACATCGCCGATTCCGGTGGCCGCGTGGTCGGTGAAGAGTTCGTGCCCATGGGCGAACACGATCACAGCGCGCATATCGCCCGGATTCGTGCCGCCAGCCCCGATGTCGTTCTGATCTCGCTGATCGGGACCGACAGCATTGTTTTCAATCGCGCGTTTGCCGAACATGGACTGGCCGCGAAGATGCTGCGGCTTGGCGGCGCCATGGACGAGACAGTCTTGCTCGGGATTGGTGCCGACAATTCCGAAAACCTGTTCTGTGCATCGGGCTATTTCGTTGAAATGAAGACGCGCGAGAACGATCTGTTTCGAAGCAATTGCGAGGCCTCTTATGGACGTAATGCTCCTCCGATCGGATCGATCGCACAGTCGAATTATGAAGGCCTCCGGTTCCTGGAAACGGTCGCGTCGCGTGCAGGGTCGCTTGCGATGAAGCCGTTATTATCCGCCGCGGCATCGATAGAGTATGAAGGGGCGAGGGGGACGATCTGCCTCCGTGGCGGAAAAGCGCGGATGCCGATTTATTTTGCCGAAGCAGATGGTCTTGATTTTCGTCTGATTGCGAAGTTCTGACGTCACAACGACAAGGTCAAACCGCAGCGTCAAAATAATACTTGAAAAGGAAA
>DATGVJ010000166.1:0-15897 GCA_035300505.1 Xanthobacteraceae bacterium
TGATATTGGCGCGTTCGGGAAATATCGGATGGTTCTCGAGCATCGGCCCGATGCGGGCAAGATCATAGGCCGCAACATCCTCGACCCAGAATATAGCGTGCGGATTGCCCATGTTGACTGCGGAGGGTGAATGCAAGATCGGGTTGTCGATCGGGCCGATCTGCAATTCGATGGCGCGCGTGTCGGCAAATTTCTCAGCGAGCGGAATCTCGTTCCAGGCAAACCGCGGCTTGCCCATATCGACCGTCGAGACGAGCGGAGCCTCACCCTTCCAGCAATTGATGAGACCGGCCTTGGTCTCGAAGGTGAGCGCCTCCTTGCCGGTTTCCTTGAACAAGAGATCGGCGAGGCAGCGCATGCCGTTGCCGCAGGCTCCCGCTTCCGAACCGTCGTTGTTATAGATGCGAACGTAAGCGTCGGTGTCTGACACACGCGGAGAATGCATCACCATGAGCTGGTCATAGGGTGTAGCCCTCGCCGCTGCTTTTGCTTCGGCCGCGGTGACGATGCCGGCTTTTGCGCGCAAGTCGACCACCACGATCTCGTTGCCGAGGCCGTTCATTTTGACAAAGGCGTGATTGGCCAGCGCGTTCATGGCATATGGGCATGGAATAAGGGCATGAATATCGTGCCGTGTTATATGGGTAAACCCTCGCGATTGGCCAGTGGGACGGGCGCCTTCGCGCATGATAGCATTCGCCATGGATTGCCGTCGGACAGGCGGCTCAGGCAAAGGGAGATGCGCCATGAAGCGCCGCCAAATTTATCTAAGGATTCTTGTGACTGTTCTAGGCGTGGCCAGCTGTTCGCTGGTCGCCCTGTCCTATTCCCAACCCGCCATGGCCGATGATGGCGACCACCTGCTCCGGCTTGACCACTACGTCCCGGTCAAGTCGACCGTTCCGGCGATCGCCGGACAAATGACGTCGATCTATGTCCGCGAGGTCGTGCGCGCGGGCTCAGGCCTCCGCAACCGGTCGAACAATCCAGTCGTTCTGTTCGTGCACGGCGCCGGCACACCGGGCAATGTTGCATTCGACGTCTCCCATCAGGACTACAGCTGGATGGCGTTTCTCGCCCGGGCCGGCTTCGACACATTCGCGGTGGACATGACGGGCTATGGACGCTCGACGCGGCCAGGCCAGATGAACGATCCCTGCAACCTCTCAGCCGAGCAACAGATCGCGCTGGCGCCGGGCACAGAACCCTGCGCGCCCTCCTACCCGCAGCAAATGACGACCATCCAATCGGACTGGCACGACCTCGGTGCCGTGGTCGATCATTTGCGGGCCTTGCGCAACGTATCGCAAGTAAGCTTGGTGGCGTGGTCGCTCGGTGGACCACGCGCCGCCGGCTACACGGCACAGAACCCCGGCAAGGTGCAAAGGCTCGTCCTGCTGGCGCCGGCCTATAGCCGCGACACGTCCGCGACCCCACCGGCGCAAGTCCCGGCCCGCGGTGCAGCCATGAACACGCAATCCCGCGCCGACCTGGCGGCGCTATGGAACCGGCAGGTCGGCTGTCCGGCTCAATATGAGCCGGCCACGCTCGATGCTATCTGGAAGGACATGATCGAATCAGACCCGATTGGGGCAACCTGGGGCCCAGGCGTGCGACGCGCTCCGCTCGTGACCAGCTGGGGCTGGACCAAAGATGTGGTGGCCGCAATGAAGACGCCGACCCTGATGATCACCGGCGCGCACGATGTGCAAGTCGCTCCCTCGCGTGTGCGCGATTTCTACGCGGACCTGGGTGCGCCCAAGAAAGTCCTGATTGATCTTGCGTGTTCGTCCCACAACGCGATGTGGGAAAAGAACCGTGGGCTTTTGTACCAATCATCGCTGGAATGGCTGAGCAAGGGAACCGTGAACGGCAGCGACAACGGTACGATACGGTTGGGCTATTGAGATATTGCGGAAATGATTCCGCTAGCGCCGAAAGCGCGGTAGAATTGGCGTGCAACTCGTGCGCCGCGGCCAGGAGGGGTTCAATGTCTATTCGTCGTCTGTCGATTGTAACGGCCGTCGCGGCGGCGCTTGCCGTCCTGTATCCAGTCACCTTGCGCGCACAAGGCACTGTGCAAACCCAGCCGATCGATCCATTCGGGCAAGAGGTCACACTCGCATCGAAGAGCATCGTTTACTTGAGCGGCACCGGCGGCTGGGATACCGCCTACGAGACCCTCAAAGAGGCGTTCAAGACCATCCAGGATTTCTTGCAAAAGCGCGGCGTCAAATCGGCCGGTCCGGCCATGACCATCTACACCGCCATGGACGATACGTCGTTCAATTTCCAGGCGGCCGTGCCGGTCGCGGAAGCCCCAAAGGGCCCGCCGCAGGACAATATCGGCTCCGGCACATCACCGGCCGGCAAGGCACTGAAATTCGTGCATCGCGGATCGTTCGATGCCATGACGGGAACCTATGACGCCATCTCGCATCATGTCGAAGAAAAACAGATTTCGTCTCAGGAACTCTTGATCGAGGAATATGTGTCGGACTTCCTCACGACACCGCCCGACAAGCTGGTGATCAATATTTTCGTGCCGTTGAATTAATCGCCAACCGACTTCGTCAGCGCAATCGCGCGATCAAGGATTGACTTTCGCGTCGCGTGCAGCCGCTCGACGAAGGCGGCCAGCGTTTCGCCCCTCGCCAGATCAATCGTAGCCTGCTGAAGTGCTGCCTCCCGCCGGAACTGCGGGTCGTTGGCGAGTTTCACAAACGCTTCGCGATACGCCGCGACGAGGGGCGCCGGTGTGCCCGGCGGCGCAATGAACGGCCGCCCGTATTGCTGGCGCGCGATAAAGAATTCCAGGATCAAACGCGTCTCGGAAGACTTCGCAAAATCGGTGACGAGCGGCACGTCGGCCAGATCGGGATGCTTGGTAAGCGTGAGCTGCAAGAGCACGCGGATCAACTTTTCGCTCATCCAGCGAGGCTTCGATACTTTCAGGCCGTCCCAATCTTCGCCGATCGTGCCCTGAACTTCGCCGCGTTCGAGCGCTAGCGCAGTCCCGGCCGTTCCCGGATAGCCTCGCACGGTCTTGGTTTTCATTCCGATCAACTCGTTGAGCAAATGCGGCCAGACCGTCACGTCCGATGTGGCGCCGGACGCGCCGAGCAGAGACGGGCGGTCGATGAGGTCCTGCGCGGTCAGGAACGGCGCCGAGTGCCACACCATCGCGATGCCGGTGTAGCCATTGAGGCTCGCGAGCCAATTGAACCTCCGCGCATCAAAGCGCGCATTGGTATTGCCCATGAGGTTTTCGAACGGGGCCGTGTTCTGGACGATCGCAAGCGCCGTACCATCCTTCGGCGCCACATTGTAGAGCCAGTTGAGCGCCACGAGGTTGCCGGCGCCCGGCATGTTCTGCGGCACGATCGTGGGATTGCCGGGAAGATGATTGCCGAGATGGCGCGCGACCAAACGGCCGTAAAGGTCATAGGCCCCGCCTGGCGCGGAACCGATGGCAAGCGTGATCTTCTGACCGGCGAGATCGGCGCGCTGGGCTTGCGCGACTGAGGGCACGATCAACAGCGCCAGCGCCGACATGATGGTCAATGTGAGTCGCATTGTCACGCGCTCTCCCCCGTTTTCTGCACGGCACGAGTGATATCGCGATCGTAGAGCCGCATTCGAGGAGAGTCGAATGCAGAACTCAAACTCTCGGCCCTTCGAGGTTTGGAGTTCCGCCTTCAGGCGGCTCTTGCTCGGAGTTCCACCTCGCGAAAGCAAGACCGCGTAAACGCGGGACTCCAAACCTCCTACTCGATCCCTCTGGCCCCGGCGCGCGTTACCACTTCGCCCCAGCGCAGAATTTCCGATTTGACAAACCGTTGCAATTCCTCCGCCGATCCGCCGGCCAATGGAACGTGGCCGCGATCCGCAAAGGCCTTTTGGGTCGCGCCGTCACTCATGATCGAGCGCAATTCGGTGTTGAGCCGCTCGATGATCGGACGAGGCGTATTGGCCGGCGCGATCAGCATCTGCCAGGACGATGCGTCAAAACCTGGCAGACCGACTTCCGCAAGCGGCGGAATATCGGGCGCGGGTCCAACGCGCGCCGCCGTCGAGACCCCGATGGCACGCAGTTTGCCATCGCGCACGAGCGGCAGCGCGGTCGCAAAATCGCTGAACATGGCGTGCACGTGCCCACCCACGATATCGTTGAGCGCCGGCGCGAGCCCCTTGTAGGGCACGTGGGTGAGTTCGATACCGAGCGTACCCTTGAGCAGTTCGGCAAAGAGATGCGCCGCGCCGCCCGCTCCATTCGACGCATAGGTGAGGCCGCCCGCCATCGACCGGGCCACTTTGGCAAATTCAGGGATCGTCCTGATCGGCAACGCCGGATTGACGACCAGCATGAACGGCACACCGGCGACGAGCGCGAAGGGCAAGAGATCGCGCGTCGGGTCATAGGCTAAATTCTTATAGATGCTGACGTTGATCGCCATGGTGGTGCTGGTGCCGAGCAGGATCGTGTAACCGTCGGGCGCCGCACGCGCGACGTAAGCAGCACCGATGCCGGATGCAGCCCCCGGCTTGTATTCGACGATGAAGGGCTGTCCGAGCCTTTGTTCGAGTCGGCGCCCGATATCCCGCGCGATCACGTCGGTCGTGCCGCCGGCCGTATAGGGGACGACGATCGTAACAGGCCGCGTCGGGTAGGTTTGGGCTGCGGCACTGAATGTGGATACCAAGAATGCTGCGAGGGCGATCAATGTGGTACGAACGATCATCGTGTCCCCCTGGCTTTCAATGGCGACACATACTGTCCGCGCCATCCTTCCCCAAAGAACCACAGCGGCATCGTCGAAGCAAACCCGAACGACACACTCGGAATGCGGAGGACACGTTCGTTTCATTGTTCCGCGAGGGGATTGGCGGGACAGCACGTCAGTCGACGAAAGTGAGCGGCCGCGCGACCATTTCCAGGGTCTTGCGTTCAGCCGCGACGCCCCAGCGCCATTCGACAAAAGCAGCTGCGATCATCAAGATAGCGCCCAGAAGGTAGCCGGCGAAGACGCTCATCCGCGAACCTGTATCGATGAGCGCACCGAACAGGATGGGACCGGCAATTCCGCCGACGCCGGTCCCCATTGCATAGAAGAAGGCGATGGCGAGCGCCCGGATTTCGAGCGGAAAAATTTCGCTCACCGTGAGATAGGCGGAACTCGCTGCAGCCGATGCAAAGAAGAAAATAACCATCCATGCAATCGTCTGTACCTCTGCCGACAACACACCGCGCATGAACAGATAGCCGGTAGCCGCAAGCAGCAGGCCCGACATGGCATACGTGAAGCTGATCATTTGTCGTCGGCCAACCGTGTCGAACAAGCGACCAAGCAGAACCGGCCCCAAAAAATTTCCCAACGCAAACGGCAGAATGTACCAACCCACATGATCTGAGCGGATGCCGTAGAAGTCCGTGAGAATCAGCGCATAGGTGAAAAAGATCGCATTATAGAAGAACGCCTGTGCGGCCATCAGCGCCAGCCCGACCATTGTTCGCAGTCGTTGAGATCGAAACAGTGTCAAGGCGACTTCGCGCAGCGGCGTGAAATGCCGGGTGCGCAGGCGCACACGCGGAAATGGACCCGGCGGAAGCGCGTGGCCGGCTTTGCGGATCCGCTCCTCGATAGCAGCGACCGCGGCCTCGGCCTCGTTCGCGCGGCCGTGCGTCATCAGCCAGCGCGGACTTTCCGGAATCCAAAAGCGCATGAGGAAGATGACGAAACCGAGCGCGGCTCCGATCAGGAATGCCAGGCGCCAGCCGAAGTCCGGATCGATGATGGCGGGATCAAGGAGGACGACCGACGCGGCAGCGCCCATCGCCGCCCCGATCCAAAAACTACCGTTGATCATCAGATCGGTCCACCCACGCACCCGTGCTGGCACCAGTTCCTGGATGGTGGAATTGATCGCCGTGTATTCACCGCCAATGCCGGCGCCGGTGAGAAATCGGAAGCACACAAAACTTGTGATGCTCCACGAGGTGGCGGTCGCCGCCGTTGCGATGAGATAGACCGCAACGGTTATGAAGAATAGCTTCTTGCGCCCAAGCCGATCGGTCAACCAGCCAAAAAAGATGGCGCCAAATACGGCACCCGCCAAGTAGGCGCTGCTGGCGAGCCCGATTTCCGCATTGGTGAAATGAAGCTGCGAACTCTCCTTGAGCGCCCCCGCTAACGCGCCCGCGAGCGTCACCTCCAGGCCGTCAAGTATCCATGTCACGCCGAGCGCGACCACAACCAGAGTATGGAACCTGCTCCAGGGCAGGCGGTCCAAACGTGCCGGTATATCGGTTTCAACAATTGCTTCGGCCAGCTATGACCTCATAGGTATAAACGGATGCAACACATTTGTGATGATGGTGATTGTGATGATGGTGGTGCGATGCTGGTGGCCCGACGTTCACCGCAATATCGGGGTGATGAAGCCTTCGGCACTCAGGTAGGCAATTATCCCGAATGCGATAATGACGCCCAGAAGCCCGAAACCAAGAACATAACGGACGTTGTGACCCGTCACGCCTTGTCTCGCCTCGTTTGTGCTCAACACTTGCCCCGTATTGTTACGTGTAAAGGCCCGATCTGCCTTCATGACGCGTTCCATCAATATGTTTTCATGCAGATTGCGTTCCGTTCGTAAACCATTGAATGCGTCTTTGGTTCCCTTAGCCATGCGACGCGGCCCGATGGCCCAAGGCGCAGCGGGTAGATTTCGCGAAGGGTAAATTTAACGTCGTTGCGGGGAACGATTCGAGCTGCTGTAGGTTGGTGCCTGAGTGTGCTGTGCGGGCCCTGAGGTTCAGGATTTGCCATTGTTCTTGGAACTAGGGTGCACAACCAGCTCGAAGGGGAGGCATGATTTTGACGAAAAACCACGGGTCGGAGACCGGAACACACGGAACACCAGGGCCAGCCAAGACGTTAAAGGTTTGCGTCGGCGCGTTTTTGTCGGCGCGGATGTCGGACGAGTCCCCAACCCCCGAATGTAACCGTCCGGCATCACCCCGGTCGGGAGGCGCGCTTCCCGGCCGGGGCCGTTGAGGGTGTTTCGGACGAACGGTAACGGCCCGACAGGGGGAGGTTTCATTTCCATGGCCAGTGTCGCGCGCCCGTTGGATGTGCCTATTGATGCAAATTCGGAGGTCCCGTTTTACATTCCCGCGACAGGCCCCGCGACGAGGCCCCGCCGCACGCTCAAATATGGCGATACCTTCATCGTTCTTGACAGCCACGGTGACATTGGTGCCTCGGCCGGCGGGACGGACGGCCTCTTCCATGCCGACACGCGCTATCTCTCTCGCCTCGAACTCCTGCTTAATGGATTGCAGCCCCTTTTGCTGGGTTCAAACCTTCGCGACGACAATGCGTGGTTGACGGTCGACCAGACCAATCCGGATTTTTATCGAGACGATCGCATCATCCTGGAAAAGGACACCGTGCATGTCGTTCGGACGATTTTTCTTTGGCGTGCCACCGCTTATCAACGGCTGGCCATACGGAACTACGGCGATCGTCCGCTCAATCTCCGTCTCACAATCATGTTTGACGCTGATTTTGCTGATCTATTCGAGGTGCGGGGCCTGCACCGCGAGCGCCGCGGCAGCACTGAGCGGAGCGTTATCGGTCGGGATCGGACTCTGTGGACCTATCATGCCCTCGACGGCAAGCCGCGGCTCACGACACTCACGTTCGATCCACCGCCCACCGAATTGGCCGTAAACTCCGCCTCCTACCATCTCGAACTTGCGCCCGGGCAAACCAATCCGATTTTTCTTGCCGTGACCTGCGATCAGCCGATCGAACCTCGGCCCGTGCCTTTTTTTCGCGGATTGCGAGCCGCCCGGGGCGAGCTGCGGGCCGCGACGCGCAACGCCACAACGGTTGAGACTTCGAACGAGATTTTGAACGAAACGCTATGCCGGTCGATGGCCGATCTGCACATGCTCATGACCGACACGCCGCAAGGGAGATGCCCGTACGCGGGAATCCCCTGGTACTCGACGACGTTCGGTCGCGACAGCCTGATTACGGCCCTGCAGATGCTGTGGTTCGAGCCGAGTGTCGCACGCGGAGTCCTGCGGCGGCTCGCCCACTTCCAGGCCAAGCACGACGACCCGTTCGCAGACGCACAGCCAGGCAAGATATTGCACGAAATGCGCTGCGGTGAGATGGCAACTCTACGCGAAGTTCCCTTCGGTCTCTATTACGGCAGCGTGGATGCCACACCCCTGTTCGTACTGCTTGCTGGTCTCTATCTCGAACGAACCGGCGACGAAGACACTGTTAGGGAGTTGTGGCCCGCGATCGAAGCCGCGCTGCGCTGGATTGATGGTCCGGGCGATCCGGATCAGGACGGTTTCGTCGAATACCTGCGCGCGTCCGAACAGGGCCTTGCAAATCAAGGGTGGAAAGATTCCTGCGATGCGATCTTTCACGCCGACGGGTGCCCGGCAGAAGGACGCATCGCCCTTGCTGAGGTCCAGGGCTATGTGTTTGCCGGCAAGCGGCTGGCCGCACGCTGCGCACGGCGGCTGGGAAAGCGGGAATTGGCTCAAAGGCTTGATGCGGAAGCGACCCGCCTAGCGGAGCGGTTCGATGGGGCATTCTGGTGCGCGGACCTTGGAACTTACGCGCTCGCGCTCGACGGACGCAAGGAACCCTGTCGGGTCCGTTCGTCGAACGCCGGGCAGGTTCTTTTCACCGGTATAGCTCGTCAAGAGCGAGCCATGGAGGTCGCCGAAGGATTGTTGCGGCCGGAGTTCTTCTCCGGCTGGGGCATCCGTACGGTGGCGAAGGCGGAGGCGCGCTACAATCCGATGTCCTATCACAATGGCTCAATATGGCCCCATGACAACGCTTTGATTGCGCTCGGTTTCGCGCGTTACGACCGCAAGCAAGAAATCGAGCAGGTGTTCACCGGCCTGTTCGATGCCGCGTCCTACCTGGACCTGCGCCGACTGCCCGAACTTTTCTGTGGCTTTCAGCGCAGCCGCGGCCGCGGGCCGACCCTTTATCCGGTCGCCTGTTCGCCCCAAGCGTGGGCGAGCGCGACACCATTCACGCTGTTGGAAGCCTCACTCGGTTTGGAGTTCGATATCGGAGCCGGCGAAATTCGGTTGCGCAACCCCCGTCTGCCGGCATTTCTTCAAGAAGTCGTTCTGCGCAATCTCGGGCTTGGCCGCTCCAATGTCGATCTCAGGGTCTCCCGACGTAACAAAGGGGCGTCAGTGGAAATTCTGCGCGGCCAAGGGGATATTCAAATATCCGTTATCTTGTCGCAGTGAGACTTGCGTCATTGCGTGGCAAGGAGAACAATTATTGTCAGCCATAGGCGCTTGTGGCTCGGAACGAGCCCCCTTTGCCGCATCCCGTCGACCGCCGAGGTTCAAATAATTTTCAATTCCTCGGGAACTGGGGCGCATCCCCGCGTTTATGGACTATGGACGTGTCGCGTTCCCGGGAGGGTTCACATGCATGGCTCTTATCATATCGCTTTGACCGTGGCCGCACTGATGATGCTGTCTGCGGTGTCGTCCGCTGATCGCCTGTACGAGGAGGGAGGGCCCCAGGGAGCTGAACAGCTGATCAGCGTTCCAGGCGCCGGAGGCAGCGGCGCCGGCGGGTCGTCGGTGATTGTCGTCGACAATCAGGAGGTCGAGGGAATTCTCGGCAAGGAGGTCCGCAGCATTGCGGACGAAGATATGGGGCGCATCGTCGAGGTCATTGTGGACCGATCCGGACAGGTACGTGCAGCCGTCATCGACTTTGGCGGCTTTCTCGGCGTCGGTAGCCGCAAGATTGCCCTCGACTGGAACGCATTGCGTTTCGCTCTTGCCGGCGATCCGCGCGGTCGTATCACCGTGGAGCTCACGAAAGACCAGGTGCGAGCCGCTCCCGAGTACAGGGCGGGGAAGCCGGTCATGATCCTCGGAGCGTTGTGAGTAACCTGCCACCGTTGCTGTTCACCGGTTCAGCGTCGACGGAGTGGTGAATCAATTTGCGGGTTTGTCCTTGTGGATGTCCACAGTCCTCGTCACCCCGGAGTCCCTCAGGTGACGCCCGATGGTGGCGAGCCTGCGAATGCACCCAAACCTCTCGCCACGCCATCCAGAGGCAGTCTTCGGGGGCTCGACTGGTTCGTGTTCTTCGTTGCCGACGTCCAGACGGGCTTCGGCCCCTTCATCGCGGTCTACCTCACGACACAAGCCTGGACGCAAGGCGACATCGGCCTCATTTTGTCAGTTGGCGGCCTCGTTGCCCTGATGGGCCAGATGCCGGGCGGCGCGATCGTCGACGCTGCCCGGTCGGAGAAGCTCGTCGCCGGCTTGGCGGTTGCGGCGATTGGCATGAGCGCGCTCGCCTATGCGGCATGGCCTGCCTTCCCGGCCGTATTGGCCGCCGCGGTGCTGCACTCCGGCGCCAGTTGCGTGCTCGGTCCCTGCATCGGCGCCATCAGCCTCGGTCTTGTGGGGCACGGGGGCATCAGCGAGCGCCTCGGGCGCAATGCCCGTTTTGCCTCGATCGGAAACGGCCTCGCGGCCGCCGCCATGGGGGCTTGTGGCTATTTCTTGTCGAACCGGGCGGTCTTCATCGTCACCGCCTTGCTGGTCGGCCCAGCCCTGCTGGCGCTCTCCCATTTACGGGCGAGCGAGATCGACCCGAAAAAAGCCCACGGCGGAGAACCCGAACTGACCCATCACGTGCCGATTGCCAGCCTGCTCAGTTCGGAGCGGCGCCGAACGCTGATGATCTTTGCTGCCTGCATGATGATGTTTCACCTTGCGAACGCCGCCATGCTGCCGCTCATGGGCGGTGTCCTGACGATGCGCTCCAGTGAATGGGCACCGGTTATGATCGCCGCATGCATCGTTGTACCACAGCTCATGGTTGCGCTCATATCGCCGTGGGTGGGACGCCGAGCGCAACAATGGGGACGACGGCCGCTGTTGCTCATCGGTTTTGCCGCGCTGCCGGTCCGCGGCGTGCTCTTCGCGATCGTGCCTGATCCGAATTTCCTCGTGGCCGTGCAGTTGCTCGACGGCATTTCCGCTGCCATGCTTGGTGTGATGGGACCGCTCATTGTCGCCGACATCACGCGCGATACTGGCCGATTCAATCTGGCGCAAGGCATCATGGGAACTGCGATCGGGATCGGCGCATCCATCAGCACAACTTTTGCCGGACAGATGACAGATCACTTCGGCAGCATGGCTGCATTCCTTGGTCTCGCCGGGGTCGCTGCCGCTGGACTGACATTGGTATGGGCATTGATGCCCGAAACGCGACCGACAGAGAACGATTTGCGACAATGATTGGGGAAATCCAATCTACGGTTCAGGCTCCTTGCTGTGCCACCGACATCCTGACGGCGACCGATTCATCATCACCAACGACGCTCAACCGCGGCAACGCATGCTTTGCCATCAGGCTGCGGTAGACCGATAGGTAGTCATTCGCCATCCGGCGTGCCGTGAAGCGCTCTTCGAATCGCCTGCGTACCTGGTCGCAGGACAACGCCGGCAATCGGCTGACGGCGGCGACCGCGCTCGTCTCGTCCTCCACGATGAAACCGGTCAGACCGTCGTCGACGACTTCCGGCACCGAGCCGCGGTTGAACGCGATGACGGGCGTGCCGCAAGCCATCGCCTCGATCATTACCAGGCCGAAGGGCTCGGGCCAATCGATCGTCGCCAGAAGCGCCATTGCGCCGCTGAGAAAATTCGATTTCTCATGATCGCCTATCTCGCCCAGATACTCGATCAGCGGGGAATCGAGAAGCGGTCGAATCTGCGCTTCGAAATAGTCGCGATCGGCGTTGTCTACTTTGGCCGCGATCTTCAGCGGTATGCCGCAGCGATGGGCGATATGGATTGCGCGATCCACAGCCTTCTCCGGCGCGATACGGCCGAGAAACGCAAGGTAGTCCCGTTTCACATGAGAAGGCATGAGAAGCCGCTCCGGCAAGCCGTGATGGATAGTCCGAACCCAGCCCGCCTGGGGTAGGGGTCGTCGCTGGGCGTTGGAGATGGACACAACCGGCACGGACGAGAACACCTTGAAAACAGGTTGGTGTTCCGGCAAGTCCAGTCGTCCGTGCAGGGTCGTAACGAACGGTGTCGATTGCCGGGAAAAGAGCGAAAACGGATAATAGTCAAGATGGAAGTGCAGGACATCGAAATCATGTGCCTGCCGTCGCACCTGTTCGAGCATCATCATGTGCAAAGCGTTGGCGTCGCGTATCGCGCCGTCAAGGCGCAGTGACCTGGGCCATGCCGCCTCAAGCTTGGCCGTCGTTTGCGAATCGCCACTCGCGAACAAAGTGACGTCATGCCCAAGCGCGACCAGTTCTTCAGTCAACCAGCATACCACCCTCTCGGTTCCGCCATAGAGTTTGGGCGGGACTGCTTCGGTCAGCGGGGCCACCTGGGCAATGCGCATGGATCTTCTCCTCTCACGCGGCTTCCTTTGAAAGACGATTCATTTCCTGCATGAACAGCCTGCGGTACGTGCCATCCTGCCGCATCAGCTTGTCCGGCGGACCATCCTGATCGATATGTCCATCCTGCAACACGACAATGCGGTCGAAACTGCGCAACGTCGACAGACGGTGCGCGATCGCAATGACCGTTCGTCCGCGCATGAGTTGACCCAACGCTTCGCGGATGGCTTCCTCGGAATCGATATCGAGCGCGGACGTCGCCTCATCGAGCAACAAGATAGGGGCGTCCTTGAGGAACGCACGGGCAATCGCGATGCGCTGGCGCTGGCCGCCTGACAGTTTCACGCCGCGGTTTCCGACCAGCGTAGCAAAACCGTCAGGCAGGGCTTCGATGAAATCCATGCATCGGGCTGCGGAGGCTGCTTCCAGGACCTGCTCATCCGAAGCGTCCGGCCGTCCATAGCGGATGTTTTCCAAGGCCGAGCGATGAAAAAGTGAGATGTCCTGCGGCACGAACGAAATTGCTTCGCGCACGCTCGCCTGCGTGACACGCGAAACATCCTGGCTGTCGATCCAGATTTGCCCGTCCTGCACGTCGTAGAAGCGCTGAAGCAAAGCGAACAATGTCGATTTGCCGCTCCCCGATGGACCGATGAGGCCTACGCGCTGACCCGCCGGGATTTGCAGGCGAAAATTCGTGAACACCTTCTGGCCATCGGGGTAGCTAAATGAGATATCATTGAACGCAACACTTGCTCCCAGCTTGACCAGTGGCTCTGCACCGGGGAAGTCGCGCAACTCGTGCGGAACGAGGAGGGTAGCAAGAGCCTCCGACAGCCGCGCCATATGCTGCGTCACATCCACAAGAGCGACAGCCAGGTCGCGCGTGGCGTGCAGCACCGAAAGTCCGAGCGTGCACACAAGCACCACGTCCCCGGTCGTTGCCTTGCCCTGCTGCCAGAGCAAGATGGCCCACGCCAGAATACCGATCGTCAGTATGATGGTGGTAACGGCGTGGAAAAGCCTCAGTTTTTCGAGGTAGCGCAGGCTGCGCTTCCGCGCTCCCATCTCGCGGTCGACCGTGTTGTCGAAGCGGCTGTGCTCATGTGCGAGCCCGCCAAAGGCCCGCACCACCGGCATATTGCTGATCACGTCCACCATGTCGCCGTCGACCGCGGCAGCCTTATCGGCAAAATCGTGATGCAGAGGTTGTCCGGCCGCTGCAAGACGGAACATGGTGAAGATCACGATAGCGGCAATGATAACCAGCACGGTGGCCATGGGAACGCTGACCGTCGAGACGAAGACGATAGCGGTGACTGTCGCCGCGCACGGCGGTAACACATTCCAGACCCACATGTTCTCGACGGTGTATACGGCGTTCGATGTTGCCGTGATCCGGCTTGTAAGCATTCCCGGCATTCGATCCGTGAAGTAGCTTGGCGCGTGACCCGTCAAGTGGCGGAACAGATCCCGGCGCAGGTCGCCGCTTACCGCAACGAAGGCGAAGCTTGCAATCCAACTGGCAATCCGCCAGAGCAAATTGTCGGCGGCGATCAAGGATACGAGCACGATGAACGCGCCCCAGACACCGCTGCTCGACGCGCCCCCGGCGAGCGCGTCGACTAGAAATTTCACCGCGTACTGTGTCCCCACCGAACAGCCGACAGCAGCCAGAACAAAGACCACGATCGTGGCATGCGACAGTGATCGCCGCCGAACATAACGGGCGATGAAGGTGATCGGGCAATTGGCATAAGAACAAAGACTTTCCATTTAACGTACAAACCCCCATGTGCTCCGGTCCGGCATCGGTCCAGGTCACTACGTTTCAAGTCGCCTAACCAGTCGCCTAATTTTTGTGCAGCCGGCTCTCGCATCAAGGGAGCGATCCCCACCGCTTCCGTCCAACGCGCAAACCGTCAATTGGTTTCCTAGGGATCCGTCTAAGTGGAATGCGTTCGGCGCATGGAGAATCCAACCAATTCGCCATAAAATCGACATGGTCACGCGCGGCGCTGTTCTACGTCACCAAAAACACGTTATTCCTACTGCCGCGATGCCGGCCCTACTGCGATCCCGCGATGCCGGCCTGATGCACGACCTTGCCCCAACGCACGATCTCGGTCTTGACGAAATCCTGCAAGGCCGCGATCGACGGGTTCTCCATCGGGACCATGCCGTTCTTCAAGATGAGTTCCTTTGCCTCGGGCGTGGCGAGCAGGGTCTTGAACTCGCGGTGCAGCTTTTCGACAATCGGGCGCGGCACGCCGGCCGGCGCGACGACCATCTGCCATGAGGCCGCATCAAATCCCGGCACGCCGGCTTCTGCGATCGGCAAGACATCCGGAATGGCTGCAAGGCGCGTCGCCGTCGACACGCCGAGCGGGCGAACCTTGCCGGCCTGGATGATCGACAGTGCAGGCCCGAGATCAACGAACATGAATGGCACATGTCCGGCCACAACGTCGGTGAGCGCCGGCACACTGCCCCGATAGGCAACCGGCGACATGTCGATGCCGGTCATGCTCTTGAACAGTTCGGCAAACAGGTGATGCGGAACGCCGGGACCCGCCGTCGCGTAAGACAATTGCCCGGGCCGGGCTTTCACATAGTCGATGAGATCGCGCACCGAACGGATCGGCAGATCGGGATTGACCACCAGAACGAACGGAGTCTGGGCCGCAAGCGCCAGCGGCACGAAATCGACAGCCGGATCATAGGACAGCGTTTTGAACAACGTCACATTGACCGCCATGACGGGGCTCGGCGCAATCATCAGGGTGTGGCCATCCGGGACGGCGCGCGCGACCGCCTGCGCCCCGATGACGCCGCCGGCTCCGGGCTTGTTGTCGACAATCAGCGGCTTGCCCCAAACCTGTTCGAGCCGTGGCGCCAGCATGCGCGACAGGATGTCACCCGCGCCGCCGGCTGCGAACGGCACCACCATGGTGACGGGGCGCGCGGGAAAGTCCTGCGCGCGGGCAGGAAAGATAGCGTGTGCTGCAAGCGCAACGCCAACGAGCAGCAAGCGCACAAGATCGAGCGGCGTCATAGATCTATCTCCCCTTATTCCGTCCCCTTGGCGCCGGCCTGTTCGACGACCTTGCCCCACCGCACGATCTCACTCTCGACATAGCGCTTAAGCTCATCGGGCGGCGGGGTCGCGATTGCAATCGAGCCGCGGCTGTTGATGTCGCGGTTGACTTCGGGCTCGCTCACGATGGCCTTGAGTTCGCTAGCGGGCAAACGTCATCGTCGAGCCAATGTGCTGGGCGGGCTACCAAAGGGCCCCGGAAGCCAAAGCTTAGCCTAACTCCCAACCGAGGGCCACGATTGCAACGTTGACAGATTGCGGGCTCGCCGTCATAAGTGCCCGGCGCGAAAGGGCTAAAAGGCCCGCGCGCATTAATTGTGGCCAGCAACGGCCACCCAATCCCCAAC
>DATGVJ010000167.1:0-46534 GCA_035300505.1 Xanthobacteraceae bacterium
GGAGACAATGTAGATTTCCGGCAGGCCCTCGACAAAACGGCGGCCGTTCTCCTGGACCGGCGCCCAATCGAGATCGCCCAACCGGCGACTGAACGCGATCAAATCCTGATCATTGAGCGACTGGCCGCGGAGCAGCAGCACCGAATGATCGTGCCACGCCTGAATCAGGCCGGCGAACGCCGCGTCATCCAAGTGCTTAAGATCGACGCCCCTCACCTCGGCGCCCAAGGCCGAACCGGTTGTAACCACATCGACGGTGCTTGCCGCGACACGAGGTGTATCAGTTTCTCTTGCGGCCAAGGTCATCGCCACCTCCGTCGAGTTTACTCTAAGGGAGTCCGCCATAAAAGGCGGACCAAAACAAGGCCAATAGGCCTACAATTTGATCTCGATTCCTGTTATAATTTGTGAGGAGATTGGAGGCCCGTGGGAGGGATTTCGATATTTGCGATCTTCACCGTTCGCATGACAACTCGTGTCCTAGGAGGAACTCATGATCAGGGTCCTGTTCACAAGTATGGCAACGATTGCCGCACTCGCGGGGATGTCTTGCATCCAGCCTGTCTCAAGTCAGGAAGAAAGCGATCAGCGCTTCGGAACAGTTCATTTTCCGACATCGTGCAACGAGACGGCGCAACGGCGCTTCGACCGCGCCATGCGATACCAGCATTCGTTCTGGTATCGGGAATCCCGTGGCATATTCGAAGATGTCATCAAGGCCGACCCGCAATGCGGCATCGCCTATTGGGGCATTGCGTTGAGCTATCTCGACAACCCGCACAATCCGCCGCCGGCCGCCAATCTTCCACAGGGCCTCGCGGCCCTCCAGAAAGCGAAGACCATCGGCGCCAAAACGCAGCGCGAACGCGACTTCATCGATGCACTCCTTGTATTTTACACCGACCACGACAAGGTTCCCCATGGTGCACGGATCCAAGCCTATCTGAAAGCCATCGAAACGGTCGCACAACGCTATCCGGAAGATGACGAGGCGCAGCTATTCTACGGAATCACTCTCAACGTGGCGGCTTCACCCAGCGACAAAACCTATTCCAACCAGATCAAAGGCGCAGGGATTCTGGAAAAGGTCTTCCAACGCCAGCCGCGACACCCCGGCGTCGCGCATTACCTGATCCACCTCTACGATACGCCTGCGCTCGCCGATAAGGGCCTCGACGCCGCCAGGCGCTATTCGGAGATCGCCCCGTCAGCACCCCATGCGCAGCACATGCCGACGCATATCTTCACCCGCGTCGGCTACTGGAAGGAATCGATCGCACTCAATTCTGTTTCGGCCCGGGTCGCAAAGACAGACAAGGAGCCGATCGATCAACTGCATGCGATGGACTATCTGGTCTATGCCCATCTGCAGCTCGCGCAGGACACAAAGGCACGCGAAGTGATGCAGGAAATGAGAATAGTTCCAGGCATTAATCCCAACCTGCTTGCCGGGGTATATGCGCTGGCGGCGTCGCCCGCCCGCTACACCCTCGAACGCAACGATTGGAGGGCAGCATCAGAGTTGCTGGTCCCCTTGACCCCGCTTTCGCATGTCCAGGCGATGAGCCATTTTGGGCGCGCTATGGGCGCAGCCCGGATCGGCAATCCCAATGCCGCCAAAGCAGACATCGCCAAGCTTGCCGAGTTGCGCGACAAGCTGCGGCTAGCGGGGGATGCCTATTGGTCTGAGCAGGTCGACATCCAGTGGCAGGTGGCCAACGCGTGGGTTCTCCATGCCGAGGGCAGATACGACGATGCGCTCAAGGCGATGAGTGCAGCCGCGGATGCGGAAGACAGAACAGAGAAACACCCGGTCACGCCCGGCGTGCCGAGGCCGGCACGCGAACTCTACGGTGTCATGTTGCTCGAACGCGGTATGGCGCGCGAAGCGCTCGCAGCGTTCGAAGCTACAATCAAGAAAGAGCCAAACCGTTTCAACGCGTTCGCGGGCGCCGCAAAGGCTGCCGAGATGATGGGCGACAAAGCGAAGGCCAAGGACTATTTCCAGAAATTGGCGACCCTCGCGAGCGATGCCGATACGATCAGACCCGACCTTGCGGCGGCGCGAGACTTCCTGGCAAAGAATTAGCTCCTGTAGCCCGGGGGTTTTGGCACTGCGCGTGAAGAACGCGCTGTTGGCCTCAACCCGGGCTATCCCTACACAACACCTTGGCGTCGGCGATCAATGGAGCCGGAATTCCCCACTGATTGCCCGTATCTCCGCCGGCTTGATCAGCCGAGCGTGGGCAACGGTAACTGAATGTAGCGGCCCTTCGAGCGTGCGCAGCCAAAAGCCCAGGAATTTGTTGAGGGCCGGAAAATTCGGGCAGAGGTCGTAATCCTGCCAGACATAGGTCTGCAGTAACGCGGGATGGTCAGGCAGCCGGTACAGGATTTGCGCCGTGGTCAGCCCGTAGCCGGCGAGCTGTCGTTTGAAGTCCTTCGAAACCATGTGTGTTCTCCATCGAGTCGGCCACATAATGTGATGGACCAACCGCTCCGGAGGCAAGTACAAACCACAATTAATTGTTTATAATCAGTATATTAGCAGCATATCATGACGACTGCTGATAATGCGTGGCAGCATCATGCCGGACTAAAGAAACCGCCACCCTGGGATTGGAAAAACAACCAGAAAGTGCCGCGCCGTCACGGTCTATCCCTCAATTAACCAAATTAGTTCAATACCTTGCGTTTTCTGCTAGCAGTCACCTCTCATGAGTGCTAAAAAAGTGTCCCGGCCCCCTTGCGGGGCATGGAGGCGTCGCCTATGTGGCGCGTTATGCAGTGCCGGGGGATTCCGGGCATTGCTCCCACAAAAAAGCATACCTGTTCAACCTGCTTAGCACCTGAGGAGTGACCCATGAAATTTCGCCCGCTTCACGACCGCGTCGTCGTCAAGCGAATTGATGCCGACGAGAAGACTGCTGGCGGCATCATCATTCCAGACACAGCCAAGGAAAAGCCCTCGCAGGGCGAAATCGTCGCCGTCGGCCCCGGTGGCCGCGACGAGGCTGGCAAGCTCATTCCGATCGACCTCAAGGTCGGCGAGCGCGTGCTGTTTGGCAAGTGGTCGGGCACCGAAGTCAAGATCGATGGAGTCGATCTCCTGATCATGAAGGAGAGCGACATCATGGGCGTGCTGGAAGAAACGGCCGCCAAGAAAAAAGCCGCCTAAGGCACTCGATCATTGTCGCTTGAGAGAAGCGCAATGCGCAGCTGCTCAAGGGACAAAAACCTTCATCTGACTCTCCGCCGCGCAAGCCGTCGTTTTGCGATTGCCGCGGTGCCGGGGACCATAAACGGAGTAATTCAATATGGCTGCTAAGGAAGTAAAATTCTCAGTCGATGCACGCGACAGGATGCTGCGCGGCGTCGACATTCTCGCGAACGCCGTGCGTGTGACGCTCGGCCCCAAGGGCCGCAACGTCGTGCTCGACAAGAGCTTCGGTGCACCGCGCATCACCAAGGACGGCGTCACCGTCGCCAAGGAAATCGAACTCGAAGACAAGTTCGAGAACATGGGCGCCCAGATGGTGCGCGAAGTCGCGTCCAAGACGTCCGACATCGCCGGTGACGGAACGACCACTGCCACCGTTCTCGCCGCTGCCATCGTCAAGGAAGGCGCCAAGGCCGTGGCCGCGGGCATGAACCCGATGGACCTCAAACGCGGTATCGACCTCGCAGTCGAAGCCGTCGTCGCTGACCTGCAGAAGAATTCCAAGAAGGTCACGTCGAACGAGGAAATCGCCCAGGTCGGCACCATCTCGGCCAACGGCGACCACGAAATCGGCCGCTTCCTTTCAGAAGCCATGAAGAAAGTCGGCAACGAGGGCGTGATTACGGTCGAAGAGGCAAAGTCGCTCGAGACCGAACTCGACGTCGTTGAAGGCATGCAGTTCGACCGCGGCTACATTTCGCCCTACTTCATCACCAATGCCGACAAGATGCGGACCGAGATGGACGATCCGTACATTCTCATCAACGAGAAGAAGCTTTCGGGTCTGCAGGAACTGCTCCCCTTGCTCGAAGCCGTGGTGCAGACCGGCAAGCCGCTGCTCATCGTGGCCGAAGATGTCGAGGGTGAGGCCCTTGCCACGCTCGTCGTCAACAAGCTGCGCGGTGGCCTTAAAGTGGCGGCCGTCAAGGCTCCGGGCTTCGGCGATCGCCGCAAAGCCATGCTGCAGGATATCGCGGTCCTCACTGGCGGCCAGGCCATCAGCGAAGATCTCGGCATCAAGCTTGAGAACGTCACGATCAACATGCTCGGCCGCGCCAAGAAGGTGATGATCGACAAGGAAAACACCACGATCGTCAACGGAGTCGGCAAGAAGGTCGACATCGAGGGGCGCATCTCCCAGATCAAGGCGCAGATCGAAGAGACCACGTCGGACTACGATCGCGAGAAGCTCCAGGAGCGCCTGGCCAAGCTCGCAGGCGGCGTCGCGGTGATCCGCGTCGGCGGCGCGACCGAAGTCGAGGTGAAGGAGCGCAAGGACCGCGTGGATGACGCCATGCACGCGACCCGCGCTGCGGTCGAAGAAGGCATCCTGCCCGGTGGCGGTGTCGCACTGTTGCGTGCGATCGAAGCGCTCAAGAAGGTCCGCACGCATAATGACGACCAGAAGACCGGCGTCGACATCGTGCGCAAGGCCCTCTCCTATCCGGCACGCCAGATCGCCATGAATGCCGGCGAGGATGCGTCCGTGATCGTCGGCAAGATCCTCGAGAAGGATCAGTATTCCTACGGCTTCGACGCCCAGCAGGGCGAATATGTCGACATGCTCAAGAAGGGCATCATCGACCCGACCAAGGTCGTGCGTCAGGCTCTGCAAGGCGCTGCATCAGTCGCAGCCCTCCTGATCACCACCGAGGCCATGGTCGCGGAAGTGCCGAAGAAGAACTCGTCCGCGGCACCGGCCATGCCGGGCGGCGGCGGAATGGACTTCTAAGTTCTAAGAAAAACATTCCGGAAAGCGTAGGGAAGGCCCGGGCGAGAGCTCGGGCCTTTTACTTTGAACCTACGATCAGCTGGCACAATCCGTGTTCTGCGGACAGAATACTCAAAACGGATAAATGTAGTCAGCTTATACCCCATCAGGAGACAAGAGCCGCACACACCGGGATAGGTCCTTCGCTTTGAGTAACTTCCGAAGGTGAATCCATCCTCTCTTGTTCTGAAGAGGAAGGATTAGTTACAACGCGGATGTCAGCATCGATCGTCAGTCGCACCTTATTGAAAAGCACTGTATACCGCGTGATATCGGTCCCGCCGAAACCCGGTCGAGGAAAGTAAACCACGTCGATACCCCGTATAGATCGACCAACACACTGGTGGGCCTTTCCTTCTCGAACAATTCGAATAGTTCCTCTGCTGACACGAGCGCAAATAGTACCGTTTTTTGGGGCGACCTCTACGTATATCTCCGGCGCATCGATGGGTTCACAATCGTTGTTCCATCGAGCGTATCCGCGAAGCTTGACTTCGGAACCGCTCTTTGTGGACGCGATAAGAGGTTCGGCATGGACAGTGCCTTCGCCCAGTAAAAAGGAAGAAGCAAGAGCCAAAATGGCAAAGATAGATGGTTTTGCGATCATGTCGGGTCCCTCCAGGAGTGCTGACGCCACTGTGGCAATACTACGCAGATGTCGGCGTAGCGGCAGTGATCGCCATCACATTTAGAACGTATCCATCCGGTGAGGGCCGCCCATAGATTAAGGCAGGAGCGTACTCGTAGCGCCGAGACGGCCTGCCGCGCCGTGATTTTCCAAACGCGTGAAGGCTGGCTGTCAGCTGTCGTAATTTATGAATACAATGTGCGGGTACTGGATACGCTCCACAGCGCCGACCCGAAAAATGCAGACCTCACTTCGGACCTTGCTTCCGCGCACCGAGATCTGGCGACAGCGGCGGCCGAGATTGGCAATGTGCCCCAGGCGCGCAAGACCTACACCGATGCAAGCGTTCTGTTTGAAGAAGCACTCGGTATCAACCCCGCTGAAGTCGGCATAACGAGAGATGCCTCGCACAACCTGCAGCGTGAAGCAGCCTTTCTTGACGAGCAGGGCGATCGCATGGCCGCCTTGGAACAGCTTGATCGCGCCGTCGTCATCAGCGACTCCCTCGTGCGTCAGCGCGGAGCCGATGAGGCCAAATGGTGGAAGAAATCGAGAAAGGCGAAACCGACCTCGGGAACGAACCGCGGCCGAACTAGTGTCGCGTGTCAGATCGTGAGCAATCGGGCGCCACGGTGCAGTTATATTGGGCTGGTATGCATTTCGCAGGAGATGTAGAATTTGAGCGGTTTCGACGGCAGTCGCCAGTTTTACCGAGAGCATCCATGTCCTCGGCCCCAAAGCTTGAGATTGATCGCGTCAGCAAGGCGTTCGACACGCCGGGCGGGGCCTTTCAGGCGCTCGCGCCGGTGACTTTGTCGATTCCGAAGGGTCGATTTGTGAGTCTGATCGGGCCGTCGGGCTGCGGCAAGAGCACGATCTTCAACATCATCGCGGGTCTGCTTGAACCGACTGCGGGTCGGGTGTTGATCGACGGCATCGATGCAACCAACACGATCGGGCGTGTCGGCTATATGCTGCAAAAGGACCTGTTGCTGCCTTGGCGCACCGTGCTCGGCAACGTCATTCTCGGCATGGAGATTCAAAATATCCCGCTGCGCAAGGCGCACGAGCGGGCGCTGCCGTTGCTGCAGAAATATGGGCTTGGGGGGTTCGAGTATCTTTATCCGGACGCCCTGTCCGGCGGCATGCGCCAGCGTGCGGCGCTGATGCGCACTCTCCTGTTCGACACCGACGTAATCCTGCTCGATGAGCCGTTTGGCGCACTCGACGCACAGACCAAGTTGGTGATGCAGGAGTGGCTGCTGCAGCTTTGGAGCGATTTCGGCAAGACCGTCGTATTCGTCACTCATGATATCGACGAGGCCATCTATCTCTCCGATGAGGTTCACGTCATGGCGACACGGCCAGGACGTATCATCGCGAATATCCCCGTCGAACTACCACGACCGCGCTTGCGGACCAGCGTGCTGACGGCAAATTTCATTGCCATCAAGGAGCGTTGCATGGAACATCTCAAATTGCCTGCGGTGGCGGCAGCACCTTTCATCGATGCGGCGTGAGACGCGAGGGCTCGAATGACTGTGCATGACACCCCAAACGCCCCAGGATTGGTCGGCCCCACCGTCACCTCAACACAAACGGCGCCCTATTCGGGCGGCACCCAAATGCGGCCGGCGCGACGGCTGCCTGTACAAAAGGACTGGCCGGCCTGGGCCATCCTCGCTACTCAGATCGGCATCCTGGTCAGCGTCATCGTGCTCTGGGAAGTCGCCGCGAGCGCCGCCTGGATTGATCCGTTCTTCTGGTCACAACCGAGTGCAATTTTCGGGACGCTGACGATATTCTTCACAGCTGGCGATGCCTGGACCGATATCGGGTTCACATTCCGCTCGACGATCCTGGGCTTTCTGATCGGGACGACAGCTGGTTCGCTTTTCGGCCTTTCGTTCTGGTGGTCGCGCAATTATGCGGCGATTGCACAGCCCTACATCATCTGCTTCGAATCGATTCCAAAACTTGCGCTGGCGCCATTGATAGTTCTGGTGTTCGGCCTTGGTTTGAGCTCCAAAGTAGCGATCGCAAGCGCGCTGACGCTCGTCGTATCGACGCTTACGACTTATGCCGGCGTCAAGGCGCTCGATCCCGATGGCGAGAAGCTGTTCTATTCGCTTGGCGCCTCCCGTGCCCAAGTGTTTCGCAAGCTGGTCGTTCCGTTCTGCCTGCCCTGGATCATTTCGGTGTTGCGGGTCAATATCGGGCTTGCCTTGACCGGCGCAATCGTCGGCGAGTTCATCGCTTCCCAGCACGGGCTCGGACGTGCAATCCTTTACGCCGGTCAGACCTATGACATCGCTCTCGTATGGGTGGCGGTGTTCGTGCTTTCGACCCTTGCCGTTGTCATGTACTTAACGGTCTCATGGGTGGAGAGCGTATTGCGCAAGGGCGCCAAACAATAGTCCATCAACACGCAGTAATCCAAAACGGCAATCGGTCGCGATCAGCAAACAGCGAGGATGACATGGACAGGCGAAAATTTCTTGGGTCGACCGCGTCGCTCGGCCTTGCGTTGGCTGCGCCACCGACCCTTGGGCGTGCGGCAGCGCGTGAACTTCTGGTCGCCGAGCCGGTCCACAGCACCGGCTATCTGCCGATGTATATTGCCATGGCCAACGGCTATTTCGCGGAAGCCGACATCAATGTGAAGATCGTGACTATCGAAAATGGCTCGGGCCACACCAACGCGGTGCTGTCCGGACAGGCCTTCGCGTTCATCGGCGGGCCCGAGCACAACGCCTTCGCCAAGCTCAAGGGCGCCGAGTTGCGCTCCGTCGTGCACTGCGTCGATCGCGGCAATGTCTACATCTGCGCACGCAAGGGGCAGGAGCCGAAGAACACCGATTGGCCAGCCTATTTCAAGGGCAAATCGATTGCGCTCGGGCCGTTTGGCGGCACACCCAATTCGATCACGCGATACCTTCTCGGTAAGTGGAAGCTCGACGCCAAGCGCGACGTGACGCTAAATGAGATGCCGAATTCCGCCGTCCCGGCCGGCGTGCGTGGCGGACAAGCAACGATCGGCGTGACGACCGAGCCCATGATCATGCAAGGGATTCGCATCGGCTTGTGGGGCGAGCCGTTCTTCAACGTGCCGAAGGAACTCGGACCCTATGCCTATTCCACTATCAATGTGCGGCTGGATTCCATTCAAAAGGAACCCGCACTCGTGCAAGGATTCGTGCGCGGAATGATCAAGGGCCTGAAATTCATTTACAGCAACCCCAGCGGCGCTGCCGAGGTCGCCAAGAAGCACTTTCCCACCATGGCGCTCGATGATCTCAAGGGCACCCTCGACCGTTCATTCGACGACCAGATGTGGAGCCGCGACGGCATGATCAGCCGTGCCGCCTGGGATACGGCTAGCGCGGTCGTGCGCGAAATGGGTATTTTGAAGACCGAGGTCAAATACGAGGACATCATCGACATGAGCTTCGTCGAAAATGTCCGCGCAAACCTTTAGGAGCCGAGAGGGAATCATGTCCGAGCCAATCTGGAATCAATTTTTGACTGAACGCGACAAGGCCGTATTCGCGGCCTCGGGATATGGCGCCCGCGGCGGCTTCGGCAAACGCCCCGCGCTGCTGATCATCGACGTGAACTGGGCGTTCTGCGGCGACAAGCCCGAGCCGATCCTTGAATCAATCAAGAAATGGCGCAACTCGTGCGGCGACGATGCCTGGATCGCTCTCCCCTATATCCGTTCGCTGATCGACAAGTGTCATGAGAAAGGCATTCCGGTCATCTACACGACCGGCGTACGGCGCGCCGACAATTGGGACAGTGGCTCGTGGCTTTGGAAGAATTCGCGCAACGGGGAGGACCGTGGCGCGCCCATTCCCAATATCGATGGCAACGAGATCGTCGCGCCGATTGCGCCGGGCCCGCGCGATCTCGTGGTCTACAAGCAGAAGCCGTCCGGCTTCTTCGGCACCAATATGGCGAGTTATCTGACCCTGCTGGGCTGCGACAGCCTGATCATGACCGGAACGACCACGTCGGGCTGCGTGCGTGCAACCGTGCTCGACGCCTTCAGCCTCAACTATCACATCGCGCTTGCCGAAGAGGGATGCTTCGACCGCTCGCAGGCCAGCCACGCCATCAATCTCTGCGACATGAACGCCAAATACGCCGATGTCGTGAAGACCGAGGAAGCCCTTGCGTTTCTATCGTCCCTTCCCACCGGGATGTTCGAATTACCTGCTGGATCACCGGCGCCGTCGATAGAAGCCAGGCGGGCTGCGAACTATTGATATTGGTACTTCGGCTGCCATCCAGCCGCGCCCTCGGGGATGAGTTCAAAGAAATGCCAGACACCACAGAAATCATCGCCCGGCGAGAATGAGGTGTCGGACACGCGCACGATTTTGTCCCCTGCCCGCTTGAACACCGATACGCCCGGCGTGGCGCGACCGTCACGCCAATAGCCCATGTCCTCCGGGAACGTGGTGCCTGCGGCCGATACCATGGGAAAGCGCCAGCCACGGCTCGCCGCGAATGCTTGCTGCTTCTCCGGAGTATCAGGTGACGACACCACGAAGGCCGCGCGGCTGCGCAAGTGGTCGAACACACCGTTGAAGCCGTCGGCCCAAAGCGTGCAGGACGGACAGGACGTGCCCATATTGTGCACGACGAAGAGGGTGTCCTTGTCACCGAACAGTTCCGACAGCTTGGCGATCGCACCGGCAGGGCGCGTGAACGTGTAGTCCTTCACTTCTTCCGGCTCAACTGAGCTTTGAGTCTCGCGCATTTTTTGTCGCAACGCTGCGATCTGCCGGCGATAGTCTTTCAGCTTTTCTCTTGTGCTTTGATAGCTCATGTCCCCGTTCCGTCAGCCGCCATAACTGTCGCGATAATGCACCCAAGCCATTGAATGCGGTAAATCGGCCTCATCGCGACCCTTGGGAACGAGATCCAGGTACTGATAGGTCGCATTCATCATGTCGATGCCGCGGGAATAACAGGAATAGGTATGGAACACCGTACCACTCGCATCCTTGTGGAACACGCTGATGCCGGGCAGTTCCGTCACCGACGACGTCTTGGGCGCATAGTTGTACGTAGCTTGTTCCTCAGGACGGAATGACGCGTCGCAGTCAAAATTGAAATCGGTCGTAGCCGATGAGACCCAATTGAAGGTCCAACCCATCCGCTGTTTGAACGCCTCAAGTTTGGCCAACGGCGCGCGCGATACCGCAATCAACGTCACGTCACGCGCCTTGAGGTGCACAACGCTGCGCTCGAAGTTGTCGGCCCAGAACGAGCAGCTCTTGCATGGCGTCTCCCAATCCGGACCGAACATGAAATGGTAGACGATGAGCTGGCTTCGACCGTCGAAGAGGTCCGGCAAACTCCGCCTGCCATCCGCGGTGTCGAACTCATAAGCCTTCTCGACCCGTACCCATGGCAGGTCGCGCCGGGCTTGAGAAAGCAGATCACGCTGACGCGTGAATTCTTTCTCCTGTGCGAGCAATTGCCGGCGCGCCGCAATCCACTCGTCTTGTGAAACGATTTTGTGGTCGGTCATGGTTTTGGTCTCCTTCTGTCACGCCCCTGCCCTGTCGATCGCCCCGGTGGCCGTGCCGCACGCAGGCGGCGTCCACTTTGCGGCTTGGAGCTGCGTTTTCTGTCATCGTCTACAAGTGCCAAGGCCAACAAATCGAACTGCTCCTGCCAATATTTGCTGTACCGATTGATCCAGACCGCGGCATCGAGTATCGGCCCGGCGTCGAGACGGCAGCGGCTGATCCGGCCGCTGCGTTCCTGTGTGACGACGCCTGCGCGCACCAGCACCTGGATATGTTTCGATACCGCCTGCAGCGAAATATCGAACGGCGCGGCGAGTTCGGACACCAGCCGGTCGGACCCGTCGAGGTGCCCGAGGATCGCTCGTCGAACCGGGTCCGACAGCGCCGCAAACACCGCATCGAGACGCGTTTCGGCGTCGTCCCGGATGTCCGTGGCCACGTGCAAGGGCATCATCATGAACGTTGATTATCAACCATATTGTTGATAGTCAACTATTTGATTGATTATTTTAACAACAGTGTCGCCCGCGCTCAGTCAGGTATCCCGACGTCGTGGTCGATCAGCGCGGGGCAAGACCCAAAGATCGGACCGTGAAGGCACCAGCATTTGTCGTAGAAGTGCTATCGCCTCTACAACGACAATCGATCTTGGTGATAAGGCCGGGGAGTATCTGGGGCTTCCAAGTGTCGTGGCATACCTCGTCGTCTCGCAGGACGGTGGCTCTATGTGAGGGGTGTCACCACAGGCCCCGTGGTCGTCGTCGGGGAGGAAAAATCGATCCGCGTTGCGGCGCTCGGCATCGACTGCCGCTCTCTGAAATCTACGCTGACTCGAATTCGAATGATAAGGACGCACCACCGCGTCCCTTCGTTAACAATCGGCCCACAAATACAAACGACCACGAATCGAAGGCGCGCGTACATCCGGCGTCGCCCTTGATCGTGGCCGTCATAGACGATGGAACCTTGCGGCTCAACATCGCCATTGAAGACCATATGGGTAGTTCGAAAGCAGTCCGCAAGGGGCCGGTGCGAACTCTTTTTTACGAAACCTTGCGATGGTATAAAACACGACAATGAGGCACGAACGTTCAGCTGCCCGTTCATATGGACAAAGCCGGATTCCTAGCCTGGGTGCAGGGAAGAGAGGAGCGCCACGAACTCGTAGAGCGGCGCGACTCCGTCTACACCACCTTTCCCTGCACCGCCCATGCCGACGCAGTCAGCGACCGCGGTCCATCAGCAGAGCCGGAGCAATAGGCATCACAGACAGCTTCCTTGATGCGTGCTTTCAGCGCGAGATCGAGATTGGTAAAATAGACGCCGACCGGGCCTTGGCCGCCCTGGAACGATTGCCAATAATCTTCGAAGTTTTCGTAATCCATCCGGATGGTGACGGATTGCGTATCGATTTTCGTGACGCCGGCCTCATTGAAAAATCCCGCCAGACCGCCCGGAATGGCAACCGGATTGGCGAACAGGTTGTTGCGTGCGACCCGCGCGTTTGGATCGATGGCAACCGCCGTGTCCCACATCATGCGTTGAAACACGAGGCCGCCGCGCGAATCCCACACGACGGCCGCAACGGTGCCGCCGGGCCTGGTGACCCGCCGCATTTCGCGTAGCGCAACCACCGGACGCGGGATGAAGAGAAAAACGAGATGCGCCGCCACACCGGCGAACCGTCCGTCCTCGTATTTCAAGGCGCACGCATCGCCTGTTTCAAATTGCGGCCGGCCACCGGATGCGCGCGTCCGCGCATGGGCGATGAAAGGCTCGGCAAGATCGCAGCCGATCACGTGCCGCTTGGGCCATCGCTCGGCCATCGCAAACGTAAGCGCTCCAGTGCCGCATCCGACATCGAGTAACTCGCCGGCTTCGGGAAATTCCACGACATCGAGAAACGCCCTCGCAAGGCGGTTGGCCCAGCGACCGAGCCACACTTCGTAGGCGGCCCCGTCGGAAGCATGAAAATTTGACGACCGTAACGACATGGCTCGCACCGTTTTCTGGAATCCTTTAGTAAAATGCTTGCAGTCCGGCTTTCTGCATCAGCAAGGCGGTGTTTCTTACATCATCGCGAAAATACTTTTCAAACTGTTCAGTCGTCATCGACAACGGCTCCTGGCCGACCTTGGCCAACTGTTCACGGACTGAGGGAACTGCCAGCGCCTTCTCAGTCTCGCGATAGAGCCTGGTGACGATGGCACGCGGCGTCTTTGCGGGCACGAAGATGCCATTCCAGAACGCATAATTTGCGTCCTTCAGTCCCGATTCCGCCATGGTCGGTACATTGGGAAGCGCCGCAGCGCGCTTGTCAGTGCTCACCGCCAAGGCAACGACATTGCCGCTGTTGATGTGCGAAATGGCCGCCACCACCGGCAGCAGATAGAAGTCTATGCGCCCGGTCAAAACTTCCGTCATGGCTTCGACGGGTCCTCGGAACGGAATGTGCTGCGCCGAGATGCCGGCGCTCAGACGGAAGCGCTCCGCTGCGAGATGCGAGGCCGCACCGACGCCCGCCGAGGCATAGTTGAGTTTGCCGGGGTTGGCCTTGGCGGCGGCGATGACGTCACCGGCAGTCTTCCAGCCCTTCGATGGCGCCGCAACCAGCACAATCGGTTGGATTCCAAGCGGAACGACGGCGGTAAAATCCTTGAACGTGTCATAGGGCAAGCTCTTGTGGAGCGAGTAACTGGCACTGAAGGATGAAGAATGTACCAGAATTGTGTGGCCGTCCGGCTCCGCCCTCGCAACAGCTGCAACGCCAATGGTGCCGCCGGCACCCGCCCGATTTTCCACGATGACCGGCCGCAGGATCTGGCGCGATAGCTGATCGAATACGATGCGGCTGACCACATCCTGGGCATTGCCGGGCGCCAATGGGACAATCGCCTGGATGTTCCGGCTGGGCCATGTTTCTGCGGATTCCGCGTCCGATACCGTGAGCGCTAGCATAAGTCCCAGCACTCCGCATGTCGGCCGCATGGTCGAGAATTTCATCACTATCTCCTCGTTTTATTTGGCGCTGGTCGAGCCGGCAGTTTGCTTGATAGGAATATCAAAAGATTGGATCTGGCCGGCGCAAACGAAAGCGTGAGCGTGCGACGATGCAGCCGGTCATTGACCGCATCGTCGAAGCCCACCGGGACCGGATGCACAGCCGTCATTTGGACAGCCATTGCTATTTCTTCTTGTTCTTCTGCTGCCACTCCAGAAACTCTCGGTAGAGAGCGGGACTGCCCTGTTCCGTCGCACCAATGTTGGGTCGATTCGCTGACGACTCGACGGTGCGCGCCTGCCGATTGGCAACCTGATCATTTGACGCAATTGCGGCGAGGGCTTCTTCCGCAACCCAGTAGCGGTTCCAGCCGGGCACCCGCGCAGCCAGGTTGATTTCTTTCCACTTCGGATGGAACGAAGGCTGCTTCAGTTTATCGAAGCCTTCGAAGTAAGCGCGCACAAAGCGCTCGACGCGCCGGAAGCGATCGCTATTCTTGGGCCAGTTGTACACGGCGAGAACAACCGGAACTGCCAGTGTGTCGACGGTTTCGCCGGGTTTGATGAGGTTCGGATAATCATCGTGGGACAGCGTTGCCGGGAGATAGTAATCCGAAAACTTATGACTCCATTGGATGGGGATAAAATGTAGTCCTGGTTCCGGCTTCAATTTGGCAAAAAGGTCATTCGGCTTCGCGCCGAGTTGGAAGATTGCAGCGATTTCGCCGGTCTTCATCTTCTCGATTGCAAATGTATGGTTGATGGTGACCGGTTCGACGGCGATGCCCAGACGCTCGAAGATAAGCGGCCCGGTGACGTTCGGCCCTGATCCCTTGACATGGAATCCAACCTTCTTTCCTGCAAGGTCCTCCAGGCTTTTGATGTCACTGCGCGCCAGTACATAAAATTCGGTGTTGTGCATTTGCGAAATGTAGTTGATCCGCTGCTGAATGTTCTGAACGTCGCCGGATTTCTTAAAGAAGTCGAAAACGTCCGCATGCGTGATCGCGATATCGATTCCCCTGAGATACAGAAGATCGGAGATATTTTCCGACGCCCCGTAGGTTACGGTCGGAAGGATGCGAAGGTTTTCGCCATCGTCGAAAGCCTTGGCGAGTTCAGATGCGAATCGGATAAAACTTCCTTCAAGCAGGCCGGCCGCAATGCCAAGCGTCCAATTATTGACCTTGGCCACCTTCGTGCCTTCTCCGACTGCAACGGACGTCGGCACGCTCCGAGCGCCACCATCGGCTGCCGATTTAGACTTCGAAGCGGTCTGACCTTCCTTTGCTGTAATTCCGGCGAGCAGAATAACAAGCAAGGCAGCGACGAACCGACACGACACATATTTGGATATATGCATGGGGAACACCTTCTTTGACACTCACTTACTTTTTTTTGAGACTCACTTACTTTCTCTTAGATGGTATCGATCATTGATGGGCTCTTGCGGAGCCCAAGACCTTTCCAGATTCCAAGTCTTGTCGACCCAAGTCTTGTCGACCCAAGTCTTGTCGAGCCAAGTCTTGTGGAGAGCCTAATTCCTTGGACTTCGCGTACCACTTCCTTGCCTGCGCAATGTCAGGCGAGATTCCACCCTTGACGCCCAATCTTCCAAGCACCACAGGGTCGTAGGTTTCTGCAAGTGCGAACGCTGCCGCGGGATCGCCTGCTTCCGCCGCCGGCTGGAGCATCATGCGGGCTGCACCAACGTTGCCGTTCGCCAGGAACGCGGCACCGCTTTTCAACATCAGAACGATTTGAGCGGAATCAATCTGTCGTGGCAGTGGAACCACAGACAACTCCGATTTCGGAAATTGTGCCGCCTGATCGCCCTCCGATACCGGCACAGGAACGATTGTCTCAGCACGCGCATCCGGATTGGCAGTGGGGACCGTATCTCGGCTATCTGTCGACGTTGCCAAGACTTGCGCAGGTGCCGTTGCAATAATCCTAGCAGCGGTCCTTGCCGGCGCGATTTGGGTGGCGGGCGACGCAAAGGTCCAATAAAAGCCACCGACACCCGCGGCTGCACCGATGGCCGTAGCCACCGCGAGCCCGATTGTTTGTCCGATCCAAACTGAAGATTCGTGCCCTTGCGGTATCGAAATTCGCTCAGGTATCAGTGATCGTGGATGCCTTGCTTCGCCGACATCGTTGGCGATCAACTCCTTCCCCACGCGCAGCCGCGGCAGTGCCGGCGCTTCTTCGGGTTCAGGCAACTTGTCGACGTTATTTTCCGAGACATCGAGGCTCGCCGCAAACCCAAGCCGTGCCTCCCTTGGCAGGTATTTCAACAGTCCATCAACAGGCAGCTCAAATTCTTTACGCGCTGCACCCATGGTCTTACTCCGTTTACGCTACCTACTCGCGTCGCGAGGCACTCACTCTCCTTGACATGTTCATTGCCGTAACTTTCGACCCTCAACTAAGAAACAAAGAAAAAGATCGATAATTCATGGCTGCGCCGAGCAAATGCCCACCCATCGTGACGACAGACGTCGGTCACGTGACACAGCTTGGAAATCTTGGAAGCAGATCGACTAAGGCGTACCGTCGATTTGTACGCGGACTCAATTGTGGAATTCACACCGAGCCAGCGACACCCGTTATTGTGACCACCACTCCCCCTTTTTTTTATTCACCGCGCCGCATGTTCGAGCGCGTTTGAAACGTATTATTCAGAGCCATTGAACCAATTGTGTGACTGCATTGTGTTTAGTTGAGAAATCATCGTTTGCAGAAACAGTATGCTACCGTTTTCACTTTTTATTTCTTTATTTCTTGGGAAGGGCCGCCGATTTCTCGGCGGCCCTTCTTACTTGCCTCCACTCACGCGGTGTCCGGCACCTTCACGCGCACGAGCTTCGTGAGCAGCGCATCGAAGCCCGCGCCGTCGCCGGCGTGGAGATCGATGCGGCCGACCTTTTCGACCAGCCGCTCGATCGACTCGAGTTCCTTGAGACGAAGCAGCAGAGGGTTGTCCTCCATCAGCTTCGCAGTGTTGAGGAGCGAACGCGTTGCAGCCGTCTCCTCCTGGCGGCGGATCAGGTTTGCCTTCGCGGTCCGCTCCGCCTCCACCACCTTGTTCACAAGCTCACGGATCTCGCCCGGCAGGATGACATCCTTGACGCCGAGTTCCGCCACCTCGATTCCGGTTTCCGCGATGCGCTCGCGCACGTAAGCGCGCAACTCCGCGTCGAGCGTGTTCTTCGCAGAGAGCACGTCATCGAGCGTCCGCGACGCCACCGCCTCGCGGATAGCGAACTGTACGAGACGATACAGATACGCATCCACATCCGGCACTTTGGTGACGACGAGTTCCGGATCGACAATCCGGCGAAACGCCGTCAGCGTCACGCGCAGCGCAATGCGGTCCTTCGTCAGCATCTCCTGCGCGGTGATTTCCACCGCCTGCGGACGCAAGTCGAGACGCTTGACCTCGATCTTACGACCCGACGTCCAGAAGGCATGACGACCAGGCGCCAACCTCTCAACGAGCCGGCCCTCGACATAGAGCAGGCCCGCCTCGTGGTTCTCAACGACGTGCTCGGCAACGAGTGTGTTGCGCTCGCGCGCGACCATGCCAAGGTGCTTTGGCTTGACCTTCACGTCGCTGGCCACGTCGATGCGCTCGACCTCTACGCGAGTTGCGACCTTCCAGAACACACGAGTCTGCCAAGGCCCCATCAGGTGCAGCGGACGGCCGTCGAGGCTGACGATGGCGAGTTCCTCCGCCTTCGTCTCGACCGGTTCGAACAGATCCGCGACGAGATCGGGCCGTGCCGACTTGAGCACGGCATAGCGCTCGGCCGGAAATTCGGCGCGCACGACATTGTGCAGTTCGACGTTCAGCTCATGCTTGATGTCAAACAGCGTATAGCCACCCGGCGCGAGCACCTGCTCGAACCGGCCATTGCGCATCAAAAAAGCGCGCTCGCCGTCCTTGACGGTCACGCGCAATACAAACAGGTGCCGCTTCATGGCACACCTCCTTCTGGGGCGACGCGGCGTTCCGCGCAGCCGGTTGTGCAGCGCATGTTCCGGTAAATCGGATATCGGTTCGCCGACAAGAACATGCGCAATTTAATGCGAAAATGGTTTCCGGACGCGACTTCCCGAAAGAACTGCGGGCCTGAGCTTGAGCCCACGTCAACCACCGGGCGCACGAATACGAATGCCGCGCCACGGCGCGGCAAGCGAAACGATAACCCGGCGTCGGCGCAGGCGATATCCGCCCCGGCGCAAAGCCGATCTCACGGTGTCGAAGAACGAGCGAGGTGCCTTTCGGCGCAACGACCGGACCGCGACTGAAGTACGCGTCCGGTCCCCGTCATGGGTAATCAGCTTCGAAGGCTGATGGTATCAGCTTTTTCACGGCTGAACCGGAGCGTTGGAGCGGGATTTGAACCCGCGTCAGCATGATTAACAGTCATGTGCTCTACCACTGAGCTATCCTCGCAATGGTCGAAATGACAGGAATCGAACCTGCGCCCCCCGGGGATTTCCCGGTGCTCTACCACTGAGCTACACTCCAAATCCTTCGTTTCGCGGAACACGGAAATCGCAGAGCGCACCGCGCCAGCCGGGTTTAAAAGCCCGAACACAAGGCGTTCCGAAGGAGCGCGGGGTGGTATTGGGGAACCAAGGCGGAAAGATGGCCGCGCGTGAAGAATTCTTGGCGTCCGTTCACTCCGCAGGCTGTGCGAACTTGCCGGTAACCTTTTCGGCGCTGTTGACCAGTACGGCGATTGCGCAGGTGCCAACGACAAATCCGAGACCGATCAAAGCCATGGCACTCAGTACAAGATCGAAGCCGCCGCGCGCATGCAGGAAAGCGATGAGCGACACGGCCGCGCCAGAGGCGAGAAAAGTGACGAAGTAACGCACCGCAAAGACACGCGCCCGCCACGCGTCCGCGGTGTAGCGCGCGATCACGAGATCGTTCACCGTCACTTGCGCGTAGATGGCTGCAACCGCCACCGCCAGCGCGACTGGCAGCAACGGCCCGCTCGCATAGGCGACCCAAACCACGCCGGCAAATTGCAGGAGCGCAACCCCAGCAAAGAGAAGGTGGAGCGGAAACCTGTCGACCAGCCTTCCGATAGAAAACTGTGCGAGCGCGCCGCACATAAGGATGAGCGTGGCGATCCCGCCCACTTGCAACAGCGAGGCTGCAAAGCCCACGCGTTCGTCGATGATCTTCGGCAAAGCGATCGTGGCAATGTGAAACACCAAACCGGCCGAAACCGCGATCAGGATGAAGAGCGCAAACATCGTGGCCGCGACCCATGGTGCCAACCTGACATCCGGCGATGACGTGCGGTTCGCATTCTTGTGGCGATCATCAGGAACGACACACAGATAGGCAATACCGGTCGCAATGCAAACAAAAGCCGGTACCAGGAAGGCGCCGCGCCAGCTAAAGAAATAGATGAGCGTGGCAGTGATGCCGGCCGCGAAAGCAACCCCGAAATTTCCACATACGCCGTTGAACGCCACCGAGCGACCGCGTGACGTTGCCTGCTCGATCAGCATTGCGGTGCCGACCGGATGATAGATCGCCGCAAAAGCGCCAAGCGCGCCAAGCGCGACGGCCAAAAGCGCAAGGTCCGGGGCAAGCGCCGCGGCAGCCAGCGAGGCGCCGCAGCCAAGATAGAACAACATCATCATGTTGCGGCGGCTCCAGCGGTCCCCGAGCCAGCCGGCGGGCAGCGAGAATATACCGAACGCGATGAACGAGGGCGTACCCAGCGCAATCACTTCCGCATAGCTGCGTCCATAAACGACCGAGAGCTCGATTACCGCGGTCGCGAGGATGAGCATCACGTAATGATCGATCGCATGCGCCCAATTGATGAACCCGATCGAAAGCTTCCGCGCCCGATCGTCGGCGGTGACTGCTGCATGTTGTGGCGAGAGACCGGACATCGACAAACCCCGAAATGGCGGCCGACCGCTGGCGGAAAGCGAGCATCACCGCACGATCAGACCAATCTACAGCAAGAAGCCCCGGGTTGCCACCCGGGGCTTCGGCGCGAATCAACCAAGGGACGTAGAATGGGTAGAGGTAAAGTTCGCGAAAGCGTGTCGAAAGACACGCCTTGGCGGACTTTACCGAAACCCATCATGGGCCGCGTCACCGCATGGAATGATGGGTTTCGCGATTGACGCGCTTAAGCAAGCTTAAGCGCGTCAATCGCTCTACCCAGATCCTACGCAGCGTGCGCGTCTTCACCCACCTCCGCATTAAGCGCGCATCGGGTAAAACCCGATGTGATGGTTCGAGACGCGCTGCAAAAGGCAGCGCTCCTCACCATGAGGCCAGGAGGGTTCCGCGCTTATAACGAAGTAGGGCCTCTACTGGGTGTTAACGAAGCGGCGCATGTTCATGTTGCCGGTCCAGCCACCATAGATGTTGCCCTGGGCATCGGCCGCGACGCCTTCCGGCATGTTGGCATTAGGCGCGATCTCGGGAATGAAGGCGGTGACCTTGCCGTCCTGCACGCTGCCGATCCGGATTCCCTTCTTGAAGGGCGCGTTGACCTTTCCGCCGTCGTCCCCGGACTGGTGGTCGGCCGAATAGAGATTGTCGTTGCGGTCGATGTAGAGCCCGCTCGGACGGCCGAACTGCTTCCATTCGGCGAGGAACTTTCCGTCCTGGTCGAAGATCTGGATGCGGCTGTTGGAACGGTCGCCGACGAACAGCCGTCCGGCGGAATCCATGGCGAGAGCATGCGGCACCGAAAATTCACCCGGCCCGCTGCCGTTCTTGCCCCACTCCTTGATAAACTTTCCATCCTTGTCGAACTTTACGATGCGGCCCGGGCCTTTATCGTTATGTCCCGTCGCGACGAAGACGTCGCCGTTGGGCGCAACCTGGATGTCGGTCGGCTGACGCAGCGTGTCCTGCCCATCGCCCGCGACGCCGGGCTTGCCGAGCGTCATCAGGAGCTTTCCGTCGGGGCTGAACTTGTGGACCACGTGTCCCTTGTTGTCCTTGCCGGTCTGGTCCGATGCCCAGACATTGCCCTGCCGGTCGACATGGAAACCATGTGGCCCGTTGAACATGCCCTTGCCGAAGCTCGTAATGAACTTGCCGGTCGAATCAAACTTCATGATCGGATCGAGGTTTGAACCGATGCAGTCATTGGCGGCGCAGCGGTCGAACGTCCAAAGGCTCTTGCCATCCGGATCGATTTCAACCCCGATGGTCGAACCCCATTTGCGGCCTTCCGGCAGCTTCGCCCAATTCTCTTCCAGGCGATAAGGATTGCGGGCGTCGTTGGGTCCTTGGGCAAACGCCTTACCGGCTGGCAGGGCGACCGCTGCCATGATGGCGGCGCCGAGTACAAATTGCAGGCGCTTGAAGTAATTCATAGCGTTTCTCCCTTATTGTGATGATGCTTGTCGCTATTTCTTCACGAACCTGCGGACGCTCATCTGCCCGGTCCACCCGGTAACGATGTTGCCCTGGTCATCGACAGCGATACCTTCCGGCATGCCGGCCTTCGGAGCTGCCTCAGGAATGAAGGCTAAGACTTTGCCATCCTTGAGGCTGCCGATGCGAATCCCCTTCTGGAAAGGCACATTTGTGGTTCCATTGTCTCCCGACTGGTGATCGGCGACGTAGAGCATGTCGTTCTTGTCGATGTAGATGCCGCTCGGCCGGCCAAACTGTCGCAATTCCGAAAGGTATTTGCCGTCCTGGTCGAAGATCTGAATCCGGTTATTGGCGCGATCGCCGACAAACAAGCGACCGGTGGAATCCATGGCCATCGTATGCGGCACGGAGAATTCGCCCGGGCCTGAGCCGTTCTTGCCCCACTCCTTTATGTATTTTCCGTCCTTGGTAAACTTGATGACACGGCCGGGTCCTTTCTCATCGTGTCCCATCGTCACGAAGAAGTCGCCATTGGGCGCGACCAATATGTCCGTCGGCTCCCGAAACGTATCGGGACCATCGCCGGCAACGCCTGGCTTGCCGAGTGTCATCAAGACTTTGCCCTCGGGGCTGAACTTGAAGACTTGGTGACCCTTACCGTCCTGGCCACTCTGGTCCGACGCCCAGACATTCCCCTGCCTGTC
This sequence comes from Xanthobacteraceae bacterium, assembly GCA_035300505.1. GTDB lineage: Bacteria > Pseudomonadota > Alphaproteobacteria > Rhizobiales > Xanthobacteraceae > VAZQ01. The sequence goes on from DATGVJ010000167.1 coordinate 22,251, forward strand.
GACATGGATCCCATGCGGTCGAATGAACATGTTGGCGCCGAAGCTCACGAGCAGCTTGCCGGTCTGGTCGAATTTCTGGATCGGCGTAAGGTTTGATTTGATGCAGTCGTTGGCGCCGCAGCGGTCAAAGGTCCAAAAGCTCTTTCCGTCGGGGTCGACCTCCACTGAGGCAGTCGAGCCCCACTTGCGGCCTTCCGGCAACTTGAACCAGTTCTCTTCCATTCGATAGGGATTAGGCGCGCTGTTGGGATCCTGTGCGCGCCCGCTTCCTGGCGGCAACGCGACCGCGGCCATGATCGCCGTAGCGAGAGCGAACTGTATGCTTCGTAGATGCCTCATTGGGTTTCTCCCGTTGTGTTAAGATCTTCTTTTTCGTAGGGGCGGGTCTTGTGCCCGCCCGCCTCTCCGCGTTTACCGGCACGCCGGGCGGGCACAAGACCCGCCCCTACGCACAACACCTATTGCCTGACATATTTCATCACTCGCTTGGGGCCGACTTCGGCACCGTAAATATTGCCCATGGCGTCGGCGGCGACGCCTTCAGCGGCGCTTGTCCCGGTGATCTTCTCGACGGGGTCGGGGATAAATGCCGTCAGCGCGCCGGTCCTGGCACTGCCGACACGGATACCTCGCTTCCAACCGATATTGGAATTACGCACGGATTCTGATTCGGAATCCGCAACATAAATCACGTCGTTCTTGTCAATGAAGACGCCGCTCGGCCGGCTGAATTGTTTCCACTGGTTCAAATATATTCCATCCTGGTCGAAGATCTGGATGCGATTGTTATTGCGGTCTCCCACAAACAACAAACGGCCTTGGGAATCCATCGCCATCGTATGCGGGATATCGATTTCTCCGGCGCCTGATCCCAACTTGCCCCATGTCTTGATAAATTTTCCATCCTTTGAAAACTTCATGATCCGGGCGTTGGTATCTCCGCCGTGACCGTCACCGACAAAAATATCGCCGTTGGGAGCCGTAACGACCGATGAGGGCGCATTGAACTCGTCAAGGCCGGCGCCGGCCACCCCCGCTTTGCCGAGCCGCAAGAGAACGCGGCCGTCCGGTGAAAATTTTATGACCTGCTGACCTTTTCCATTGCGCGCCGCGCCGTCCACAGCCCAGATATTCCCTTCGCGATCGACGTGGATGCCGTGTGGAAATACGAGCAATCCGGCACCGAAACTCTTTACCAATTTACCAGACGAATCAAACTTGAGAACGGGATCGAGATCGGATCCATCGCAATTGAAAGGCACGCCCGGCTGCATCTGGGACGCCGGAACGAAACCCTGCGCGCCACAGCGCTCCAGCACCCATACGCTCGATCCATCCGGATCAATATCGACGGCGCTGGTCGACCCCCAGATGCGTCCCGGCGGCAGCTTTCCCCAACCATCGATCGAACGATAGGGATTGGGGCCTCCGTTCGTGGGCATCACCGCGCCCTGACCAACTTGGGCCACGGCCCGTTCGACCACAACAAGAGCCGGAACCGCAAACAAAAAGGCGGCAATCGAGCAAGCGATGATCCCCAAATTGCGCGCATAGCCCGGACGGGCTTGGAAATGCATGGCATGCCTCCCACGGCTTTGCAGGTTTTAATCCCACATGTCTTTTGGGGCCCGGCGGCCCTCCCCCTAGATTGCGCTTCTTGGGGAACCTTCGCAACTGGCCCTAATCACGACGCAATATTACGATCATGATTCGGCGTGGGGCATCCCGGGTTACCGCTGATTCACTTGGCACCGCCTGATGGGGGTCCCGGGATCAACCCAAGTCATTTGGCATGTCATTTTGCTGAATGTTTCGGCGGCAGGGAGCGGGGGCGAGCATGCGCACCAGGGGGATGCTGGCAATTTTCCTTTCGATGCTGGTTTTGAGCACCGCACTACCCTTCGAGGCCAAAGCAGCATCGGATTTCTCGTTCCGGCGTACATGGGCGGCGGCTACCGCCAAATTCAAGAATGCCTTCAAATCTAATCAATCAGCGTCGAAACCAAAGCCACCGCAGCATCACCCTGCCGTCACCCACACGGCGGCGAAACCTCCTGATCGCCCGGCGCCCGCATTGGCAAGCGCCCAGCAAACCCCCGTTGAACTTTCCGAGCCCCAACTGGCCGCCGCTGCCCCCACTCGCCCCGAGCCCACCGTAACAGCCGTGACCGCCGCCAGCATGGCATCGGCGGCACCGAACACAGCGTCTGTGAACGTGAAGGTCGCAGCGATCACTGAAGCGGCACCCAAGGATACCGGGCTCAAGCGCGCGCCGGAACCGAGCCGTCCGCAAAGCCCGTCGCGTGCAGCGACCGCAGCGCCGCCCGCTAAATCGGCCGGCTTCAATGCCTTTGAGGAAATGCTCGGCTACGCGCTCTGGCCGCAGGACTATACGGCCCGGTTCTGGGCGCGTGGCTATGGCGACATCATCACGGCCCTCGTCCCCCCGACGGCGGTGGCGGTTGCGAATGCAGACAACAGCAAAGACAAGCGCGGACGCACGACCCGAAACGACAGCGTCGGCAATGCCGTCGCGGTGGCGGACATGTGCAGCGTGCAGACCGAAGAGCAGGCCGATAAAACCATTGCGCGCCTCACCCAGGCACTTGAGCTCAACGATGCGCAGCGCGGACACTTGGCTGAGCTGCGCGCCGCGCTCGCTGAAGGGATCAGGCGCGGCAAGGCTACATGCGTTACCGGAGGACTTCCGCCGACGCCGGCCGGCCGGCTCAAAGTCGCGACCGATGGGCTCTGGGTCATGCGCGACGCCAATGTTTTGTTCCGCACACCGCTTGCGAGTTTCTACGCAACATTGACGAGCGCCCAGAAGGCACAGTGGAACAAGGCCGCGACCGGAGCCGGCAACAGCGACACGAAGGACGACATGGCGGCATGCAGCTCCGGCGGCGCTGGCTTGCCGGTCGATGCCATCGAACAGTCGGTCCGGCCGACGCCCGAACAACGCGGCGGCCTCAATACGCTGCGCCAGATATCGAACGACATGGCGACTTATCTCTCCGGTTCATGCCCGGAGACGATGCCGCTCGATCCGGTCGCCAGGCTCGACGCCGCGGGAAATCGCGTGAATGCGCTGCTTTATGCCGTGATGCTGTTCGACCAGACGCTGACGGGATTTTATCTCCAACTTAGCGATCAACAGAAAGAGACTTTTGATAAAGTCGGCGGAAAGTACTAGGCGCGGCCAGGGAGCTGCGCAGTTGCATGACCGCGATGCGCGCCTGAGGCCCATCCTCGTCATAGACAAGGAGTGAGCCTGGGAGGCTATCATGCAAAATGTCATCCGATTTGCCGCAATAACGTGCCTGCTGGCAACCGGCGTGAGCCTTAGCACGGAGGCAAGAGCAGCCTGCGCGACAGCCGGACTAAAGCCATACAAGGTGCTGATCGACTGGACGAACGAACCGACCTATTTGGGCGTATATCACGCGAAGTTCGGCTGTCATTTTCAAAAGCTTGGGCTCGATGTCACGATCGACCAGTCGCAGGGCGCCAACCAGGCGGTGGCCGCCGTTGCCGCCGGCCGATATCCGGTCGCTACCGCCTCCGGCGGCGCAACCGTCCTTGCCCGAAACAACAAAGCGGAAATCGTGTCGTTGGGCGTGCTGTATCCAAGAATCTCGACGGTCGTCTATGGCTTGGCGACTACCGGTGTGAAGGCCCCGGCCGATCTCGTTGGAAAGCGCATAGGGATATATCCCGAAAGCATCAACAGGAATGAATTCGACGCGTTCGTCCGTGTAAACCGCCTGAATCCGCAAAGCTTCCAGATCGTGTCGCTGTCGGGCTCCGATATCGGCGCGCTGCTGTCCCGGTCGGTCGATGCGGCCCTGAACTACGGCGAGATGAGCCCGATGATTCTCGCAATGAGCCCTGATGCCAAGGAAGTTGACGGCAAAAGAATATTCCAATTGCCGCTCGCTGATTTTGGCGTCAGCGGATATGGGCTCAACGTCGTCACGTCCCGTGCAACACTGGCCGCCAACAACAACCAGGTGCGGGCCGTGGCTAACGCCATTTTCGAGGGCTACAAGGAAGGCTGCGCCAATCGGAGCGCGGCGGTCGCAGAGTTCGCGAAGGAATTCCCGGGCAAGGACGCAACCTACGTGCGCGACAGCTGGGCGCGTGCCTGCACCATTGTGGGGCCGGCACCAGGCAAGCAGGATGCCGCGGGATGGCAGAATACGATTGATATGTACCGGTCGCTCGGATTGCTCCAAGCGGCGGTCCGTCCGGAAGAAATCTTGCCTTGAGGCCCTCGCACCACCGCACGTTCGATCCATTCGTCCTCTTCGACAACGGCGATATCAAGCAGCAACCGGTTTAACACTTGACGGCGTCTCCTGGGGACAGACACCAGATTCGCACAGGGTCGCACAAGATCGCACAATATATTTGTTTGACTGCGCGCTCCGGATCGATTATTGGCGAAATGGTCGTGTCGAATTGCGCCCGCCGCTTGGCCGGGCGCATTTTTGTGTCACGGGCGATCCGCGCTGCCAGCATCCGGGCCGTGCGGTGCGACCAGCGGGCCAGCCTCATGCATCAATCAACACATAGTGTCGTCTTATCAACATCCGCCAATATATTGAATTTGACGGCCAAGGACTACCAAACGAAGCTAACGTTTTTGGCCAAAACGAACCCACCGGGGCGCCCCGCGGTCGCGGGGCCGTACCCAGAGTCGAATGGTTGACGGGCCGCCTGCCGGCTTCAAGTTCTGCCGCATAGCCAAGTGCAATCGCAGGGAAGCACCTTGCACAAAAAAGGAAACGCAAAACCTTGATATTAAGCAACAATCAAATCCAATTACCGGGAAAAAAATCGCTGCAACTGGCCGGATAATTTCGACAGGCTAGGACGGACCCCTGAATCTCTTGTCAGCCCTAACCGCTCAACGATTATTTATGAAAGCACGCACTGAATCTTATTCCGTTTATACCACAGACTCATTCTACTTCGGCGAAACTCTAAGATGTGAATCGCTCAGTCACTTGGTAGGAAAAAAAGAAATCCCCGATAGACCTGCTAATTTACATGCTTGCAAGAACTCTCCGTCACATATGACCTTTGGTTCAAAGTACTTCATTCGGAAAATGTGACACTTGCCAACAACCGATTCCTTGAAAGATAGGCTGGCGCTGCCAACATTCTGATAGACTTTGCTCCCATCGCTGGAAACTCCGGTTCGTACGGTTGATTTCTCCTCGTCGACTGCGTCAAGGGTACGGACAACGTCGCAAAGCCAGCGCACAGGTTGACCTGTTCCATCAGGTGACCGCATTTCGCACTTCAAGTATTCGAATGCTTCTGAATCAGTTATTTCAAGGACCGACTTCGTTTTTTCCGAAATGAACCAGTAACCACAGTATTCTTCAAAGTCCCAATGGATGCGACCGAGCTTGGGGTCCGATAAGAATATTGGACTCTCCGGATACTGACGAAACCCGCGTTTTCCCTGTGGTGGGACGAAAATATGCGGTCCCGCATCAAAAATAGTCTTCTTGTTCAGCAACTGGAACCCGAATGCACGGTGGGCAACTTTCTTTCTCACAATGTAGAACTTCCGTTCCTTAAGCTTTCGTCGCGTAACCGATGATGCGGGGCTCGATGTATTGGACTGGGAGGCATTTGCCAAGGCAGCGAGCGCGTCATCGGAGCTGCTCCTGATTTTGAGAGAATGAGTCTTAGTCATGAATCGTCTCCACCACTCGATGCATCGCAATGACGCATTCAATCGCTGTTGAATTTTGCCGCGATCACTGGCAAACCGCCAAAACGGCGTGATTCTATAACATGAACGGGAATGCGCTCGTTCATCGATACTCCGATCGTATCACCGTCGCTTATATTGTTGCCATGCTGCAGCACGACACCTGGCTTCAGGCCCTCCAAGGCCTTGGTATGGGTTTTATAAAACACCCTTTTGCTGCCCGACGATCCGGATCACCTCGGGGAATTGCCCGTGGTTGTGCAGAAAGTCAGCGAACATGAGGCGCTGCATCCGCTGTCAGGGCTTCGGCGAAAAACCTTTTCGTACGCACATTGCCATAGTCGCGCGCAGCCCGTTGCAGCCGGGGCACGTCATACGACCGGGCGCGTTCCTTCACGCGGGCAAGCACCTCGTTTTTGCTTTCGGCAAGTTGATCCACGTTGTTCACGAGGTCGACCAGCAGAAATTCCGAACTTAGCGTGCGGGGAAAAGCCGGTTTGACGCGAAAGTCAAACGTCCGCCCGCCGAGCAAGAACAGCCCGTGACGCTTGTGATTGTAAACAACGGTCTTGTCGTAAAGCTGGGTCGTGCCGACCCCAAGGCTATTGTAGGCATTAGGCGAGGCGAGAAGGAAACGGTGATCCCGCAGGAACGTTCCGACCAGTTTGTCATCCTCCGCTGGCGCTTTCCCAAAAACCGTCGCCTTCTGAAAGGAGTAGAGCCCAGCAGCCAGCTTGGTGAGTATTCCGTCGCCTTGTAGCTGCTTGATGTGCCGATCGACAGCATTCGACCATTGGGCCAAATCCCCCCGCCGATAGACCTGTCCGGGTCGCAGATGCTTCTTGAGTTCCTGCAGCTTTGTCATGGCGTCAAATATAGCGGATAACCCAAGCCCTCACACCACCAACACATTCGATCCAATCGTGGCGCGCGATTCAAGTTCGGCGTGGGCACGCGCGGCATCTTCCAGCGCGTAGCTCCTGTTGATGACGATACGTATCTTGCCGCTCGTCACCATTGCGAACAGATCATTGGCACAATCGAGCAACTGGGCACGCGTGGCCGTATAATCGCCCAGCCGCGGATAAGTCAGATAAACGGAACCGTATTCGCCCAATAGACGCGGTGACAGTGGTTCGGGCTCGCCTGACGCTTCGCCAAATGAGGCCAGCACACCGCGCCGGCTGAGACATCGCAGCGATCCTTCGAACGTTTCCCAGCCGATCGAATCATAGACAACCGGGACCCCTTCCCCGCCCGTGATGTCGAGCACGCGCTCTGCGAAATCCTCCTGACCATAGATAATCGTATGTTCGCAGCCATATTCGCGCGCGACCAGAGCCTTTTCCCGGCTGCCAACGGTGCCGATCACAGTGGCACCGAGATGCCTCGCCCATTGGCACATGATCAAGCCAAGGCCGCCCGCGGCGGCATGGATCAAGATCGGGTCGCCCGACCGCACCCGATAGGTTTCCTTCACGAGATTACGCGCCATCATGCCGCGCAGCATCATCCCTGCCGCGGTGGCATCGTCGATTTCGCGTGGAACCGCGATGGCGCGCGCCGCAGGGATGATGCGCTGTTCCCCATAGGCGCCGTCGGCCCCTTCGATGCAGGCGACCCGATCCCCCATGGTGATGCCGCGAACTTCCGGCCCGATGGCATCGACCACGCCGATGCTGTCGACGCCGATGCCCGACGGAAATGAGATCGCTTCATAGCTGCCACGCCGCAGCATGACGTCGCGAAAGTTGACCGCAACGGCGGCATTGCGCAGGCGCACCTGGCCACGTCCCGGAGAACCGATCTCCAGATCCTCAAAGACCAGTTCCTGGGGCCCGCCGTAACGATAGAATCGAAACATCCCTGTCATGGTGGCGCGTTCCTAAGGCGGCAATCACGCATCACGCTCTGCAACAAATTTGGCGGCGGCAAACAGTACATCGGCGGCTCTGCCGAACGGCGCAAGCGCAGTTTCGGCCTGGGTTACCAGCTCACGCAGCCTTGCCCGTGCACCGGCCGTTCCCAATATGCCCACCACCGTGGCTTTACCCGCGCTCGCATCCTTGCCGGTCTGCTTGCCGACCAGCGCCGGATCGCCCTCGACATCGAGCAGGTCGTCGGCGATCTGGAACGCTTGGCCCACAGCGGAACCGTAGCGTTCCAATGCATCATGCTGGGCTGCATTTGCCTGGCCCAGAATGCCGCCGGCCCGGCAGGCGAACTTCAAGAGCGCGCCCGTCTTCATGGCCTGCAGGGTGGCGACCTCACGTTCGGCAAGCCGTTGCGGCTGGCCGCCGTCGAAACGGCCTTCCGCGGCGAGATCGAGCATCTGCCCCCCCACCATGCCGCCGAGGCCGGACGCACGGGCGAGCGCCGACACCAGTGCCACCCGCACCGACGCATCGGGGTGAGTTTCGGGCCGCGCCATGATGTCGAAGGCCAACGTCAAAAGGCCGTCGCCGGCCAGAATAGCCGTTGCGTCGTCATAGGCCTTGTGGACAGTCGGCTGGCCGCGCCGCAAATCATCATTGTCCATTGCCGGCAGGTCGTCGTGGACCAGCGAATAACAATGGATGCATTCAAGCGCCGCCCCTGCCATCAGGGCCTGCGGGCGTGCAACGCCAAATAGCGTGGCGGTCTCGACCACCAGGAACGGGCGGAAGCGCTTTCCCGCCCCGAGGCCCGCATAGCGCATGGCGTCAAGCAGGCGCGCCGGCCGCGCCAATTCATCGCTTACCGGCTCGGCCGCCAGCAGCCGCTCAAGGACAACCTCTGTGTCCTTGGCAGCTTGGTTGAGACGTTCCTGGAATTGACGGGCCGCGTCCACTTTATCCCCTTGTCGAAACGCGCATTTGCGCACATTTGAGGCGTTGTCTATGCGGAACGCAAGTTTTTCACCAGTCCTAAACTTTGGGTGGGTTTGGACGTCGTAGCCCGCATGGAGCTATCGGCGCGTCCTAAGACGCGCCGATGCATAATGCGGGGACAGATTTACCTCGCGGCCGGAACCCCGGATTACGCGCCTTAACCCCGCAAGCGCGGTTGCGGCCATCCATCCGCGCTGCGATCCTAAAGGCGGGACTCCAAACGGGTGTCTTCGTAGGGACGGGTCTTGTGCCCGCCCGGCGGGCCACGTGCGCGGGGAGCCGGGCGGGCACAAGACCCGCCCCTACGGAACATATCTTCGTTTTGAAAGCCGCGACGCATCGGCTCTTTAGGGTTCTTTAGGGTGGCATTCCGGCTCGTGTTGGGCTCTATATCGCCAGGTCGGCGCACCGCCGACCCGGAGTTTCACTGAATCCATGACCAACGATCCTGCCGCATTGCGATCCGGGAAGGGCCACCGGGATGAGAATTTCCCGGTCGCGTCCAAGCTGATCCATCCGCGCCACCGCGGCATTATCCTGGCATTCTACGAATTTGTGCGCGTCGCCGACGACATGGCCGACCACCCCTCGCTCAAGGAACGCGAAAAACTCGACCTCCTGGACCGCATTGATGCAGGCCTCACCGGCCAGCACGACGAAATCCCGGAAGCAGTGCGCCTGCGCACGGCCCTGATCGAGCGCGCTCTGCCGCCGCGCCATGCTCAGGACCTCTTGACCGCATTTCGAATGGATGTGACCAAGTTGCGATATCGCGACTGGGACGACCTGATGAACTATTGCAGCTTTTCCGCCATGCCGGTCGGACGATTCGTTCTTGATGTGCACGGCGAGGATCGGTCCACGTGGGCAGCCAACGACGCACTTTGCGCGGCCCTGCAAATCATCAACCACCTGCAGGACAGCGGAAAAGATTACCGCGAGCTCAACCGCGTCTACGTGCCGCTCGACGCTTTGTCGGAAACGGGGGCCAGCGTGGAGGAACTGGGCAAGGACCGCAGTTCGCCACAACTGCGGAAATGCCTGCAGAAACTTGCGATCCGCACCGGCGCTCTCCTGGACCAGAGTGCGCCGTTTTCCTCGTGCATTTCCGACTACCGATTGGCCTTGGAAGTCTCTGTGATTCAAGCGCTCGCCCGCCGCCTCGTTGCGATGCTCACGAAACGCGATCCTTTGAGCGAACGTGTGCATCTCAAGTCTGCGGGCGTTGCCGGTGTCGGGGTCCTCGGCCTCATCAATGGCACGATCGGGCGCGTGCGCCGCGGCCTGTCGCCGTCCCGTCAACCCAGCAACGCATGAGGGAGTGCGTGGACGCCGTCAACCCGCCGACCTCGTCGGAGCCGACTTCATCGCAGCCGACTTCGTCGGAGCAAGCCTCGGGCAGTTCGTTCTATACCGCCATGCGGATCCTGCCGCGGGCGCAGCGCGCCGCCATGTATGAAATCTACAGCTTTTGCCGGCGCGTCGATGATATTGCGGATTCGCAAGGCCAGCGGCCGGAACGGCTCGCCGCCCTCAACCAATGGCGGGCCGAGATCGACGGACTTTACCAAGGCAAAGTTGGTACGCTGGCGGCAGGTTTGGCACCGTATGTGCAGCAATTCCAGCTTGAACGCGAGGACTTCCAGGCCCTCATCGATGGCATGGAAATGGATACGCTCGGCGATATCCGAGCACCCACGAACCGCACGCTCGATCTTTACTGCGACCGGGTGGCGAGCGCAGTCGGACGGTTGTCGGTCCGGGTCTTCGGCATGGAACGACAGGATGGCAAACTGTTGTCCCATCACCTCGGCCGGGCGCTGCAGCTCACCAACATATTGCGCGACCTCGACGAGGATGCGCAGGTCGGACGCCTCTACCTGCCGCGCGAGGCACTCGACACAGCCAACATTGTGGGCGCGGATCCCGCAACCGTGCTGGCGAGCCCACGCCTCGGCCAAGCCTGTGGGACGCTGGTCACCCGCGCGCGCGAACATTTCGAAGAAGCGGACATCATCATGGCCCGTTCGCCACGCCGGGCCGTGAAGGCGCCGCGCATTATGGGCAGGGTCTATCGCGTGATGCTGGAAGGCATGGTGGCGCGTGGCTGGGATGCACCACGACAGCGCGTCCGCGTCACGCGCGCACGCATTGCCTGGATCGTATTGCGGCACGCGATCATCTGATGTCACGCACCATCCACATTATTGGCGCCGGCCTTGCCGGGCTCGCCGCAGCCGTCAAGCTCTCGGCACTGGGCGAAAACGTTTTCATCCACGAAGCAACGAGCACGGCCGGAGGCCGCTGCCGCTCCTATCATGATCACCTCATCGGCATGATGATCGATAACGGCAATCACCTCATCTTGTCCGGCAACACATCGGCGCTCGGCTACTTGCGCAGCATCGGCGCCGAACATGAACTTGTCGGACCGGCAACGCCTGAATTTCCTTTCTTCGACGTCAAGAGCCGCGAGCGATGGACCCTTGCGTTCAATAGGGGACGCATCCCGTGGTGGATTTTCGATGCACGCAAGCGCGTGCCGGCAACCCGGGCGCTCGATTATCTGCCGATGGGTCGATTGCTTTGGGCGCGACGCCACCAGAAAGTCTCCGACGTTATGGCGCTGCGCGGCAATGCCTACGACCGCCTGCTGGGCCCGCTTCTGCTGGCGGCGCTGAATATCGAGCCGCCCATCGGTTCGGCATCACTCGCAGGCGCAGTGATCCGCGAAACCATCGCAAGAGGTGGCGATGCGTGCCGTCCACTGATCGCAAGCCAGGGTCTGAGCCACACCCTGGTTGACCCTGCCGTGGCGCTCCTGGCAAAACGCGGTGCGACACTGCGGCTTGATCACCAGTTGCACGCCATCAAGTGTTCCGACAGCATGATCGAAACACTCTACTTCGGGAGCGACACCATCACACTGGCGTCACATGACGCCGTCATCCTGGCGGTACCACCTTACACGGCCGCCGCGCTCCTTCCCGGTATCGAAACACCTAACTCCTTCCGCGCCATCGTGAACGCGCATTTTCGAATCGACCCGCCGCCGGATTTCGCGCCGATCACCGGCGTGCTCAATGCGACGACAGAGTGGCTGTTTGCATTTCCGGGACGCTTGTCGGTGACCATCAGCGCCGGCGACCGCCTGCTATCAACGCCACGGGAAGAACTGGCGCAAACGATTTGGGCCGAGGTCGCAGCGGTCACGGGGCTCGACGCGCCATTGCCGCCCTGGCAGATTGTGCGCGAACGGCGGGCGACGTTTGCGGCCACGCCCGAACAGGATGCACGCCGCCCTAAACCTGCCACGCGCTGGAGCAATCTGGTGCTCGCCGGCGACTGGACCAACACCGGCTTGCCGGCCACGATTGAAAGTGCCATTCGATCCGGCGACCGCGCCGCCGCAGCCATTGCAGTTTGATGCCGCAAACCGGTATTCGGACAACAACATGCTCACACAGTCGGTAACTTCGGAACGAGCCTTGATGAACAATGCGTCTGCCCTCGAAGAGAGCATTCAACGCGGAACGCGTGCGCTCCTCGACCGCCAGCGGCCCGACGGACACTGGGTGTTCGAGTTGGAGGCCGACGCGACCATTCCGGCCGAATATGTCCTGATGCGGCATTTCCTCGCCGAACCGGTCGATGCCGAACTCGAACGCAAGATCGCCGTCTATCTGCTGCGCATCCAGGGCGCGCATGGCGGCTGGCCGCTATTTCACGAAGGCCCATTTGATATGAGCGCCACCGTGAAGGCCTATTTTGCACTCAAGATGATCGGACATCCGATCGATGCCGAGCACATGCGCCGCGCGCGCACGGCGATCCATGCCCATGGCGGCGCCGAACGTTCGAATGTTTTCACGCGCAGTCTCCTGGCGCTCTATGGCTGCATTACCTGGCGCGCCGTGCCGGTGATGCCGGTCGAGATCATGCTCCTGCCGAAGTGGTTTCCCTTCCACCTCACCAAGATCTCCTATTGGAGCCGGACCGTCATCGCACCGCTTCTCGTCTTGATGGCGCGCAAGCCACGCGCGCGAAATCCCAAGGGCGTTCGGATCGATGAGTTGTTTCTGGGCTCGCCCGAGAAGGCGCGGCTGACGCCGCGAGCGCCGCAACAGAACAAGTATTGGTTCGCCTTCTTCCGCATCGTCGACCACGTCTTGCGCGCCATGGAACCGATGATACCTGCGACGATCCGCAAGCGCGCGATCGACCGCGCGGTCGACTTCACGGTCGAGCACCTCAATGGCGAAGACGGCATCGGGGCGATCTTTCCCGCCATGATGAACTCCGTGTTGATGTTCGACACGCTCGGGTTTGCACAGGATCATCCACACCGCGCGATCGCGCGGCTGAGCGTGGAAAAGCTGCTGGTCGTCGGGGAACGCGAGGCTTATTGCCAGCCTTGCTTTTCGCCGGTCTGGGACACGGGCCTTGTCTGCCACGCGCTGCTCGAGGCCGGCGGCGAGCGCACGCTGCCGCAGGTCAACCGGGGCCTTGAATGGCTCAAGACCAAGCAGATCCTGGACGTCAAAGGCGATTGGGCCGAAGCGCGCCCGGACGTGCGCCCCGGCGGCTGGGCGTTCCAATACAACAATGCGCATTATCCCGATGTCGACGACACAGCCGTCGTGGCACTTGCAATGGACCGGGCGCAGAACTTAGGCGGCCACGACAACTATCGCGAACCGATCGCGCGTGCGCGGGAATGGATTCTCGGCATGCAAAGCCACAACGGCGGCTGGGGCGCATTCGATGCCGACAACACGAATTACTATTTGAACCATATTCCCTTCGCGGACCATGGCGCGCTCCTCGATCCGCCCACCGAAGATGTGACCGCACGCTGCCTCTCGATGCTGGCGCAACTCGGCGATACCGCCGGCAAGGACCCGCGCGTCGCAAGGACGATCGACTATTTGCGCGGCACGCAGATGGAAGAAGGCAGCTGGTATGGCCGCTGGGGCATGAACTACATCTACGGCACCTGGTCGGTGCTCATAGCGCTCAATGCTGCCGGCCTGGACCATCAATCGCCGGAATTCCGCAAGGCCGTGAGCTGGCTCACGCGCATCCAGAACGAAGACGGCGGCTGGGGTGAAGACGGTTCAAGCTATAAGCTCAAATACAAAGGCTATGAGAAAGCACCGAGCACGCCGGCGCAAACCGCCTGGGCCCTGCTCGGGCTCATGGCCGCGGGGGAAGTCGACAGCCCTGCCGTCGAACGCGGCATTACTTATCTATCGCGCACGCAACGCGGCGACGGAGAATGGGACGAAGAGCGCTTTACGGCCGTCGGATTTCCGCGCATCTTCTATCTGCGCTACCATGGATATGCGAAATTCTTTCCCGTCTGGGCCATGGCGCGCTACCGTAATCTCAAGAGCACCAACAGCAAGGCCGTGGTGCATGGGCTCTGACAGCTTAGAGGAGGATCACCATGCTTCAAGTGGCGATTGGAATTCTAGCTGCTCTTATTGCTGTGACAATCGTACCATCACTGGCCGCTGCCGGGGACGCCGAGACCTGCGCCGAAGCGAAAGTCGACAATGGCGGTGCGGAAGTACTCAACGCCTGCACACGGTTGATCGAGTCGGCGGCACTTTCTCCCGAGCAGCGCGCACAGGCCTACGTCAATCGGGCTACGCAAAATCAACTTTGGAACAACAACGTCGGCGCGATCACCGACTACGACGAAGCCATCCGGCTCGATCCCGATAGAGCCGACGCCTACTTCGAGCGTGGTACATTATTCTGGATCTACAAGAAGGACCCCGATCGTGCGATGGCGGACTTCAACGACGTCATCCGCCTGACGCCGAATGACGCTAAGGGGTATATGGGGCGCGGCACCGCATACGCCGCAAAGAACGATCTTGATCACGCACTCACGGAGTACGACACCGCCATCGACATTGATCCAAAGGACGTCCCTTTGTTCAGCCTGCGCGCATTTACACACGAGCGAAAAGGCGATCTTATTCCGGCGCTTGCGGACTATCGTCATGCCGCCACGATGGTTCCAAGAGATCGCGACGAGATTGACGCCATCAAGCAGGCTTTCGACGACTTCAGGCGGGTCAAGCAGATGCTCTCGGTCCTTGGCATGCCATACACCGCACCGGCGCCGCGTCGTCGAAGGGACCCCTTTGTTCCGGAACTCCCGTTCGCTTTCGGTCATGCGGGCGATCGTGCGAGTTGCGAGAACATCGGCGGTGTTGCGGCCGAAGCGATCTTGTCCTGCACGCGTCTCATCGCGTCAGGCTCAATCAAAGGGTCAGAGCTTGCCACGGCGCATGTCTGGCGCGGCTCGCATCTGGGCAATGCCGCCGATCGTGACGGCGCGATCGACGACTACGACACAGCACTGAAAATCGATTCAAAGAATCTCGCCGCCCATGTGGGCCGCGCCGTGACTTACGAGGTCAAGGGCGAACCAGATCGGGCGCTCGCCGGATATCGCGACGCAACCACGCTCGACCCGTCCATGAAATATGCCGCCGATGCGGTCAAACGCCTCGAAAGTGGACTTGCCACAAAGCGATGATGAACAGATGCTGGTCGAATATGAGAATATCGACGCGACGTACCCGCGCGATTGGCGCGAAAAGGTTTTTCGATATTGCGATTTCAACGGCATCGACATCGATGGCCTGAACTTCGAAGGCATTCTACAGTCCTGCACGCTGACGGGATGTCGCTTCTATTGGGGTTTGTTCAATTGCGCACTCTTGGCCGATGTACGCTTCGTCGATTGCACGTTTCCGGGCACATCCTTCCGTAGCACGAAGTTCGTCGAATGCCGGTTCGAATGTTGCAACTTCACCCTTGATAATCTTAGTGGAGATTGCACGTTGGACGACTGCACTCTTGCGGCCTGTCGTTTCGAGAGCTGCGTTTGGACAACGAAACCCGGAGCCACGCGCGACATCACCAACACGCGCTTTTTCGCCTGCACGATTTCGGCCTGCACGGGCCTCGATGGATTACTCGGGACGCAATCCCGCAAGTAATCTGGTCGGAAAACCGAAGTCCAAAATTCATCGACCATCGCGGCGCCTGACTTGACATCCGGCTGTTCCGGAAGGCTTGTTCATCCGGAACGGCAGCCAAGGATCATCGCCCAAGGATCATCGCACATGACCACCCTCGCGGAACGCAACCGCCGCATTCTCACCACCCATGCCGGGAGCCTGCCGCGGCGGTCTGCGCTGTCGGCCATGCTGCTCGCGCGCATGAACAGAGAGCCCTTCGATGCGGCCGCGCTCGCGCGCGAGACCGCCGAAGCGGTGGCGGAAGTCGTGACCCGCCAGTGCGCAATCGGGATAGATGTCGTGAGCGACGGCGAGCAATCGAAGACAAGTTTCCAACACTATATTTCCGACCGCCTCTCGGGGCTGACCTCAATCACACCCAAAGCCGGCGAGCGTCAGACGCGCGAAAACATGGCCTTCCCGACCTTCTACAAAGGCGGCGCGCATTCGGGCTCGGCACACGCCAAATTCGCCTGTACGGGCCCGATCAAATATATCGGGCACAAACAACTTTCTGAGGACCTTGCGAATATCAAGGCGGCGCTGGGCGGAGTCGAGCCGTACGGTGCCTTTGTGCCCGCGGTTTCGCCATCAAGCTGTGCCGGCACGATGGAGAACCGCTACTACAAGACCGACGACGAACATGTGCTCGCCGTCGCGGAAGCCATGCGCGAGGAATATGAAGGCATCGTCGCGGCGGGCTTCCAGGTGCAGATCGACGACCCGCGGCTTGCCATGCATTACATGCTCACGCCCGGCGAAACCATCGAGGATACCCGCATGTGGGCGCGCCGGCGCATCGACGTGCTCAACCATGCGCTTCGAAACATTCCGCCCGATCGCGTGCGCCACCACACCTGCTACGGCATCAATATGGGGCCACGCGTGAGCGACCTAGAATTGAAACATCTGGCCGATCTCATCGTCACCATCCGCGCCGGCTTCTACTCCTTCGAAATGGCCAATCCCAGGCATGAGCATGAATGGCGCGTGTGGGAACATGTGAAACTGCCCGATGACAAGGTTTTGATCCCGGGCTGCATCACGCATGCGTCCGTGATCGTTGAACATCCGGAACTCGTCGCCGAGCGGATCGTGCGGCTGGCCAGGATCGTCGGGCGCGAACGCGTCATCGCCGGCAGCGATTGCGGCTTTGCCTCGACGCTCATGCTCAACCAGCCTCCGGAAGTCGAGCCGGAAATCGTCTGGGCAAAATTCGAAAGTTTGGTAGCAGGCGCGAGGATCGCGTCGAAGGAATTGTGGAAGTGAGTTGCCATGACACAAACACTGCGCTTCTTCTCCACATTGCTCGCACTCTCATGCTACACACAAGCACCCGCACTCGCCCAAGACACCTACCCCACGCGCCCCATACGCCTTATCGTCGGCTTCCAGGCCGGCGGCTCGACCGATATTCCGGCGCGCTATATCGCCGACAAGCTCGGCGATCTCCTCGGCCAGCGCGTGGTGGTGGAAAACCGGCCCGCTGCCGCCGGCATGGTGGCGACGCGCGAGGCTCTGGCGCAGCCGCGCGACGGCTACACGCTGTTCCTTTGCACGCATTTCGAATCGATCAACATCGCGGTCTACAAGAACCCCCAATACAAGCTTTCCGATCTCGCCCCCATCTCGCTGGTCTCGCAATATTTCTACGGCATCGGCCTCTCGAACGTCGTGCCGGCAACCGACATGCAAAGTTTCGTGACCTATGCGAGAGCGCGGCCGGGCGAGATCAGCTATGGGACACTTGGGCCAGGCTCCGCGCAGGAAATATTTGCGCGCCAGCTCGAGCGCCTGACTGGTATCACCATGAACCGCGTGCCCTATCGCGGCGGCACGCAGATCCTGCAGGACTTCATCCCGGGTCGTGTGCAATTCTACGTCTCGCCGATGATTTCACTCATCCCGCTCCTGGAAGACAAGCAGGGCAAAGTGCTGGGCGTCTCAAGCGCGCAGCGGCTCAAGGGCGCTCCTCAGGTGCCGACATTGACTGAACAAGGCATCGACTTCGTGCGCTCCGGCTGGCTCGGCCTTTGCGCAGGCACCGGCACGCCGCAGCCGGTCATCGACCGCCTCAACCGTCATATCACGACAATTGTTGCCTCGACCGAATACCAGGCCATCACCGAACGCGCCGGCTCGATTCCAATTTCATCGACACCTGCGGAACTGCGCCGCGTGATCGACCAGACCCTCGCCGACGTGCAGGCAACTGTGCAGGAATTCGGCTTGCAGCAGGAGTGAGGGGCGTCGGATTCCTGTGACTTGTTTCGAGCAAGTAGCTGCCCCCATCGCAGAAAGAACGATGGAGAGGAGACAGAGCCGAGTGTGGTGAGCGGGCACGGAGCCGAGGGAGTGGAGTTGGCCAACAGGGCACAAAACGCGCCACCTGCGCCCCCTCTCCCCATCGCTCTTTCTGCGATGGGGAGAGGGCCGGGGTGAGGGGCAGCCACTTGCTCAGTCAGGGCCTGACAGAGCTCTCGCCTATGAATTCGAGCAGCCCAGCAAGCACACCAGCCAGATTTTCGTAGACTTCCGTATTATCAACTCGAAAAACCCGAAATCCCTGCGCACGCAAATACTCTTCGCGTCGTGCGTCATTCGCCTTTTCCTCATCGGTGCTATGTGTCGCGCCGTCAATCTCGACGATCGACGATGATCATGCAGTCACGACAAGCGAAATCGGCAAAGTATGGTCCAATCGAACATTGCCGGATGAATTTCAATCCGTTGAGGCGACGATTGCGCAACTCCGACCAAATTCGATCTTCAGCCAACGTTGACCGCGAGCGAAGCACGCGGGCACGGTTCGTGCGCCATGGTTGCTCACCACGCATGTGACGTCCTCCAAGATAGAGCAAGTGGCTGCCCCTCATCCCAACCTTCTCCCCGCAGCGGCGCAAGCCGCCGAAGAGCGGGGAGAAGGAGCAGACCGAGTCAGCCGCTCGCGTGTCGGCTCACTCGCTCATCTCCCCGCAAGAGCGGGGAGCTAGTGGCTGCCCCTCCGGCGCCTTAGCCGGCGCATCCCACCTTCTCCCCACAAGAGTGGGGAGAAGGAGCAGTACGAGTTCGCCGCTCATAAATCGGCTCACTCCGACGCACTTGCAGCCTGGCCTTCCGGCGCCGGCTCCCACCCGAACACCGACCGTCCGCCATAGGAATGGGAACGCTCACGTTCTTGCGCAATCAGCGCCTCCACGGATGGTCCTCGCGCATGCTGCTCAAGTGCGCGGGCCTGCGCGTCCAAGCGCTGCAGGGCGCCGAGTTCCTCTTCGTGTCCGAGCTTCGCCTTTTGTACTGCCGACTTGAGCACACTGATGGTCTCGTCATAGACCCGGATCGGCACCGGGAACGGATGCCGGTCCTTGCCGCCATGCGCGAATGAAAATCGCGCCGGGTCGGTAAACCGGCACGGTGTCCCGTGCATCACTTCCGCCACCATGGCGAGCGCCCGCACCGTGCGCGCTCCCACGCCTGGTGTCAGAAGCAGATCTGGAAAATCCTTCGGCCCGCGCTCGGCAGCCGCGGCAAGGTTGCCCGCGAGCCGCCGCGCAATCACATCGCCGCTGCGGACATCGTGGTGATCCGGCATGATGAGGTGCGGCAACAACGGCTCATCGACCGGCAACGCTTCTTGCAGTTGTTCATCTGCGCGCTGCAGCGCCGCAACTTCGCGCGCAATCCGGTCCGGGCCAAGCTGCGTCAGCAGTTCCAATTGCGCGTGGCGGGATGCCGCCGCCCGCCGGTCGGCGAGATTGATGATCTGCCCCTGCCCGGTCCCGTCGATCGCGGTATGCGGATCGTCCACGAAACTCTGCAATCCTTCCGACAGCCAGTGATAGCGGCGCGCCTGCTTGCGATCGCCATTCATGCCCTGCTGGATGACGGTCCAACGTCCGTCGTCGGTGACGATGAAACCGTGGAGGTAGAGATCGAAACCGTCCTGCACCGCCGCGCTGTCGACCTTGGCGACCAGCCGGCTCGCTTGCGCCAAGGCGCCGCCGTCGAAACCGACGCGGTCGCCGATATCCTTAAGTTCCTGCGGGGTCTGCCGCGAATGCTTGCCGCGCCCGCCGCAGACATGAATGCCGAGTTCGTTGCACAACGGTTTGAGCCCGCGCTTGAGCGCCCCGATGACGCTGGTCGTGATGCCGGACGAATGCCAGTCCATCCCCATCACGGCGCCGAACGACTGGAACCAGAACGGATTGGCGAGCCGGCGCAGCAGCTCGTCCCGGCCATAATGGTGGACGATGGCCTCCGACATGACGGCGCCGAGCCGCGTCATCCGGTCCGCCAGCCAGTGCGGAACATGCCCGCCGTGCAGCGGCAGATCAGCGCTTCCAGCCCTGCGGGCCATGGCACGAGCTCCTTGCGGTTTTGAAGGGATCCCGGTTTACGGATCGACAATCCTTTTCGTTCATGCTTTGTACTAGGCATAATGAGTCGGGGCAAGACGAAATGAGTCAGCAAAACAACGAATTAGTAGCTATCGCCCGACCGGCCCCGCCACACGGGTCACCCATGACCGCGCCCTATCTGGCCAAGCTCAATGCCGAGCAGCGCCGCGCCGTCGAACACGGGAGCGCCACGCCGGACGACGCCTCGCCGCTGCTGATCATCGCCGGAGCGGGCTCCGGCAAGACCAATACGCTCGCCCACCGGGTCGCCCATCTCATCGTTGAAGGCGTCGACCCGCGCCGCATGATGCTGCTCACCTTCTCTCGCCGCGCCGCCGCCGAGATGCAGCGCCGCGTCGCGCGCATCGCCGCACTGGCGCTTGGTGACAAGGCCGGCCTGATGACGGATGCGCTGAGCTGGTCGGGAACGTTTCATGCCATCGGGGCGCGCCTCTTGCGCGAATATGCGCTCGACATCGGGCTCAGCACCACGTTCACGATTCATGATCGCGAGGATTCCGCCGACCTGATGAATCTCGTGCGCCACGACCTCGGCTTCTCGAATACCGACAAGCGCTTTCCCATGAAGGGAACCTGCCTGTCCATCTATTCGCGCGTGGTGAATGCGCAGGCGCCGTTGGCTGAAATCCTCGGCTCGTTCTTTCCCTGGTGCGCCGAATGGGAGGCGGAACTGCGCAGACTGTTCGGCGCCTATGTGGAGGCCAAGCAAAAGCAGAACGTACTCGATTACGACGATCTCTTGCTCTACTGGGCGCAGATGATGGTCGAGGGTGCGGTGGCGCAGGATGTGGGGGCGCGGTTCGATCACGTGCTGGTCGACGAATATCAGGACACAAACCACCTGCAGGCCTCCATTCTGCTCGCCCTAAAACCAAACGGCCGCGGCCTCACTGTCGTCGGCGACGACGCGCAGTCGATCTATTCGTTCCGCGCTGCCACGGTTCGCAACATTCTGGATTTTCCCGGACATTTCAGTCCGAAAGCGGACGTCGTCACGCTGGAGCGTAACTACCGCTCGACGCAGCCGATCTTGGCGGCAGCAAACGCAGTCATCGATCTTACCTCCGAGCGCTTCACCAAGAACCTCTGGTCGGACCGCGTTTCGGCGGAACGCCCCTTCCTCGTCAATGTCGCGGACGATGCCGCACAGGCCGGCTATATCGTCGAGAACATCCTCAAAGATCGCGAAGCCGGCACCAAGCTGAAATCACAGGCTGTGCTCTTTCGTGCTTCCCATCACAGCGCCAATCTCGAGGTCGAACTCACGCGCCGCAATATTCCCTTTGTGAAATTCGGGGGCTTAAAATTTCTCGAAGCCGCCCATATCAAGGACGTGTTGGCGGTGCTGCGCTGGGCGCAGAACATGGCCGACCGCGTCGCAGGCTTTCGCGTCGCGCAACTCCTGCCCGGCGTCGGACCCGGCTGGGCGGCGCGCCTGCTTGACCGCATGGCGGAGAGCACCAATCCGGTGTGCATTCTAAGCGAATTCAAGCCGCCCGCGGCCAGTGCAACGCACTGGCCCGAATTCGAAACCACTATGAGCCTTTTACACACAAATGCGGCCGCCTGGCCGGCGGAACTCGATCTCGTGTGCCGCTGGTACGCGCCGCATCTCGAGCGCCTGCATGAGGATGCGGCACAGCGCCAGAATGATCTCGCGCAACTCGCGCAAATCGCATCCAGCTATCCGGGCCGCGAACGCTTCCTCACCGAACTCACGCTTGATCCGCCGGATGCAACCAGCGACCAGGCCGGCGTGCCGCTGCTCGATGAGGACTACCTCATCCTCTCGACGATCCATTCCGCCAAGGGACAGGAATGGACCAGCGTTTTCCTCCTTAATACAGTCGATGGCTGCCTGCCGTCCGATCTCGCGACCGGCTCGACGCCCGAGATCGAAGAAGAGCGCCGCCTGCTTTACGTTGCCATGACGCGCGCCAAGGATCATCTCCATCTCATGGTGCCGCAACGCTTCTATACCCACGGTCAGCGCGGGCTCGGCGACCGCCACGTCTATGCGCAGCGCACGCGGTTCATTCCGAACCAGATGCTCGGGCATTTCGACAATTGCGCATGGCCGCCGCCGCGCGCCGCGGTCGGCTCGGGCGTGCGGCTCGCGCGCGAGCCGGTCGATGTGCGAGAGAAGATGAGAAGGATGTGGGGTTAAGGAGGAAAGATGGGTTTTTTGGAGACAATCGCAAATCCCTGACACATTGCGGCATGCAGCAATTCTTAGGCAGCCTAATTACGGTATAATATAGCACGGCAAAAAATTGACGGAAAGTTTACGACATGCAGACAGCCAAAACGCAGACACGGAACAAACCGATTGAACCCTGCCTAAAGCTGGTGATATTGGGGCATCGCTCAGCCGCCTAACGCAAATTCAATTTACATGCTGAGAATATGAGGACCCACCAATTCTGCCCAATGCCAAGTCTGCTTGTGATCGATGGTAACGCCGCCAAATACCGCAAGGATGATGCTGGTAACCAACAGGACGAGGACAACTGTTTGTAAAAAAGCTCGATCTTAGCATCTGAATGAAGGAGACTGGTTTCTTTGTAGCTCGGATGCCTGACCATAAATCGTGCAAGAAGACGGACGAAC
The DNA here is from genome assembly GCA_035300505.1 of Xanthobacteraceae bacterium. Lineage (GTDB taxonomy): Bacteria > Pseudomonadota > Alphaproteobacteria > Rhizobiales > Xanthobacteraceae > VAZQ01. The sequence continues at coordinate 44,926 of DATGVJ010000167.1, forward strand.
TTTGCTTCCGGCAAATCGAATCAATGCCGACAGATTCGCTCATTTACAAACCGTTGAGAATCCTCCCGATTCAACTGCGACGAATAATGCTCTAAGAACAAAATAAGAACAAGAGTCAAGACCGAAACTGCCGCAACTCGCGTCCGCACATCCACGGAATCATCCTCCGTCAGAGAGAACGCGAGGGACACAGAGCGAAGGGAGCTCAGGTACCCGATTTCGTACCCGCCGCCTTGGAAACGGCTGTGGACACCATGCGTTCGACCGTTTTGAACAAGCTCAGCCACACGGGATCATCCGGGTTGGTGCATTCCGAGGTGGCGACGGCAATCGCTACAGTTGAGAATGTTTTTGCTCACCAATTCCCGAAGTCCTGAAACTCCCTCTTTCAGCCGGTCTCCCCCCATCAAACACACATGGCAATGGTAGCTCCATTAACCCCTCCCTCCGACAACCAATACCGCAAGTCGGATTGTGCAACCGTTTGACGGGGCGCCTATGGAAGGATGTCAGCGAATTGCTGTTCGTCGATCCAAAGCGGCAGCTTGATGAGACGTGCCATCCGAGGCGCCAAAGCTCCACTGTGCCGCGCCAGACCGCCCGCGGTTGCTCGCGGGCTCGATCCTGGGCAAGATGGCGCCACACGCTCAATGTCATTCAAGCCAAAATCCTTGGCTCCACGGGAGACAATATGAAAGCCCATCGCCCGACCATCATGGGCACACGTCACATGATCGCCGCGACCCAGTATCTCGCCGCCGAGGCCGGTTTCAAGATTCTCGAGGCGGGCGGCAATGCGATCGACGCCGGCGTCGCGGCCGGCATCGCGCTCGGTGTCGTGCAGCCTGAATTCGTAAACGTCGCTGGTGTTGCGCCGATCATCATCTATTCCGCCGCTGACCATCGCATCGTCACGATTCCCGGCCTCGGCACCTGGCCGAAGGCGCTCGATCGCGACTACTTTATGAAGAACCATGGCGGCAAGATCCCGCAAGGCATCATGCGCACCGTGGTGCCGGCGGCACCCGATGCCTGGATCACCGCGCTCGCGCGCTTCGGCACAATGAGCTTCGGCGAGGTCGCGCAGTCGGCGATCAGCTATGCGGGCGATGGCTTTCCGGTCTACCCGCTCATGGCGGAGGTCATCGCCGAACATGAGGCCGAGTACCGGAAGTTCCCGACCAATGTCGATCTCTATCTGCCGAAAGGGCGCCCGCCGCATGCGGGCGAGGTGTTCGTGCAGAAGGCGCTCGCCGCCACTTTGCAACACATGGCGGACCAGGAGGCAGCAGTTCGTTCGCGCGGGCGCGATGTCGGTCTCGCCGCCGCGCGCGACGCCTTCTATCGCGGCGACATCGCGCGCGCCATCGTCAAGTTTCAGAAGGAGAATGGCGGCATCCTTACGGCCGAGGATCTCAGTGATTACCATTCGGGCTTCGACGAACCCACCGTGACCTCGTTTGGCGACATCCGGCTCTATGCCTGCGGCCCATGGTGCCAGGGGCCGTCGCTGCTGCAGGCGATGAACCTCCTGGACGCCGCCGAACTGCACAAGCTTGGCCACAACTCTACCGGCTACCTGCATCGCATCACCGAGGCGGTGAAGCTC
>DATGVJ010000168.1:0-8205 GCA_035300505.1 Xanthobacteraceae bacterium
GACGATTATGCGCGGCTGCTTCGGCGGCTGCACCTTCTGCTCGATCACCGAGCATGAGGGCCGCATCATCCAGAACCGTTCCGAAACCTCGGTGGTGCGCGAGATCGAAACCATCCGGGACAAGACGCCGGGATTCACCGGTGTCATTTCGGACATCGGCGGTCCCACCGCCAACATGTACCGCATGGCCTGCAAGGACCCGAAAATCGAGGCAGCATGCCGCCGGCCGTCGTGCGTCTATCCCGGCATCTGCCCGAACCTCAACACGTCTCACGACGCCCTCATTGGGCTCTATCGCAAGGCGCGCGCGGTGCCGGGCGTCAAGAAAGTCATGGTGGCGTCTGGCGTACGGTACGATCTTGCGGTCGAGAGTCCGGCCTATGTGAAGGAACTCGTGACCCACCACGTGGGCGGCTATCTCAAGATCGCACCGGAACACACCGAAGACGGGCCGCTTTCAAAAATGATGAAGCCCGGCATCGGCACCTATGACCGCTTCAAGCAATTGTTCGACGAGGCAGCCAGGAAAGCCGGCAAGAAATATTTCCTGATTCCTTATTTCATCGCCGCTCATCCGGGTACGACCGACGAGGACATGCTCAATCTCGCCGTCTGGCTCAAGAACAACCGCTATCGAGCCGACCAGGTGCAAACCTTCCTGCCATCGCCCATGGCCGTCGCGACTGCCATGTACCATTCCGGCGTCAATCCGTTGCGCGGCGTGCGACATGGCGGGTCCGAGGCTGTCGAAGCCGTCAAGGGCCTGCGCCAGCGCCGCCTGCACAAGGCATTCCTGCGCTACCACGCGCCCGAGAATTGGCCGCTGCTGCGCGAGACCTTGAAACGCATGGGCCGCGCCGACCTGATCGGCCCCGGCAAGCATCAACTGGTGCCGAACGGGCCGCCGGCCCAGGCAGGCAACAGCGGCGGCGAAGGGCGGCAGATCGGACGCAAGCACAATGCGCAGAAGTTCACCACCAAGGGGCTCAATCCGGCGCGTCCCAGGGCGCGTTCCGTGTGATTGGATCGGTGATGCGTTAATAAGTTGGCGACAATTACTGAAACCGATCAACGCGATCGGGGAAAATGCGATTGTGAGGACATAAAGGACGTGAGAGCGCTTTGGTGGTAAACAATCAAAAAAGAAAGACTGAGTGGCAAAGATGGCCAATAGGCGTAGTGGTAAGAGGACCCACGATGCAAGGCGACACTGACCAAGTGACAGAGTTTGGTGACACCCTCTACCAACGCCATGCCGCACACCTTGAGCAGCGGTACTTTGGCCAATACGTTCTCTTCAATCTGGAAAACGAAAACTTTGTTGTGGGCCCATCGCACCTCGAAGCAATTAAGGCTTATCGAGCCAACACGGGCACACGCAAGGCTGGTGCCGTGGAATCGGATTTCTCAGCCGTGTCTGAAGAAAATCGTTTGGTCGGGCAAGTCGATCATTATCGGCACCAGGCTTTTGCGTTTCAGTGATCTGGCTATTTCATTTTACAATAATTCGGTCCTGATCAGCAGGCTACAAACTCCTGAGGATGAATAGCGATCGCCGGACCGCTCGATCGTTCTGACCCTTTACACCAGTTCCACCGCGTCCCGTGGCAATGACACGGCACGCTCCTTGGTGTGTGCTCTCATGGATTCCTCCTCCGCATCCTGCGCGGATCCGAAGAATTCCGCCAATGACGGGCCATGCTTCACGCGTCGTTCGCGAAACAGGAAGCTCAATATCTCGTGTGGCCATACGCGCCGGCCCATGCGGGTGTACCATCGCATCGCGCGGCGGAGCTTTGCGTCGCGATGTGCCAGCACGCGCCAAAGCGCCTTTGGGCGCAACTGAACGATGGCTTCGATGCATTTCACAAAGAGCAGCAGGCACCAGGGCGGCAAGTGGCGCGTGGCAAGGACCTGGTGCTTGTAGTCCCATCGGCGCTGGTCCGTTTGTACGACCCGCCGGTTCGCCGCAAGACGATAGAACGGCGTCCAGCGATGCGGCGTCACATAAAGGGCCTGGATCTGATCGGGATCGTATGACAGGAGCTGGCGCAAGCCGCGTAACAAGTCGCGCGGGCGCTCATCCTCGAAGCCGACAACCCAGGTAGCCATGGAGAGGATGCCGTGCGCACGCAACAGGCTGATCGCCTGCCGGTCGGTTTTGGTCGCTCCGCCCTTGCGGATAAGGTCCAGTGCCGCTTCGTCGGTATTTTCCATGCCGAGCAGAAATCGCTCGAAACCAGCTTTCTTGTACAGATGCAGAATGTCTGCATCACGCACGATGTCATCGGCGCGCGTAGAGCCGACCAGCGTGAGGTTGACGTCTTCGGCGATCAGCGCTTCGAGAAAAGCCAGCCAGGCTTTGCGCGAAACAGTCGGGTTTTCGTCGGCGAAATTGATGACCTCGACGCCGTGTTCGCGATGGAGCCGCGCAATCTCGGCGGCAAACTTTTGCGGATCGCGATGCCGCCATCGCGTCCAGAAGCCACGCTGTCCGCAGTAATTGCACAGGTGCGGGCAACCGCGCGAGAACTGCACCACCACGGCGCGCTTGCCACCCCAATAGCTGTAGCGCTTGTGATCGATCAGCTCCCAGCCGACCCGATAAGCATCGAGGTCGCGGATGACCGTAGCAGGCGACGTCGCGGTTGGGACACCGTTAGCCCGATAGGCGATCCCTGGAACTTCAGCGAGCGACCTGCCCGTTTCCAACGCGTGGACGAGGTTGCGGGCTGTCGCCTCGCCCTCGCCGCGCACGATGATGTCAATCTGCGGCTCCGCGTTGAGGATATCCCGCCAATGATAGGTCGGAAACACGCCGCCATAGACGACGCGCGCAGCCGGTATCGCGATGTGTAGCATGCGGGTCAGATCGGCGACGATCGGGTGTGCCGACGTGGAACCCGAATGCCCAAGCAAAATTACATCGGGCTCGGCTGCCATGGCGGCACGCACGATATCGCCAAACGGCATCGGACCAAATTCGGCATCGATGAGCGCAACGTCATGACCGTCGTCGATAAGCGGGCCGCCGATGGACAAGAGTCCGAGTGGAGGCAACTGCTCGCGCGGGATGCGACTGCCGATCGATGGATGCGGCGGATTGATAATCAGGAGACGCATGCGTTCACCTGGCAACGTCGGCGGTCTCGCTGACCATTTCCGCATAAACGAGATACCGCAACGGCCCTGATAACCGCCCGTCGAGCGGCCAACAGGTCACCAGCACAAGCCGACGCGCATCATCCTTGCGCGGGTCGATGCCGGAAGCATCCCAGCGCGCGATTCCGGTCCCCGTGATGCGAAACCGAACGACCTTGCCGTCCTGCCGCGTGACCGTCACGGCATCGCCAATCGCGACGCCGCCGAGAAAGTCGAAATGGGTGTCGCGATGAGCAGCATAGATCGTGGTGCCGGGCTCGCCGGCCACCGGCGTGCGTTCGACCTGGCCGGGTCCGAAAGCCATCGCCTGGCCGCTCGATCCGCTGAGAACGATCGCGCTTTTTCCCAATCGCGGGAATTCGATGCGCGCCACCGGCCAGGTGTCAGCCCATGACCACGGCTTGACGGCTTCGCCGGTCGCCAGCGCTTGTGCAAAGGCGCGATCGAGCAGCACTTGAGCAAGGACCGCCTTGGCGTGCACCCATACGCCCTGTCCGATCAGGACAAGGCCCGCAAGCGCGAGGACCACCGCCAGGATCATCATGAGGGCTGACAGCGCACGTGCCACACGCGCCAAGTTTGACAGCAGCACATCGGAGATCGCTTCGGTCATCGCGGATCGCATGGGTGCCTCGAAATTGAGAAAATGGGGACAGACCCCAATTTCTCCCGACTTCTGGATTTGGGCGCGCACGCAGCCGGTTGGCCGTGGCTGCGTGCGCGCTGGAGGGGCGGTGTCGGGGGGAACCACCCCCTCCTTGGGCCTCCCCTGGGGGGCTTAAGGGGAGGATTCGAATGTTGTTTTCCTGTTGCCTCGAAATAGGGGTCAGACCCCAATTTCTGACTGGACGCGCCACCTGCGGTGAAGGACGAAGATCACCAGGCTCATGAGGAAGAGCATCAGCCCGACGAGCATGCGGATCTCAGCGTCCGTCGCGCCCTTCGGCAGCGCCACGCCGGCGGTAGGCATCTGGGCGGCTCCACCCGGAGCGGTCTGCGCGGCAGCAGCGCTTGTGCGCACCACTCTGGCGTAAGCCACCTTCTGGAGTTCGTCGGCGCGGTCCGCACGGCGTTCGATCGGCAGCGGCGCGTGATCGCCACCCGCACCCGGACGGCCGAACACCTTGTCGAACTCCCAACCGGCCGGCAGGTTGAGCGGAACTTCGGCGCGCGTGAGTTGCGCGCCGGCAGGACGGCTCGGCGTCTTGTCTACTGCGACCAGGCTGGTCAGCCGCGTGACGAGGTTATGATCCAAAGCAAGCGCAAGGATGCGTTTGTCCGCTTCCTCCGGCGTGATCGAGCGCAAGGTACGCGCAACTTCAGCATCTGCGATCTTGCGCCGCGCCCAAAGCTTGGAGAGTCCACGGCCTTGCGCCGCGTTGGCCAGCGGCAAGGTCACGATCCAGGGCCGCTCGCCGATCAACCCTTTGATTTCGATCGTGCCGGAAAGCGCGCCGACCCGGGCGGTCAGCGCCACCGGCTCGCCGCGATAGAGGTCGGGCAACACCACCGGGGTCACATCGGCACCGTTAGCTGAAAACGTCGCAGTCAGGTTGGTGACGACCGGGCTTTCGAGTTTGTCGAACAGCGTGCGCATGCGTTCCTGAACCTGCTCGACCGCACCGATATGGGTGAACGTGCCGCGGCCAAGTTCAGCCGCGCGGGTCATGAGGTAACTGTTCGGGGCCGAGCCGATGCCGACCATGAAGACGCGCGAGCGTCCGCGCATGGCCGTAATGGTGTCGAACAGCTGCTGCTCATTGCCGATTTCGCCGTCGGTGAGGAACACGACCTGGCGCAGCATCGTGCCGGCGGCGTCGTTACCGCGCCGGTCGTTGAGGGCGGCCTGCATGGGCGGGACCATTTCGGTACCGCCACGGGCCTGCAGCGCATTCACGAAGTTCTTGGCCTGCCACACATGGTTGGCGTCGGCCGGCACCGCATCGGAGAACAAGACGTCGAACGTGTTGTCGAAACGGATGACGTTGAACCGATCGGTGGGCTTGAGCCGCTCCAAGCCATAGATGAGGCTCGCCTTCGCTTGCGTCATGGAAGTGCCGGCCATCGATCCCGAATTGTCGATCACGAAGATGATTTCGCGCGGGCGCTGTTCTTCTGTTTGTGCCTGCTGCAATGCCGGCGGCGTCACGAAGGCCAGGAGGTATTCAGCGTGCGAATCGGCGCTGCCGACCTGTTCGCGAAAGAGCCCCACGGTAGGCGCCGCGCCAGTGTGCGGTTTCCAGGTCAGTTCGAAATCGCGGTCGGCCGGTACCGGGCCTTGGGCGAGCTTGATCACCCGCGTATCGTCCGCAATCGTGTCGATGTTGACAGTGTGGTGGTGGCTTTTAACTTCGCCCAACGCGAACCCAGCCTGCAAGCGGACCGTAATGGCGACGGGATTGACCGGAGCATGGACGCGTGGGTCGTTGACCGGCAGGGAAATGCGGTCACGATCCGGCACCGGATCAGTCACATTACCCCAGCCGCGGCCTTCGGCGCGCAAGTCCACGCTCTGCACGACCGGTTGCGGATTGTAGCGCGGCGCGACCACCAGCGGCGCACGCAGCGAGAACTGGTCACCCGATTGGCGGACCGGCTCCTGGTACTCGAGCTGGATCACGACCGTTTCGCCGGGACCGATGTTGGCGACCGAATTGGTGAAGATGTTTGGCCGCTCCTGTTCCATGAGCGCGGTCTTCTGGCCAGTGGCCTTGGCGCGTTCATAGATCTCGCGTGCAGTCTTGCGGTCCTGGATCTCGGCGACGACGATGCGCTCGCCGATCACCATTTTCAGGGTATCGACCGCGCCGCCTTCGGGCAGCGGATACACATAGACCGCCTCGACCCAACCGTCCGTGGGATTGTGAAATATCTGACTGACGCGTGCACGCGCGGTCGGACCAGAGACCGCGATATCAATGTCGGTTGCGACAAGCGGTGCTTCGACGTAGCGGTCGCCTTCACTGCGGAGCAAAAGCGATCCTGAACGCATTTCTGCGGGCGTGACGAATTTCGGGACCGTGAGGGTCTCGGCCCTGCCAGGGCCCGGCATGATTGTGAAAAAAGCCGCAATTGCGGCCACAATCACGGTCAACAGGTGGGGAGAAAAATCCGTAATCCGCCAGGACCGCTGGCCCCGGCAACCGAACCCGAAGCTGGGATCGGAGCTATGGCCTTGCGTGCCTCGACGAATGTGACGGTCATTTTCTGCTGCGATGTTGCTTTGCGTTCCTTGAGTTTCCGTCGTGCTGTTGCCCATGTGGACTACTTGGCTCATGCGTGCCGCTCCCGTTGATTCATTTCCAATCCGCGATGTTCTTGCGCCAGGTTGGTGCTGTGCGGTGAGCGTTATGTTCGCGAATGATTGGCAACGACACGCCAGAAACGGCCTTGCCGATGGACGGCTTGTGCGGATATGTGAGGAATTGTGCGGATGAATACCGTAGTGGGGATCGCAATGCCCGCCGCTTCCGACAAGCAGCTTTCGGATGAGCAGAGCCGGGTCGTGGCCGCGCTCGTCCTGGAGGAACTGGCGCGCCGGCGCCTGTCGCGGCGGCGCTTGGCCGATCAAGCCAAGATCAGCGTCTCAACGCTTGAAAAGGTGCTGGCCTGCCGCCGGCCGTTTACGCTCGCAACCATGGTCCGGCTGGAGGAAGCGCTTGGCGTATCTCTGCGGCAGAATGGCGCCAATGGGAGCCCGGCTCAAGCGACTGTTTCGAGCCTCGCGAGCCTCGCACCTGGCGACCTCGGCTTCTATTCGCGCCCTTCCGTCTCATGGCTCGAAGGCACCTATTTGACGCTGCGGCCCTCCTTCGGCGAACCCAGCGACATTTATGCCTATCAGACCGTGCTGCGCTGGGACGACACCCTGTCCAGTCTGATTTTCAAGGAATCCGAACGGGTGGATGCCGAATATTCACAAAGCGGCCTCGTGTCGATGCCAAATCAGTCGGGCTTCGTCTACCTCATCACCAACCGGCTTGGGCAGTATCGCATGGTGATCATCTCGCGGCCGAACAACAAGCGTGAAATGTTCGGCATCATGACTACGCTTCAGGTCGGCCGCGGCTCCAACCTCATTCCGGTTTCGGCTCCCATCGCTTACGTGCCGCCGGAAAACGTTCCCGACGCCGAATTTGGCCGGATCGTGCAAGGGCAACGCTGCTACGATCGCTACCGCAAATATCTCAAGCGCACGACCGAAGAACAGTTCGCGAAGTTCCTGCCGGTGTAAGCCGTAGCCCCTTTGGAGCAAAGGGCGCGTCCGTTGACGCGCTCTTTGCATAATCCGGGATCACGCCAAGCCACAACTCCGCCCCGGATTGCGTGCGATTGCGCTTCTTCGAAGCGCTCATTGCGCGTGGCAAGACGCGCGTAAACGCGCTTTTGGCACTCCATCCAGGCTCCATGCCTCATTGCTCCATCCCGGGCCCCTTGATCCCCCCGCCAGATGGCGTAAATGTCGGGTGTCACGCGTAACTCAAGGACCCATGCCATGACGGATGCAACGAACGGCGGCCGCAAGATCATCTGGATGCACGTGCTCACCGTGGTGAGCGCAGCCATCCTGATCGGCGCCGAGGTGTTCGGCGCAGCCTTCGCCGGCGGCTGGGCGGTTGCCAACATGTTTAGCCTTGGGTCGGAAGGCGTCCTCATCCTGCAGGCAGCTTTCTTCCTGCTCGGCATCTACGTGATGATCCAGTTCATTCGCAGCGCGCAGGTAATCGAGCCGTTCACCGCGCGCGAGTGAAGCAACGCAGCTTCCAAGTCTTAAGAAGAACAAGTCTTAAGAAGAATCGGCGAGAGAGACGTGAGCTGGTCTCGTTAGCGACAGATTTTTTACGACACTTGAAAAAAAATCTTGCATTGCGTTCGCGATTCGCATATCTGCGCAATTGCCCTATTTCGCACGTGCCTGTGGCCGTGTGTCGGTCGGTGGGCATCCGGACAAGAGGCCGGACAGCCGCCCGGAGCGAGATCGTAGAGCTCGGTTGAGTATTGCGATCGTCTGAGCTCCGAAACCACTTGACCGGCAGCCGGAGG
>DATGVJ010000169.1:0-2442 GCA_035300505.1 Xanthobacteraceae bacterium
GGCGCGGCGCCGCGAACAGAAAATCGCCGGGCTTTCTGTCCGCGGTGCGGATGTAGTCATCGACGGCCTGCCGGGTTTGTTCGGTCACCTCGAACCGCACCGGCACGCCGGTCTTTTTCTGGCGCACCGTTGCGCGCTCGACGGCGTAGCCGTGCGGCGCAATATCCTCCACCTTGAGAGCGACAACATCGCAACCGCGCAGCTTGCTGTCGATCGCAAGATTGAACATCGCCAGATCGCGCTTGCGGTCTGCTATCTGGAGCTTGGTGCGGATCGACCAGACGTGTTTAGGCCGCAGCGGCGGCTTGGCTCCGATCAGTTTGCCCTTGTTCCAAGCGGCGCGCTTTGGTGCGGTTTCGGTTTCGTTGACCTGCATGGTCATTCTCCTTGCTTGTGAGAATGACCAGCATGGCCTCAACGCAAGCGCTCCGGGTCGCCAATCGGCGTCCGGTTTCTGGGGAGCACCCGTCGCCGCCGCGCATAACGTTCGGTGACGGATTTTGACCCAAAGCCGCCATGGGGCTTGCGAGGATTGTCACGGCGTCCTGGCGAATGGCTTACCTCAGAACGTGCGCCCAAGCACGTTCATCATGACAGTAACGCCGTTGCTTTGGAGGCGTTCACGCTCGACGAAGAGAAGCCCAAGGAACAAATGCCGTTCTGGGAATATTCGCGGACGAGATTGATCACCACAAGCCCGCCATGGCAATCGAAAACCGAGTAGGCGAACCTGTCGCCACAATCCTTACTTCAGGCAAGTCGGTGAAGAGGCTTTGCGTCTCGGATGCCGGCGTGCCTTGGTTGATCTCGCAGTAGCCATGGTCAGATTCGAACACCGATTGAACCATCGCCCCGTCATTTGGCTCAATGAGCCGGATCGCGTATTCAGCAAGTTCCATGTCTATCTGCCGCGATCGTGGGCCGGGTGAAGCCCGGTATTCAGATCTCCCTGTTCTGACAGGAAGACATGGGAACGAAGGACGCAATCTCCTCCGCACAGAAACAGCGACTGCCTCCAATGGTCGAGATCGGTATGACCCGCCAAAAATCGAGGACAACGGTGTCTCGCGCCGCCCTGATGTGCGTGCCTGTCATGACATTTCCCACTCTTGCCCACACCCAGGCTCCGGCGGGACCGCCGGCCGATGCTGCGGAAGCACTGGTCCGTGCCTATCCGGACTTCCTCGAGCGGATCGCAGCCAACGATATCGTCTGGAAGGACGGCACACGCATGCCTATCGACGATGGGAAGGGCGCTAAGGGCTTCGACGCGATGCTTGATGATCCGGACATCAAGGATATGTTCTCGATGCAATATCCCCTCGGCGAGAAGGGACTCGCACCGGCAATCAATTTCGACCCGGGGCGGACAAGGTATCTGCCACTATTCAAGAAGATGTATGGTGATTGCCAAGCAGTGGGCTTCATGTCGAACGCGGCCAGCGTCGTATGGCTTCCAAGCAAAGGCGGCAAGAGTGTCGAATTTACAAGGATTAACGGCGCGGCCGCGGCCTTGCAGAAAGTATCAGATGAGCTCGACAAGTTGCCCGACCAGTTCCTCGAATATCTGCGGCCTACTCAGGGGACCTACAAGTGCCGTCCGATTGCGGGAACGAACCGCCGAAGTGCCCACGGTTTTGGGATCGCGATCGACATTGCAGCTACCCATACCCACTACTGGCTTTGGTCGGAGGCCGCACCCGACGGCCGGTTTCCCTACAGGAATGAGGTGCCCTTGGAGATCGTTCGAATTTTCGAACAGCATGGCTTCATTTGGGGAGGAAAGTGGTATCACTACGACACAATGCATTTCGAATTCCGACCCGAGCTTATCGCGGTTGCGAAGACTCGTTCAGCCAACTGAGACAGAACTCCGTAACCGGAGGTTCTTGGCATTCCGAAAAAGTTTGAAGGTTTGCGGCAGGGTCACAATTTGGCACCGATTTACAACAACAGCTTTTTCGCGCAGGAACGCGCCGACGTGGCCGGCGTTGGATTCTAACGTGGGGCTCCCAACCCCTCACGCAGCGCCAGTCCTTCCACGCTAGTTTGCCACCAAGGGCCGGGGCCCCGCTCGAGACCGGAGCAGCCAATTGTTGCGGCTGCGACAAAAAATTTCTGCAAACACATAGCCCCGTTCACGCAAGCACTTATGTTGAAAACATCGCCGGATTAGGTTCGACCACTGGTCCGGGAGCGCCTGCCGGCTCGGCTTTTGATTCTCTGGAGCCTACATGACGCTCTTTGCCCTGGTCCGCAGCAGCAAAAGGCAACACGCGAGTCAGGCTGTTGGCTTTGCCGCGGTGACGATTGCCGCGGCGGTGCTCATCGGCTGGTGGGGCGGATTGCCGATGTTGTCGAGCTGGGGCTCGGGCTTCGCCACCGTGAAACCAGTGACCGCCTTGTGCCTCACGGTCCTCGGCCTCGCGCTCGTGCACCCCG
>DATGVJ010000170.1:0-9476 GCA_035300505.1 Xanthobacteraceae bacterium
GTCGATGCCACCGTTGAACACAAGGCTGCCCGCAGTCGCCAGCGCGCCGCCATAGTTCGGGTAGGGGAGCTTCGCCACCGCCTTGGTTTCTCCCGTGACCGGATCGATCGCCTTGAGCGCTCCGTAGCGCTTTTCGGTCCGAATCGGGGTCGATCCACCGCCGGTAAACCGGTCGCGCGGCCGCACGGTGCCGCCCTGGTCGATGAAGTCCTTTTGCTCCGATGTGTTGAGCGCGTTGCAGCCCTCGACGGTCGGCAGGTACATCAGGTTAAGCTCGGGATTGTAGGCCGACGGCTGCCAGTTCTTGCCGCCGATGTTCGAGGGACACAGCTTGGTTCCAGGCTGGCCGCGCAGGCCATGGCTGCCGGGCGTGTAGATCTGCACGTCCTTGGTCGGGTCGTAATTCAGCGGCAGTCCGGTCTTCGGGTCGAGGCCGGGTGTCCAATTGAGTTCATCGACGTATTGCTTGCCGGTGACGAACGACCCGTTGGTGCGATCGAGGGCGTAGTAGAACCCGTTGCGGGCGGCGTGCACCACGAGCTTGCGATCCTCGCCGTTGACCTTGAGGTTGAGGATCGGGTGCTCGGAGATTTCGTCGAAGTCGTAGGGGTCGTTAGGCGTGTACTGATAGCCCCACTTGATCTTGCCGTCGGACGGCGAAAGCGCGAGCACGCTCGCTGCCCATTTGTTGTCACCAGGGCGGTATTCCGGATCGTAATCCGGACCAGCGTTGCCGATGCCCTGGTAGAATGTGTCGGTCTCCGCATCGTAGGTCGCGGTCTCCCAGATCGAGCCGCCGCCGTGCTTCCAGCGCTCCTTCCCGTCCTTCCAGGTCTCGTTGCCGGGTTCGCCAGCGCCGGGGATCGTGTAGGTGCGCCAAATGCCTTTGCCGGTGTTGAGGTCGGTGCCGTCGATGAAGCCGCGAATGCCGAATTCGCCGCCGGCGGTGCCGACGATCGCCACGTCTTTCACGATCAGCGGCGCGAGCGTGATGGTCTCGGCGATGCCGGGATCCGCGATCTTGCGCTGCCACACTTCTTCACCGGTCGCCTTGTTCAGTGCGAACATGCGGCCGTCGAGCGAGATCGAAATGATTTTGTCCTTCCACAGCGCAACGCCGCGGTTGTTGACGCCGCAGCAGGCCACGTCGCCCGCGAAGGCGCGGTCGATCTCGGGATCGAACCGCCATCGGAACATGGCCTTCTTGCCGCTGGTCATATCGATGGCATAGACGCGCCCCCATCCGTCGGTGACATACATCACGCCGTCCTCGACGATCGGGGTCGCTTCGAGCGTGGCGTGCTTGTAGACCTTGCCGCCGGCTTCGGCGCCGGCGAGCGCGGCCGTGAACGCGAGCTTCAGATTTTCGACGTTGCCGGTGTTGATGTCTTTCAAGGAAGAATATCGGTGACCCTCGTAGTTGCCGTGGTGCAAAAGCCAGTTTTGCGGTTCCTTGGCGGCGTTGAGCGCGCGCTCGTGTGTCATGTCGGCGGCGGAAACCGGCGTGAGCGCGGTCGCGACCAGCAGCGAACTCAAAAGCGCACCTGCGAATGTTTTCGTCATGGGCTTCCTCCGTTGGCCGCGTCTGGCGTGATGGGCGGCTTGCGTCTCTTGCATCGCGAGTTAGTGATTGAAAATCGTAGGATGGGTTGATCCGTTTTGCGAAACCCATCGCTTTATCGCGGACGGGGTTGATGGGTTTCGCTAAAAGCGCTGAAGAAGCGCTTTTAGCTCGACCCATCCTACGCGGAGTTCCTACAGGCTGAACACGTAAAGCATCGACGCGGTCGATGTGTGCTTGAGTTCAGGCGCGTTGGGCATGACGGCGTTGGGCTGTTTCGAACCAACGAGTACGGCCACATATTGCTTGCCGTTCACCGAATAGGTGATGGGCGGCGCATTGATGCCGGTGCCGGCATTGAAGCTCCAAACTTCCTTGAGCGTCTTGGCGTCGTGGGCCGAGAACGTGCCATCCGAGTGACCGAGGAACACGAGGTTGCCGGCGGTCGCCAGCGTGCCGCTGTAGTTTGGATATTCCAATCTCAAGTTGGCCTTGGTGTCGCCCGTGACCGGATCGACCGCCTTGAGGCTGCCGTAGAGCCGCTGTGCGGTCTTGGTGCCGCCCCCGGCGAACCGGGTGCGCGGCGTGACCGTGCCGCCCTGGTCGATGAAGTCCTTTTGCTCGTCGGTGAAGACCTGGTTGCAGCCTTCGATGCTCGGAATGAAGAGCAGCCTGAGTTCCGGATTATAGGCGCTCGGTTCCCAATTCTTGCCGCCGACATGCGACGGGCACAGGCGCCCGCCCTGCGGATTGGCGCGTGAACCATGGCTGCCCGGGGCATATTCCTGGACATCCTTGGTCGGATCGTAATTGAGCGGCCGACCGGTCTTTGGATCGAGGCCGGGTGTCCAATTCAATTCGTCGACATATTGCTTGCCGGCCACGAAGGCGCCATTGGTACGGTCGAGCGCATAGAAAAATCCATTGCGCGCCGCATGCACCACCAGCTTGCGGTTTTCGCCGTTGACCACAGCGTCGATGATCGGGTGTTCGGAGATTTCGTCGTAATCATAGGGATCGTTCGGCGTGTACTGGTAACCCCATTTGATCTTGCCGTCGGACGGGGAGAGCGCCAATACGCTGGCGGCCCATTTGTTGTCGCCCGGGCGGTATTCGGGGTCCCAGTCAGCGCCGGCATTACCGATGCCCTGATAAAACGTGTCGGTCTCCGGATCGTAGGTTGCGGTTTCCCAAACCGAAGCGCCGCCGTGCTTCCAGCGGTCCTTGCCGTCCTTCCAGGTCTCATTGCCGGGTTCGCCCGCGCCCGGGATCGTATAGGTGCGCCAGAGACCCTGCCCGGTATTGAGGTCGGTGCCGTCGATGAAGCCGCGGATGCCGAATTCGCCGCCGGCGGTACCCACGATCGCAACGTCGCGCACGATCAAGGGCGCCAGCGTCAATGTTTCGGCGATGGCGGGATCGGCGATCTTGCGTTCCCAGACCTTTTCACCCGTTGCCTTGTTGGTGGCGATGAGCCGACCATCGAGCGTGACCGAGATTACCTTGTCCTTCCAGAGCGCGACGCCACGGTTGTTGACGCCGCAGCACGCGACGTCACCGGCCCAGGCTTTGTTGGTTTCCGGATCCATGCGCCATTTGATGGTGCCTTTTTTGCCCTGGGAGACGTCGATGGCATACACCGTGCCCCAGCCGTCCGGCACGTACATGATGCCGTCTTCGATCAGCGGAGTCGCTTCGAGATTGCCGAATTTATAGCGCGTGCCCGCGCCTTCGAAGCCGCCGAGGGCGACGGTGAATGCAAGCTTCAGGTTTTTGGCCGTATCGGTGTTGATTTCCTTGAGTGCGGAGAAGCGGTGGCCCTGGAAATTGCCATGATGCAAGAGCCAGTTCTGCGGTTCCTGGGCGACGTTGAGCGCGCGCTCGTGGGTCATGTCGGCGGCGTAGATGGGGGTGAGCGCAGTTGCCATCAGCAATGCGCCAACGACGCTCGCAACTGATCTTGTCCTCATGGTGCGGATCTCCCGGTTGGTCACTGCGGGTCAACCTTTGTAGTGCCCGCAGGTGACGGGTCTGGACTTGCTGAGATTTGCTTGGCTTGAAATTAAGTTTAGTCTGGAGATAAGGCCCGTCTCAATCAAGGCAGGCCCCAAGCGTAGTCGTCTGGCCGCCTTGCCGCAATATGCTCGCGCCACATTTCATGGGCGCCATCTGCGCGCAGCTATCTTCGTCGAAATAGGCGAGCGGACAGGCCCAAGTACACTGGCACAAGTACACTGGCACAAGTACACAGCCCCACGTACACAGGCCAGCGGAGTTCACCGCCTTGCCGCGACCGGTTCTTGCGAAAAATATCGCCGCTATGGTGCTGGCGTACAGGCGGTCAATTCCTTCTCCTCGATCGAGAAGATTTCGCCTGCGACAAGCTTGACGTTGCGCACGATGCAGGTGCGTTTGCTCACGTCCACCAACTTGGCGTCGTATGTGCCGGGCGGCGTGTCGGTAATCCGCAGGCGTTCATCGACGTCCACGGTGCCGTCCCGGTCGTTCTTGGTCTGGTTGACGCCCCAATTTGTCGTGCCGGCCGGCGCCAGGTAAAATTCCGCTACAATATGGCTTGTCAGGTTCCAGAACCGCATTGGGCGCTCGGCGGCGGGTGCCAGCGTCGAGGTTGTGGCCAGCAAAATGAGCGAGGCGGCTAACTTACGCATTCTCGACCTCCGGAACCGGAATGTTTTAGGTAAACAGCCTACCTCCGCTGCCGGCCGAGGGGAAGCTGTCCAATCGTGGCGATTTCCTTGTTGCCACCCCTCGTGTACAACTTGAACCGGGGGCGCGCCTGCGCCACTATCCGGCACCTCCGTGAAGGCTTATGCAAGCCAGAAAGTGATCGTGTCCTCAATGGCTGTCCAGGTCCTAGAAAGCAACTTTCCAAGTGATCGCATGCCGCTGCTGCGGTGGCTGATGTTTACCGGCGTCTGTACCTTTGGGGCAGTCCTGTTGTGGTATTTCGGGCTGTTTCGCCTCATGTTGGCGAGCGACAAGACCTATATTTCACTCATCATTCTTTGCCTTTACATAGCCACTTCGATCCATTGCTTCATCCGTACGACGGCAATTTCACGCGAAATGGATGCCGCCCACCGGGTCGCCGCAATCGTACGCCAGGGAGTGGACGGATTTTCCGTCGCCGGCAGGAACGTGCTGACCTCCAGTGGCACGCGCCTCCCGCCTGGATTGGTCACCGACCATATTCGCAACCTGATCGAGAAGGCACGGCTGCAAGGACACAAGCGGCTCGATCAGACGCTGCTGCTGCGCGGGCTCGCGGACGCCTTGCGCGGCCCCAACCAGTTGGGACCGTTTGCCAGCGACTCCGTCATGAAGCTCGGCCTGCTCGGCACCATCGTTGGATTCATTCTGATGCTGGCGCCGATCGCCGGCCTCGATGCGGCGGACCGCGCGTCCATCAAGACTTCGATGGGCCTGATGAGCGATGGCATGGCGGTTGCGATGTACACGACGCTCTCAGGGCTGATCGGTGCGGTGCTGCTGCAGACGCAATACTATCTGCTTGATGAATCGACATCGAAAGTGTTTGCGCTCGCCACCGACCTGACTGAAGTTTTTGTCGTCTCTGTGCTGGAGCGAGACCAGAATGGATGATTTCGGCAACTATCCACGCGAAAAATTCGACCCATTCAGCATGATGCTGTTCAAGGGTCTGCAGGTCGTCGCGTTTTTGTTTTTCATTGCGCTGTTGGCGATGAATCCCGAAGCCAAGGAAGGCAAAATCGAGTCGAAGGCCGAATTCATCATCACGATGACCTGGCCTGACGATCACCCGGACGACATCGATCTCTATGTCGAGGATCCGCTCGGCAATATTGTCTGGTATCATGTGCGCGAAGGCGGCTTCCTGGTGCTTGACCGCGACGACCGCGGCAGCGCCAACAACACACTCACGGTGGATGGACGCAAACTCACGAGTCCGTTCCGTCAGGAAACCATCAGCATCCGAGGCATCGTGCCGGGCGAATATGTCGTCAACGTCCATTACTTTCTTGCCACGCGCGGCGGACCGGTTCCGACCGTTGTGAAGGTCGAGAAGATCAATCCGGTGGTGGAAGTGGTTTCGCATGACACGATCATGCTCAACCGCATGGGCGAGGAAAAAACCGCGGTGCGTTTCAAGCTCGATACGACCGGCAAGGTGGTCGATGTCAATCATCGCGAGAAATCGCTAATTCAGCTTACGCGCAACGTGCGCCGCACCACAACGAAGTGATGGTGGTGCGCCTCCTTTCGAGGTCCTGTTCATGACAATTACGATCCTGGCGATTTCGGCCGCCTATGTGGTTCTCTCCGTCATCCTGTTGGCGATGGGGCTTACGTCGCGTTTCGCCTGGTGGATCAAAGCCAGCGCAATCGTCATCAGTACGGCGTTCTTCATCGAGGTCTTCTTTGCCACCAAGAGCCTGTTGGGCTGGCCCGGCACCGGCGCATTGCCGCCGAGATTCCAGCTGTTGTGGACCCGCGTGGTCGAACCCGATCCCAAGCTGTCCAGTCCGGGTGCCATCTATCTCTGGGTCGAAGAGGTGGATGCCAACAACGTGCCGAGTGGGCTGCCGCGATCCTACCGGCTGCCCTATTCGCTCCAGCTGGCCGATCGCACCCTCAAGGCGCGCGACGAAATCATGTCCGGCCACCCGCAGGAAGGCGTGGCCGAGGATATGGCTGGGGGCGATCAACAGGCCCAGGCGGCACAGCAACAGAGTGTCGACAATCAGCAGCAGGACGGCGGTACGGCTTCGAGCGGCGGCCCGGTCGACCTCAATGATGTCCCGCTGGACAGCATACCGCGCGTCCAGTTCCACCCGATGTCGGCTCCGCTTCTGCCGCCGAAGCCGTGAGGGGGCCGAGGATGGCCGTAGCCCGCATGAAGCCATAAGCGCTCTTGTGCGCTTATGGCGCAATGCGGGACGGTCTTCGCTTGGTAGCAAGAATTCCCCGGATTGCGCGCCAATGCGCGTAAACGCGCTTATGGCACTCCATCCGGGCTACCGAGCCGTCGAGGTCGACCGCTGACCAAAAATTTGCACGTTGATTCCATCCGGGTCTTTGATGTGCAGGCCCTGATAGGGGTTGTCATTCACGGCCGCGCCGCGTTGTGACGCGTAGCGTGCGGCGGCTTCCTTGGTGAAACCCGGTATCCCGATTGCAAAGTGATCGACAATGCCGGCGGGGCCTTGGTGATTGAGAGAAACCAGGGACCGGTCATTGCCGAGGCGGACAATGCCAAGCGGCACGTCCTGGCTCACGACCTTGAAACCGAACATTTTCTGATAGAATTCGCTGGAGCGATTAAGGTCCGCGACCTGGATACTGATATGGTCGATGTCGGCGCTCTTGAAGTCAAGTTCTTGTTGGGCGGAGGCCCCGGTTCCGCTGGCGGCCAGCATCGCAAGGCCAGAAACCAGCTGGCGGCGGGTGAGTGTACCTTTCTCGAAGCGGGTCAAGAGATCAGAAATGATCGGTTCCATGGTGGCGTCCTTTCGACAGGGAGATGGTCTTGGCAGCAGGATAGCATGGAATTTTACCCGCTCCTGTCGGAAGGGTGCAGAGCCGGAAAGGCTGTGCGAATTCGTCCGGGGGTTGGTGGCTGGTTCGGCTGTTTGCACTTACAAGCGACTATTGCTTTCCGGGAGGTATCTCGACGAAATCGTAAGCATGGAGTAACTTCAGCCTTGTTGATGATTTGGAATGTTCGGGGTTGACCGGCGACAGCCATACACAAGATCGCCGGCCGGCCTGGAACACCGACAGCCGGGATCGCCATGAGGGAGCAGATGAATTCATTGTTATTGCCGAAGTCCTTTCACAGATTGAGCGCGTGCGGCGCGAAATGGGTTGGACTTGTTGCAGGTGCCGCCATTGCGGCCTCGGCCGCGAGCCCCGTTTTCGCAGAGCCGCCCGACAATATCCCAGACTTGGCCTCGTCAAGTACCCATGCCTGGACGCCGCTAACTGCGAGAGGCACGATCGCGCGCTACGGCACCGGCTGGTTCGATCCGCCCGCCGGCTTGCGGGGGCCAATCAAGCAGCATCCCGACTATCCGCTTCGCGGCAACGATACCGGCCGGCCAACGCCCGCGATCGGCAACTACAAGGACCCGATTCTCAAGCCTTGGGCGGCCGAGCAGATGCGGATCTCGAACGAGGAACTGCTGGCCGGCAAGACGGCGATCCCGTTCCTGGCTCAGTCGCGCTGCTGGCCGGGAGGCGTGCCGGGTCAGCTCCTGTGGACGACCGAGCCGTTGTATTTCATCCAGAACCCCAAGCAGGTGATGATCATCTGGCAGCGCGACCAGTGGTGGCGCCGCATCACCATGACCGACAAGCATCCGGAATATATCAAGCCGTCCCGCTATGGCGAATCGATCGGCCGTTACGAAAACGGCGAACTGGTCATCCACACCATCGGCATCGCTGCAAAAAAGAACAGCTACATCGACATGTTCCGGACCCCGCACACCGACAAGCTGCGGGTGGAGGAACGCTTCAAAGTCACCCCCGACAACAAGTTCCTGGAAGCCCTCGTCAAGATCGAGGACGAAGACACGTTCAACGAACCCATGTACATGTCCAAGC
This sequence comes from Xanthobacteraceae bacterium, assembly GCA_035300505.1. GTDB lineage: Bacteria > Pseudomonadota > Alphaproteobacteria > Rhizobiales > Xanthobacteraceae > VAZQ01. The sequence continues at coordinate 8,171 of DATGVJ010000170.1, forward strand.
GCTGGCGCAAGGAACCCAATGTTTGGCACGAATCGATCTGCGCCGAGAACGGTGGCGCCGATCCCTTCGACGCACACTTTGTTCCGATACCGCAAACCGACAAGCCGGATTTTTAACCCGGCTACTTCCCCAGCGTCTTCCACACGCCCTTGGCGGTCGCCACGATGCGCGCACCGACGACAAGATCGCTGCTCATGAAGATAAGCGAGCGAGTGCGCCGCACGACAGTGCACTTGGCTTCGACAAACTCACCGATCTTGACCGCGTCGACAAAGGACACGTCGAGTTGGACCGTGGCCTGCGGCTGGCGCTCGTTGGCATACCAGCAGGTCATGCCCATCGAGCGGTCCGCGAAGGTCATCAGCATTCCGCCCTGGACGTAGCCACGGCGATTGTGATGCTTGCGTTCCGCCAAGAAGGCAAAGCGGTAGCTGTCGCCCTCCGGGCGCATCCAGAATGGGCCGATGAGGCCGATAAACCCATCGTCGCCATAAGGCTCCCAGCCCGCTGCGGCGGGATCAAACAGGGCGGCGTTTTGGGTCTCGACGGGCTTATCTATCGGATGGTCGGTATCTGGCATTGGGCCTAATCCGCGATGATTATCGTCACATAATGTTAGCGCGCAGGGCGCAATCGCTTATTGCGCCGTTCGTCCACCAACACCAAGACCTTGTGGGTCTATGGCGCAATAAATCGATTGCGCCCTACGCACTTTCCGTAATCGGCCCCTACCTACTTTGGCGCCTCAAACCCCGCCTCGGTCCAGCGCCGCGCCATGGCGAGCGAGACCAGCGCGTCGATAAAGGCGCGTGCCGCAGTGGGGTCGGTGCTCGCCTTCGGGATGGCGGCGGCATAGACGGTGTAGCCCTGCAACGCCGGCGGGAACGGGCCGGCGAGCTTGGCTCCTTTGATGGGGATGATTTCGCTGATGAACGCCACGCCGATATCGGCTGCCCCATTGGCGACCGCTTCGGCGACCTCCTTGCCGCCGATCTGCATGACCGATTTCTTCAACACCACGTCGGCAATGCCAAGGTTCTGGTAGACGCCACGCAGATGCGATCCGTAGACGGGGCCGGAATTCGGATCGACGTCGGCGATGCGCGGCGCATCGAGCAGGGCCTTTTTGAACCCATCTGCCGCCGTCACGTTCGGCATGCCGGCCCCGTCGCGGACCGCGATCCCAAGGCCGACGCGACCGAGATCGGTGCGGCTGGTGATATTGCCGGTCTTTTCCAACTCCCCCATCAAAGGCGCCGAGGTGATGATGAGGTCGGCCGGGAAGCCCGACCCGATGATCGCGCGC
>DATGVJ010000171.1:0-2589 GCA_035300505.1 Xanthobacteraceae bacterium
TCACATCAGACTTTCTGGATTCGATGGATCAGGAAGCGGAAAACATGGTTCGATCCGCGCGGACGACCGATCACAAGGAAGCGGTGCGGGCCTTCATCGACAAGCGCAAACCCGTATTCGGAGGGGCATAAGTCATGTGGATTTTAGCAGCAATCAAGGTTGAGGAGCGCGATCATGACTGAACACATCAAGACCGAGATAGCCAACGGCGTCATGACATTGACGCTCTCCCGCGTTGACAAGAAGAACGCCCTGACTAACGCCATGTACAGTGCCATGTCGGATGAACTGGAGCACGCGGAGAAAGATCCGACCGTGCGAGTGGTGCTATTTCAAGGAGACGGCGACAGCTTCACGGCCGGAAACGACCTCGCCGATTTCAGTGCCCAAGCCAACGGCAAGGACACAGGCGAGAGCCAGGCGTTTCGATTCATCCGCAATCTCGGCAAAGCCACCCGTCCGCTCGTGGCCGCCGTGCAAGGTAACGCAGTCGGCCTCGGCACCACGATGTTGCTCCATTGCGACCTTGTCTTTCTTGCCGACACCGCAAAGCTGATGACGCCGTTCGTCAACCTGGCGCTGGTGCCGGAAGCGGCGTCGAGTTGGCTGTTGCCTGCGCGGATCGGGCACGTCCGCGCTTATGCCATGTTTGCGCTGGGAGAGCCTCTTGATGCAGCGACCGCCTTGGCCTGCGGTTTGGCCAATGCCGTGGTGCCATCCGCGGATTTGCGTGCCAAGGCTCGGGAGGCTGCCGAAGCTCTGACCAAACGGCCGGCCGGCTCTCTCAGACAAACCAAGGCGTTGATGCGCGATATGGACAGGATCGCTGCTCAAATCAGCCGGGAGAGCGGGTTGTTCCGCGAGCGCTTGCAGACCGCCGAGGCGCGCGAAGCGTTCGCGGCGTTTGCCGAGCGTCGCAAGCCGGATTTCTCGAAGATGGCCGCAGGATGAGTCGCCCGGATCGTGCACTGGGAGCACCAACCGCTATGGCCGACCTTCGTATTTTCTCTTACCTGCCAAACCCCAGGGTTTGGAAAGCCACTATCGCGGCGCGATTCTGCGGCGTCGAGATCGAGGTCAGAGGTGCATCCGGCAAAGAGTTGAGGAATTGGCTTTGGGACTATGACGCTCGTCCTTTGAACGAGGACGAGCAGCGCGCCTTATCATCCTTCGCGCGAACAGGACGGGTCGGAATGACCGGTGCCCGGCTTTTCAAGTCGGATGCGTTTCTCGAAACGCAACCTTTTGGCAACGTTCCAGCAGCGTTTGCCCCGGGAGGGCAAATCGGCATCTTCGAGTCGAACAGCATTATGCGCACGGTTGCTCGCCTCGGCGAGAAACGGTTTCCGCTGTACGGGCGCGGTCCCTATGAGGCGTCTAGGATCGACAGCTTTCTCGATGCGAGTCTCATATTTGCCCGGGACAGCCAGATCTACCTACTCTCTCTATTGGATGGAACGGTAAACGAAGCAATCCACGCAAGGACCAAGGAAGCATTTGCGATCTATGCGGGCGGAATCGAATGTGCATTGTTGCCGCGTCGCAGTTCGCTGGTCGGGGATGATATCACGTTGGCTGATATATGCTTTGCGACCGAGCTTGTTCTGTTCATGAACGAGCGCCAGCGCGTACAGCAATTGAACGACCGTGGCTTGAGCAAGATCCTGCATCAGAACGTGCATGCAGACTATCCGCTCACGATGGCGCATTTCGCGCGATTGGCCGAACATCCGAACTTCAAGCCGGATATCGAACCCTATCTCCGAAAATTGTCGGCAGCGGCCCAAGGTGTTTCAGTGACGGCCAATGGCTAAAGCGACTGTTTGATCGAGGTATCCTCATGAGCGCACCCATCTGCCTGATCTCCGGCGTCGGGCCTGGCACCGGATCCGCACTTGCCAAACGATTTACGGAAGGAGGATACCGCATCGCTCTTCTGGCGCGGAACGAGGCACGTCTGGTCGACTTGGAAAAGGAGCTCGTCACTGCAAAGGGTTACCCCTGTGACGTCTCCGATCCCGCCCAAATAGATCGCGTGGCGTCTCAGATCGAGCGCGACCTGGGAAATCCCAGCGTGGTGATCCACAATGCGGTGGGCGGTGCGTTTGGAACGTTTCGCGAAATTGATCCATCGATTCTGAACAGGAATTTTCAGGTCAACACGATGGGGTTGTTATATCTGGCCCGGCGATTTTCGCCCGCCATGATAGATTCGAATACCGGCGCCATCGTTGTGACGGGCAACACGTCCGCCTTGCGCGGGAAGCCATCGTTCGCGGGCTTTGCGCCTACGAAGGCCGCGCAACGTATTCTGGCCGAGGCGATCGCGCGCGAGTTGGGGCCGAAAGGGGTGCATGTCGCCTACCTAGTTGTCGATGCGGTGATCGACCTCGCTTGGACGAGAGAGCGCTTCAAGGACAGGCCCGACGAATTCTTTGTTAAGCCCAAGGCAATCGCGGAAGAGATTTGGCATGTCGTGCACCAAGATCGCAGCGCGTGGTCGTTCAATGTGGAATTGCGGCCCTTTGGCGAAACGTGGTGAGCGCAAAATTGCGCACACATCCCCGACAGGCGAGCTTACCTATTTAG
>DATGVJ010000172.1:0-3231 GCA_035300505.1 Xanthobacteraceae bacterium
CCGCCCCGCCTCCTGCGCATGTGCGCCGTCAAGCATTCCGCAACCGCAGAACGCGATGCCTGCCGCGCCCGCTCCTTTAAGGAAGCTTCTGCGTGTCGTCATTCCGTTTCCTCCCCCGCGAATTCATTTTGCAAAAACCGGCACCGCCGGCGGCTCTCGGACACGATTGTTCGCCCGCCGCACCATTTGATCAAGCGGCATTTGTTCTCCCGAACTGTTAGCCGGATTTCCGAGATAGGTGGATAGTCAGTACGCGTGGCTTTGCGTAACATGAGGTCGAGCACTCCCGGCGAACGTCTCGTCCAAGATAGCATACGACCGCATCCAGATGGCCATCCGCACTATCGGCATCGTTGTGCATGGCGCAACTGGCCGCATTGGCGCCACGCAGCATTTGAAAAATGCGCTCACGCCGATCCGTGCCGAAGGCGGCCTTGCGGTGGGCGAGGATCGCGTGGTGCCGCAGCTGATCCTGGTCGGACGCGACAAGGAGCGTCTCGCTGCCATCGCACGGGAGAACGGCGGCGCGCCTTGGACCACCGATCTCGATGCGGCGCTATCCGATCCGCGCTACACGGTGCTGTTCGACGCTGCCGCCACCCATCAGCGCCAGGCGACACTCGAAAAAGGGATCGCGGCCGGCAAGCATATTTATGCGGAAAAGCCGGTCGCCCTGACGGTCGCGCATGGTCGGGCGCTGTTGGCAGCGATGACGGCGAGCGGTTTGAAGCATGGCGCCGTCGAGGACAAGCAATACCTGCCCGGCCTGCGCAAACTGCGCTCGCTCGCACAGACGGGTTTCTTCGGGCGCATCCTTGGCTTCCGGCTCGAATTCGGCTGGTGGGTGTTCGATGGCCTCGACGAACCCTGCCAGCGGCCGAGTTGGAACTACCGCAAGGTTGGCGGCGGCGGCCTCCTCGTCGACATGTATTCGCATTTTCGTTACCTCATCGAAGGCCTGCTTGGGCCGATCCGTCGCGTGTTCACGGCGGCGACGACGGCAGTGCCGGAGCGCCTCGATGAGGCCGGTGCACGATACGCGGTCGATGTCGAGGATCAGGCGACCACGCTGATCGAGCTTAAGTCAGGCGCGACCGGCGTGATCATCGCCTCATGGGTGACGCGGGTGCGCCGCGACGATCTCATGACGTTGCAGATCGATGGCACCAATGGCTCCGCCATTGCGGGGCTACACCGCTGTTACATGCAGTCGCTCGCCGATACCCCGCGCGTAGCGGCGTTCAATCCGACGGTCGACCTCGCCATCGACTATCGTGCGCGCTGGCAGGAAGCGCCAGGGGCGGGGCCAAATCTTAATCCCTACCGGGTCGGCTGGGAGGATTTCTTGCGCCATCTCGTGGCGGACGCGCCGCTCTGCTCCGACTTCGCCGCCGGCATCCGGGATGTGGCGTTTGCGGAGGCCTGCGGGCGCAGTTGCCGCGACGGTGCGTGGGTCGGCTTTGATGATGCAATGGGGGGATAGGGTGCAGGTTGACGTCATACGCGGGCTTGACCCGCGTATCCATCCTCTTTTGCAAAAAGCGTTTCTCGTTTGATGGATCGCCGGGTCAAGCCCGGCGATGACGCCGGGGTAGTCGTCAGGCAGTCCTTCGCGGGTTGACGACGCTGTATCTACTGGGTGATCTCGTCGTACAAATCGCGCCATTCGGGATTCATGGATAGAATTAGATCAATCCTCCACTCGCGTGACCAATGTTTGATATTCTTTTCCCTTTGGATAGCAGAAACCGCGGTATCGTGCTGTTCATAATACACCAGCTTCTTCACTCCATACCGCCTCGTAAACCCTTCGACCAAGCTGTTCCGATGTTCGTAAACGCGGCGAATCAAATTATTTGTTACGCCGACGTATAGCGTGCCTCCCGGTCTACTGGCGAGGATATAGACCCAGAATTGCACATCCCGCCTCCGTCATTAGTAGGCTTGGCCCGAAAAGGAAGCTTGGCAAATCTCACGAGCGTCATCGCCGGGCTTGACCCGGCGATCCATCTCTTGAGAGGACACTTGTAACAAGGGGATGGATTGCCGGGTCAAGCCCGGCAATGACGACGGGAATCACGGATTGAAAATTCCAGTCCATTCATCGCGCAGCCCCCTCAGCTTGTCGGATGACAAGCCCTGCCAATCCACATTGATCAGTTTGAGACTGTCGATGCCGGGAGCATAGTCAGGCAATGGGCTTTTGAAACCGCTGCGGCCCGACACCATGGCCTCGCCTTTGACGAGGATCGTCTGCCCCGGTTCGGACAGAACGAAATCGACCCACAATTTGGCGGCATTGGGGTGCGGCGCCTTGGCTAGGATGAACATGCTTTGCGGCAGCAGCACCGCGCCTTCCTCCGGCAGCATGAACTTCAATTTCCCGCCCTTCTGATTGTATTGATAGGCGCGCGTCGGCATGCCGGAGAACGCCATCAGGTCCTCTCCGGTGACGAGGCGGCCTGCGACCTGCTCGGAGCGGATCAGAAACGATGGCTTCATCGCCGCGATGGCCTTGAAGTAGTTCACATCGAGGACCTTGCGCTGACCCGCATAGGTTGCCAGATACGCCACCGACTTCGACACGTCGCCGATGCTGATACGGCCGGCCGGCACGGCGTTGATGACGTCTTTCCAGGATTTGCCTTCAAACTTGGTCCGGTCGGTGCTCCACATCGGCACGAACAGGTAGGCGCCGTTGAAGGCGAACATGCCTTTGCGGCCGAGCCCGCGCGCCATCACGTCGGCATAGAACTTGTACTGGGGCGAATCGTATTCCAAGGCATCGCCGGCGGCGGCGCGCTCGAACACCCAGGATGGCGAGCCGACCGCCGCCACATCGATGGTGACGCGGTTGGCATTAATCTCCTGCTCGACCCGCGTCACCAGCGGCGCCGTGGCGGACAACTGATAGTGGATTTGAAACCCGTTAGGCAGTCCGTAGAACTTGCGAAACGCGGCGGTCAGCGCGTCATTGGTTTCAGGCTGGATGACAACGTCCCAATAGGTGAGGCTGCCCTCTTTCTTGGCAGCGTCGATGAGTTCGGTGAGGCGGGCCTTCTCTTCGGCCGAGGCGCCCTGGAAGACAGGAGGCGCCTGGGCCCCTGAGGACCTCGCGAGACCCACCACCGCGGCTGCCGCAAGCAAGGCAACCTTAAGGACGTATTTCATCGCACCTCCCAAATGTTTCTTCGGCATACACTGTTACGCAAGTGCCGTTCCAACAGTCCA
>DATGVJ010000173.1:0-13494 GCA_035300505.1 Xanthobacteraceae bacterium
GCGCGTGACACCCTCCCCGCGCCTCTTGCAATCGCTGCAGCGCTCGCGCTTCCTGGTGCGACGTGCGAAAGCGACGCTGGGCGTCGGCGAGCGGCGCTCGGCTGCCAAGGGGTCGGGCATGGAATTCCTCGATTACCGCGAGTACCAGCCCGGCGACGACGTGCGGCACCTCGATGCCCATCTCTTCGCCCGCACCGGGAGCCACTACGTCCGGCAATATGCGGTTTATCAGCAACTGCCGATCACGATCATCGTTGACGGCAGTGCGTCGATGAATTTTTCGACGCCGACGAAATTCGACTTCTCCCGTGGATTGGCGTCAGCGCTCGCCTTCGTCGGGCTTGCCGGCGGCGACGCAGTGCAAGCAGCGGTTCACAGCCATGGCCGATTGCACTGGTCGCCCGTCGTGCGCGGCTTGCGGCGAGCCCCCTTGATCTTCGACTGGATGAATGCGCAACAGCCGGCTGGAACCGGATTTGGGCCCGCACTTGCAAGTGCCCTGCCGCGGCTTGCACATCGCGGACTGGTGATCCTCATCAGCGACTGGTGGCTTGATGATCCCGAGGCCGGCCTGAGGATCCTGGGCGCCTTGCAGCAGGAGATCGTCGTCCTTCACGTAGCCGCTCCGGAAGAACTCGAGCCCGCTCGCCTTGGAGCGGGCGAGACGCGGTTGATCGACGCCGAGAGCGGACATGAAGTTGAACTGCTGGTCGATCAGGCCGTGCTCGATGACTATTTGGACGCGCTTGCGCAATGGCAGGATCGCTTGCGCCGCCAGGTCGTGCGCAAGCTCGGCCGCTACGTCGTGGTCCGCTCGGACACGAACATCGAGCACCTGCTGTTGCGGGATTGGCGACGATCAGGACTGATCAGTTAGTATAACCCAGGCAACAGGTCTTTGATCGCGATCCTAATGGGCTGCAACACCGTTTGCATCATGCCGGTGAGCGCAACCGCGCCAAGTGCCACGGCGGCATAGAGATGGTACCGCGCAAACAATGGCGCAAGCGTCGGGCGAATGGCCGCCGCGAAATGCATGCCGGTCAACGGCGGCAGCGGCAGGAGATTGAACAAGACAAACCACGCGGTCACGTCAACAGTCTCGTGCAACACGGCGATGATGGTCGGCACGAAAGCATTCGGCAGGAATGTCAGGACGAGAAGACGCAATTGCAGCAGCAGAGCGACCGTTACGAGCGTGATGCCGAGGCTTCCCAAAACGCAGATGACCAATCCGAAGCGACCAAAGCGAAGCTCTGCCGGATCAATCGCAATAGGCCTGATCCAGCCGACCTGCACCAGGATCATCACAGGCGTGCCGATCAAATCGAGATGGCGAAACGGATTGGCGGTCAATCGCCCGTCGAACTTCGGCCCGCGGTCACCCAAACCCCAGGCGATTGCCGCAAGCGCAAAGCCGTGGATGGCCAGAATGAGAAGACATGCCCCGACGCGGATGGCCACTTGATGAACCGACACGTCGAACACGGCAAAAGGCCTCCCTCGTCAGACGACGTCGGTGACATATAGCATCGACGGCGTATCGCTCAATGCGGACCCCGATCAGATACCTTGCATCCCGCGGGCGAGCGCAAGCAGCTTACAAACACCATCGGCCTGCAGGCTCTCGAAACGTTGCCCGAGCCCGATCAGCTCTTCGATCGCCGATAGCGACAACGAGCCTTCAAGGCAGCTCCTTACCTTGGCGAGATGTTCGGCGTCGGAAATCGGCTCCGCGCCCCAGGAGCCACGCGGCCGCTCGCAACGTTCGTGGATGCGCGTTCCATCGTCCAGTTCGATGTCGAGATCGACATAACGGCCGGCGTTGTATTCCGTGGTGATGTCGGGTGTCATGGTGAGCGTGATCTTGTTCAAGAGCGCCTGCATGTCGGGCCGCATGAGACGTTCATCCGTGAAGGTTGAAAGGCTGACCACGCCATCGAGCAGGGCTGCCGCAAGGGTGAATTGCACACTAAACTTGCCTTCGAGACCGGTCGCAGGGTGCGGCCGGTCGCCGGTCGGCACGACCGGAGCCAGCACACGGATGGTTCGGATGGCATCCGGGGAAGGAATGCGCGAGCGAACTGCCAAGCCCGCCGTGATGCCGTAGTGGGTCGTGAACTTGCACGGAAAGATCTTAAGCGTATAGCCGGGATTGATCAGGCGAAATGGAGGTCCGAACCGCAGCAGCATCTTGCGGTCGAAATGCGGCGGCAGGAATGTCGCCGCGTAGCCGCGCGGACCGTCGAACGGATGTTCGTCACCCGTGAACCCTCTCGCAGCGAGCAGCGCAGACTCAAGACCCAGCGACGCCGCATAGCCGCAATGCGTCGACTTGGTCATCGTGCCGGTGTTGCTGGTGAGACTCCCACAGCGCGACGACGCGATCCCGATGGCATGCGCGAGTTGCTGGGCATCGAGTTTGAGGAGATGCGAGGCTGCGACCGCTGCCCCGATCGGCCCCACCATACCGGGGGGATGGAATTTGAAGTCGCGCGATTCCACATGGCCGGAGGCTTGCCGAATCCAGCCCTGGATTTCGATCCCCTTGACGAGCGCAGCGAGCACATCGCGTCCAGAGGCGCCGAACCGTTCGGCCAGCGCCAGTACCGACGCCAGCGTCGGCGAGAGCGCATGGGTTGCCGGCGTCCACATCGGCTCGAAATCAAGCACATGCATGGAGGCCGCGTTGAGCAGGGCTGCCGGCACAGCCGCCAGCGAGAACCCGAAACCGAGCGCGGAAGATTCCGGTTTAGATTCTTGCTGACGCAAATAGCTGGCCAATATCCGTGGCGCTGCTTCGATGCGCGCCCCGGCGACCGCGACGCCGATACCATCAAGGACAAGCTGCCGCGCCTTTACGATGGCGTCCTCGCCGATCTGATCGGTCGTAATCGATGTGATTTTTTCGCATAGCCGGTTGGTAACGTTCACACTCAACCCGCCACAACGCGCAACGACTTGTCGATCGAGCGCAACACACGATCGAGCTCTTGGCCGCGGCGCACGATCAAGCCTGTGGCCGAGATCACGCTATAGACGCCCTGACGGCGTGCGAGTTTTGGATTTTTTTCGATGCGGTAGATCGGGACTTCCGAGGTGCGGCGGAACACGGAAAACACCGCACGGTCGCGAAGAAAATCGATGGCATAATCGCGCCACTCGCCGGCCGCAACCATACGGCCGTAGAGGCTAAAAATTCTGTTGAGCTCGCGCCGGTCGAAGGTAACGCGGGCCATGGGGACGAGCGGCGGAACGTTCTCGCCCCCAGGCAACTGGCTGGGTTCGGTATCGCCAGGAATCATCGGCGCCTCCTTATGTGACAGGTATATGATGATCGCGCCGAACGTGACCCGCGGCAAGTGCCAGACGGGGATACCAGCATTGCTGTCGCGAACCCGTCGACCGCAACCGACAGGCGCAGCGCGGTGCTTCCCTACCCTGACGCATCGCGAGTTTCACAGAATCGTAAAGGAAATCATAATACTGCCCGAATTCGGCCCAGTGACGGTCAACCTGGCGTGGGAAAAGAAAAACTGTTGCCTCAGGGCCCGGTCTGCTTGCGAGCGCCGGATTCCTCAGCCCCCCAGCCCCCGGCGCTGGGGGCGGATCGGGTTCCGGAGGATTTGTGCACGGGTATTTCGCGCGCAGGGGGATCAAGCAGATCCGCCAACCATTAAAGGGCCGGCGAAAGCTGGTCCTTTTTCGTAGGTTCGTTCGCAAGTTCGCGTCAGCGCAACACCAGGGAGGTTGCGCCCAATATCGTGGCGGGCTTCTCGACAGTGCCCGATTGAACGAACACCGCCGCACTGTCGACGCCGTCGGCGGCAAAATCACGCACCGGTATGGTCCAGCTATTGGCCTTCCCTTGCCACTGGCCAATCTTCACCCAGCGGCGCGCCACATTGTGATACGTGATGGTCTTGCCGCGGTTTTCGCCGCGTTGCATCGTGACCGTGACCGCGCGGGACGTGGCCGCTATCCAGACCTCGGCCGGCGCGGACAAACCGCCGCGTTCCGGTAAAGAAAATGAAAGGCCCGCATTCGCAAACGATGCCTCAATGGGAAGGGACAGCGTAGCCGGATTTACCCGACTCTTGGCAACCGCTTTTTCAATAGAACTCTTGCTGCTGCCGAGCGCGTGAACACTGCCGTTCACAACGACTTGCGGCGTGTAAACCTCGCGATCGCCGCGAACCCCCGAATAGGCTCGCTGCCGAGCGGAATGGCGCGGATCGGCGAGCGTATCCTTCCAGCCGAGGTAGTCCCAGTAGTCAATCGGCAGGCTGATCGACACCAGCGACGGGTCGGAGGCAAGCTCCCCTAGAAGCTTATCGGCAGCCGGGCATGACGAACATCCTTGGCTCGTGAACAGCTCCAGGACCGCTCGCTTTTCCCCGGCCATCGCGGGCTCGACAATTGCCGAAGACGCACAGGCAAACACGGCGGCATATGCGAGGCTCAGTCTTACCATTCACCTGCCTCCAAATCGTGCGCCAGACTCAGTGCCGGACTCAGTAAGGGACTTAGTACCGGACTCAGTGCGGGACTTGGGACCGATCAGGACGGCGCTTGGCCCCAGCCCGAAATCGCACGCGGTCCTGTTCATAGTCATCCCCATGATCAGCCGCCACTCACGTTAAGGTGACTCTATTGTGTTCCAGGCAAGCATCGCGGGCGGCCTCACGCACTCAATAGCTGTCGAAGCACATATTGCAGGATGCCGCCATGCTTGAAGTAATCCAGTTCATCAAGCGTGTCGATCCGGCAAATCAGCGGAACGCGCCGAAGGCCGCCGTCAGCTGCGACGATCTCGACCGTAAGGCGCTGCCGCGGCTTGAGTTCACCATGGAGGCCCCGGATCGTGACCTGCTCGTCGCCCTTGAGGCCGAGCGTCTGCCAGGACGTCCCTTCCTCGAAGCAGAGGGGCAGGACACCCATGCCGATCAGATTTGAACGGTGGATGCGCTCGAACGTCTGGCATACGACCGCGCGTATGCCAAGGAGATTGGCGCCCTTTGCGGCCCAATCGCGCGAGGAACCCGAACCATATTCCTTGCCGGCAAAGACGACCAGCGGAACCTTTTCGGCTTTGTAGCGCATCGCGGCGTCATAGATCGACATGCGTGCGCGTGACGGATAGTGCACGGTGACGCCGCCCTCGACACCCGGGACCATTTGGTTCTTGAGCCGGATGTTTGCGAAGGTGCCGCGCATCATCACTTCATGATTGCCGCGCCGCGTTCCGTATTGGTTGAAATCGACCGGCTTGACCTTGCGCTCGACGAGATATTTTCCGGCCGGTGAATCGACCTTGATCGAACCCGCCGGAGAGATGTGGTCGGTGGTGATCGAATCAAGCATCAGGGCGAGCACACGCGCGTCCACAATGTCGGTCAAGGCCGCCGGATTCTTGCCCATGCTGACGAAATAGGGCGGGTTCTGCACATAAGTCGACTTCTTGTCCCACCCGTAAGTCAAGCCGCCTTTGACGCTGATCTTGCGCCAGAACGATTCACCCTTGAACACGTCGGCGTATTTCTTGGTGAAGATCTGCTTGTTGATCGTCTTGCGAACGAGCGAATTGATCTCGCGGCTGGTCGGCCAGATGTCCTTGAGGAACACCTTCTTGCCTTTCTGGTCGACGCCGAGCGGCTGCTTCACCAGATCGGCATTCATCGACCCCGCGAGCGCATAGGCCACCACCAGCGGCGGCGATGCCAGGTAATTTGCGCGAACGTCCGGATTGACCCGGGCTTCGAAGTTGCGGTTGCCGGACAATACCGCGACATTGACGAGGTCCTGCGCGCTTATGGCCTTGGAAATCTCCGGCGCCAACGGCCCCGAATTGCCGATACAGGATGTGCAGCCATAGGCCACGAGATTGAAGCCGAGCTGGTCGAGGTCGCTCTGCAATCCGGACTTCTCGAGGTATTCGCCCACGACCTTGGAGCCCGGCGCGAGCGAGGTCTTGACCCAAGGCTTGACGGTGAGCCCTTTGGCGATGGCTTTGCGCGCGAGCAAGCCCGCGCCCATCATCACGCTCGGATTGGATGTGTTGGTGCAGGATGTGATCGCCGCGATCACAACGTCACCATGGCCGAGATCATGGTTGCGGCCCTCGACCGGAAAACGCTTTCCGGCCTCGCCGCTCTTGCCGAACTCTTTGTCCATAGCGGAAGCGAAGCCCTGCTTCACTTCCTTGAGCGCAATACGATCCTGCGGCCGCTTGGGCCCGGCAAGCGATGGCTCAATCGACGCCAGATCAAGCTTGAGCACGTCGGTGAAAGTCGGATCCTGCGAATTCTTCGTAACGTACATGCCCTGCGCCTTGGCATAGGCAACGACCAGGGCAATGCGATCGGCACTGCGGCCAGTCTCACGCAGATAAGTGATGGTGTCGTCATCGACCGGGAAGAAGCCGCAAGTGGCACCATATTCCGGCGACATGTTGCCAATGGTGGCGCGGTCAGCGATCGTGAGATTGGCAAGACCTGGCCCGAAGAATTCGACAAACTTGCCGACGACGCCGCGCCTGCGCAGCAATTGCGTGACCGTGAGCACGAGGTCGGTGGCAGTCACGCCTTCTTTGAGCTTGCCTGACAGTTTGACGCCGATCACCTCGGGCAGTGTCATCGAATAGGGTTGGCCAAGCATCGCGGCTTCGGCTTCGATGCCGCCCACGCCCCAACCGAGCACAGACAATCCATTGACCATCGTGGTGTGGGAATCGGTGCCCACCACCGTGTCCGGATAGGCGACCTCCATCGTCGCCATCTGGCCATCAACCTTGAGAGTGTCCTTCCTGGTCCAAACGGTCTGCGCCAGATATTCGAGATTGACCTGATGGCAAATACCGGTGCCAGGCGGCACAACGCGGAAATTGTCGAAGGATTTCTGTGACCACTTCAAAAACTGATAGCGCTCTTGGTTCTGCTTATACTCTTCTGCAACGTTTTTCTTGAATGCGCCCGTGTTGCCGAAGTGATTGATCTGTACCGAGTGATCGATCACAAGATCGACCGGCACAAGCGGATTGATCTTCTTTGGGTCGCCGCCCAGGACTTTCATGGCGTCACGCATTGCGGCAAGATCGACAACGGCCGGAACGCCTGTGAAGTCCTGCATCAACACGCGCGCTGGACGGAACGCGATGTCGCGCTCCGACGTTTTGGTCTTGAGCCATTGCGCGAAGGCCTGCAGGTCCTCCTTGGTGACGCTGCGGCCATCTTCATTGCGAAGAAGGTTTTCCAGCAGCACCTTCATGGAAACCGGAAGCCGCGAGATCCCTTTAAGTCCGTTCTTCTCGGCCGCCTCGAGACTGAAAAATGCGTAGGTCTTGTTGCCCACGTTGAGGCTTTTGCAGCACCTGAAGCTGTCGCGAGAAGCCATAATTGCCTTATCCCAATCGTCGTATTCCGTCCCATCGAAAGGCTGGTTTAAGGTACCATGTTACCAGTTAAGCTCCAGCTGTCGCCGGTCGCGACATCCGCGCGGGTGTGCGAATAAACGCGGATCATCCTGGTTTATAAGGTCTTTTTATTATCTGTTCCAGATTATCGACACTCGTCAACAAGATCGATAGTAAATTTGGTGTTGGCGGTTTTTGGAAACCGCGCCGCGGGGGACAATAGATGCGGCTTCTGGCTACCGATCTCGCCTGCATCCGGGGCGGCCGTGAGGTGTTTGCGGGCCTGAGCTTTACGATTTCGGCAGGCCAGGCACTCGTGGTGCTGGGTCCAAACGGGGTCGGCAAGTCCTCGCTATTGCGCCTCCTGGCGGGTTTGGTGCGGAGAACTGGAGGTAATGTAATACTTGAAGGTGGAGATCCGGAATTGTCGGTCCCCGAGCAGGCGCACTATCTGGGCCACCAGGATTCCCTCAAGCCGGCCCTTACGGTTCGAGAAAACCTCAACTTTTGGGTGCAGATGCTCGGCGCCCATGCCCCGTCAGCCGATTCCCCGTCGATTGACCAGGCACTTACCACCGTTGGGCTCGGGTCCATCATCGACCTGCCGGCCGGCTATCTGTCGGCCGGACAGCGTCGCCGGCTTTCGATCGCCCGCTTGGTCACCATCAAACGGCCGATCTGGCTGCTTGACGAACCGACCACCGCTCTCGACACCGGCTCGCAGGCCATGCTCGCCCAACTGATGGGCGAACACCTAAAAGACGGCGGCGTCCTGCTAGCGGCGGCCCATGGGCCGATCGGCTTGGAAGCGCCCGCTGAACTCAGACTGGGAAGCACAACTCAACACACCCCCGGGAACGGTCACTTATGAACACCCTGTCCGCCCTGCTGGTTCGGGACATCCGGCTTGCCATGCGGGTCGGCGGTGGTGCTGTGATCGGGGTGCTGTTCTTCCTGATCGTCGTGACCCTTATCCCGTTCGCGATCGGGCCGGATCTTGGTCTCCTGGCCCGCATCGGCCCCGCGATCCTCTGGCTCGGCGCGCTGCTCGCAAGCCTGCTTGCCCTCGATCGGCTCATTGCGGCCGACTACGAAGACGGTTCCCTCGATCTCCTGCTGATGGCACGCATGCCGATCGAGATTGTTGTAGCCGTGAAGGCGTTCGCCCACTGGTTGACCACCGGTCTGCCGCTGGTGGTTGCAACCCCGGTGCTTGGGTTGCTGCTCAATCTCGACCCGCAGGCAACTGCCGCAGTTGCGCTCACTTTGCTGGTCGGAACTCCGGCCTTGACCTTCATCGGGCTCATTGGCGCGGCCCTTGCGGTCGCGCTGCGCCGCGGTGGCCTGTTGTTGGCTGTGCTAGTCCTGCCGCTGACCATCCCGGTCCTCATTTTTGGCGTCGCGGCCGCAAACGCTGCGATCACCGGCCCGATGTCGTTCGGAGCGCCATTCAGCATCTTGTGTGCGCTCACGCTCATGAGCCTCGTGATCGGACCGGTAGCGGCCGGCGCCGCGCTCCGGCAAGGGATGGAATAGCGGCGATGGAATAAGCTCATTGCGATATCGCCACCCCACTACCTATTTAGGAGTTTGGTCGCCGTTTTTTCTTCGAAACACCCGGCAAAATCGGCTATAGCCGCTTCGTCAAGCGCCGATCCTGGGCCGGCCCAAGATCCAGACCCAAGATCGGTGTGCTGTTTTCCGAAACATGTTTTGGTGCAATCCCATGGCCATCATTGATCTTGCAAACCCGACGCGCTTCCTGACACTCGTCAACCGCGTCCTGCCGTGGCTGGCTCTCGCCACGGTCGCTGCCTTTGCCTATGGGCTCATCCGGGTGATAGGCGCCCCCGACGACTACCAGCAAGGCGCGACCGCCAAGATCATGTTCATCCATGTGCCGTCGGCATGGCTCTCCATGGGGATCTGGTCGATCATGAGTATCGCCGCGCTCGGCACCCTGGTCTGGCGCCATCCGCTGGCAGACGTCGCCGCCAAAACGGCTGCCCCGATCGGGGCTGCCTTCACGCTGCAATGCCTGATCACCGGCTCGCTTTGGGGCCGGCCGATGTGGGGCACCTATTGGGTCTGGGACGGGCGGCTGACATCGGTGCTTGTCTTGTTCCTGATGTATCTCGGCGTGATCGCGCTCTGGCGCACGATCGAGGAGCCGGCGCGCGCCGCGCGCGCGGTCGCCATTCTCACTCTGGTCGGTGCCGTCAACCTGCCGATCATCAAATTTTCCGTCGACTGGTGGAGCACCCTGCACCAACCGGCGTCGGTACTGCGTCTCGGCGGGCCCTCGATTCATCCGACCCTGCTTGTCCCGCTGCTGGTCATGGGGTTCGCGTTTGGTCTGTTGTTCCTTACTTTGCACCTCGCCGCCATGCGCAACGAGATCATGCGGCGGCGTGTCCGAACGATCATGATGTTGCAGGCAGGCGCGGCAGCCGGGCACTAATCCATGGATCTTGGTCCGTACGCAGCGTTCATCGTCGGCGCCTATGGGGTTACGCTTCTGATCATGTCCATGATAATCACATGGATTTGGCTTGATCATCGCCAGCAGACCAAGACACTTGCCGATCTTGAGGCGCGCGGCATCACGCGGCGTTCGGAACGCCCGAACGAGGGACAACCATGAGCATCGCAGCAGGCCAAAATCTGAAACAGGAACTAAAAAGTGACGTCAATGACGCCAAAGACGGCGACAAGGGTGGTCCCAAAGGCGATCCCAACAGCGTCACCAAGAGCGACCCCAAAGACGCGTTGCGACAGCGCCTCATCGTGCTTGTTCCACTCGCTTTGTTTCTGGGGCTGGCGCTGCTCTTCCTGATCCGGCTTGGCGCCGGTGACATTTCACATATCCCATCCGTGCTGATCGGAAAGCCCGCACCCGCAACGGACCTTCCCGCCGTACCCGGCATTGATCGCGACGGCAAACCGGTGCCTGGGCTTCAAGCTGCAGATTTCAAGGGCACCGTGACCTTGCTCAACGTCTGGGCGTCGTGGTGCGTGCCCTGCGTCGAGGAAGCGCCCTTGTTGGTGCGGATCGCGCGCGATCCCCGCATTCGGGTCGCCGGCATCAACTACAAGGACACCCCCGAGAACGCGAAGCGCTTCCTCACCCGCTACGGCAATCCATATGCCGCCAACGGCATGGACAGTAATGGCCGCGCCGCGATCGAATGGGGCGTGTACGGGGTGCCGGAAACTTTCGTAGTCGGCCGCGACGGCCGCATCGCCTACAAGCTCATCGGCCCAATCGCGGTGCAGAATGTCGACACGGTGTTAAAGCCGGAGATCGAGAAGGCAATCGTGGCGGCGCCGAAGACATGATTTGGCGCTGAGACACTTGGCAATCACGGAAATCCTTGGATGTTGCCTGAAAAATCTGATTCAACATGAGTACCAGCACACTTGACAACATTCAGCCTGCGGCTGTCATGAGCCCGGAAGAACTCGAACGTTGGAACGGTCTACCGCCCGATCAACAACTCGCTCGCTTGCGTGCTGCAATTGCGCGAGGCGTCGAATCCGGCACGTCGGATCTCAGCATGGACCAAATTTGGGCCCGGCTCAGGACGCGCCATACTGATGCCAAGTTATAGGCTGTCACGAGAAGCCGTCACCGACATTGACAACATCGTGCATACGGCATTACCCGCTTCGGTCTCGCACAAGCTCTCAAGTATCACCTTGGTTTGGAAAGTCGCTTCGAACTGCTGGCGCAATTTCCTCGAATGGGAACGCCAAGTTACGATTTGCGGCTAGGCCTCTATCACTTTCTCTACGAAGCACACATGATAGAAACTGACGATATCTTGATTGTTCGCGTGCTGAACGCAACACCTGACTTCAAGCGGCACTTTTGATCGCCTACCAATCAGGTGTCAGTGTTTCTCAGCCTCCGGCGCCGCATGTTTCATCATCAGCGGATACTGCAACGCCGCAAAAACAAATGTCAGCGGGATCACGCCGAAGACCTTGAAGTTGACCCAGAAGTCCGTCGATTGGGTTCGCCAGATCGCTTCGTTGACGACGGCGAGAGCCAGAAAAAACAGCGCCCAGCGCAGCGTGAGCTTGCGCCAGCCTTCCGGCGTAAGATGGAAGACGGAATCGAACACCATGCCGAGCAACGGCTTGCCGAATGCGAGGCCGCCCAACAGCACGCCGCCGAACAGCACATAGACAATGGTAGGCTTGATCTTGATGAATTGCTCATCCTGCAAGATGAGCGTCGCGCCACCGAAGACCACCACGATGATCGCGGTCACGACCGGCATCACCGGCAGATGGCGCGTCAGCGCGTAACTGATGGCAAGCGCAATGAGTATGGCTGGAATGAAAACGGCAGTCGCCGCGAAAATGCCGGCGTGTGGACCAGTGAGGAGTTCGGGCGCCAGGAACGGCGAGAGGATCGGTGCAAACAGCGCCGGCCGCGTATTGGCGATGAAGAACAGGATCAATGGCCCGAGATCGAGCGCTAGCTTGAGGCCGGGTGAGAGTTGAGGCTTGTCGGACATGTTTGGTCTCGTCAATGGGTCACTGTTTTTTGGGTCACGTCGTCGAGGCCCGCAATGGCGCGGGCGAAATCTGATGCCGTGAAGGGCGCCAAATCATCGACCCCCTCGCCGACGCCGATGAAGTGCACGGGCAGGCGAAATTTCGCAGCGATGGCGACCAGAATGCCACCACGGGCGGTGCCGTCGAGCTTGGTCATGGCGAGCCCCGTGACGCCAGCAATCTTTTGGAAAACCTCGACCTGCGACAGCGCATTTTGCCCAACCGTCGCATCAAGCACCAGCAGCACGGCATGCGGCACGGAAGGGTCGACCTTCTTCATGACGCGACCGATCTTTTCGAGTTCATCCATCAATTCAGTCCGGTTCTGCAGCCGGCCCGCTGTATCGACCAGGAGCACATCGATACCGTCGCGGCGTGCTTGGGTCAAAGCGTCAAACGCAAGGCCCGCCGCATCGGCACCCTGCTTGCCCGCCACCACGCTTGCGCCCGCGCGCTGTCCCCAAATCTTCAACTGATCGATGGCGGCCGCGCGGAACGTGTCGCCGGCAGCGAGCATCACTTTCTTGCCCCGGGCGCGGTAATTGGCGGCGAGTTTGCCGATGGTCGTGGTCTTGCCGGAGCCATTGACACCGACCACCAGGATCACGAACGGCTTCTGGGCACCCAGGTCAAGCGCCCGTGCAACCGGCACCAGCACTTTTTCGACCTCGGTGGCGACAATGGCCTTAACTTCCTCGGGCGAAATCGCCTTGTCGTAACGCCCCTCCCCGACTTGGCCTGCAATCCGGGCCGCGACATCGACCCCGAGATCGGCGCGAATCAGCAGTTCCTCGATCTCCTCGAGCATCGCGGAGTCGAGCTTGCGCTTGCGCACCAGGTCCGTGATGGCATTTCCGATGGCGCTTGACGTGCGTTTGAGCCCGCCGGTGAGGCGTTGCCACCAGCTTTTGGGTTTGTCGGAATCGGTGCTGTCATTCATGTCGGAGGTCGTGATAGCGGTTTCGGCATGAGACCGGAAGAGATGACACCGGAAGAGATGGTTGCGCGCCTCCTCTACCGCGATGGGCTGATGCTGGTGATCGACAAGCCGGCCGGCTTTGCGGTCCACAAGGGGCCAAAGGGTGGCGAAAGCCTGGAGGACCATTTTGGCGCCTTGCGCTTCGGCCTGCCGCGGTCGCCCGCCCTCGCACACCGGCTGGACCGCGACACTTCGGGCTGCCTGGTGCTCGGGCGCCACCGGAAGGCGCTGGCGACCCTTGGCAAACTTTTCAAGAACGGCACCGTCCGCAAGACCTATTGGGCGGTGGTTGAAGGAGGCCCCACGGAGGATGAGGGCTGCATCGAGCTTGCGCTCGGGCGGCGGGATGAAAGCCGCGGCTGGTGGATGAAGCCCGACCCGGAGGGTCAGCCGGCGACGACGGTATGGAAAGTTTTGGGGCGGGGAACGCGCACGGCTGATGCGGACCAAACCTCGACACCAATAACCTGGCTAGCCCTGGAGCCGCTCACCGGCCGCACCCATCAATTGCGGGTACATTGCGCCGATCAAGTCTGGC
>DATGVJ010000174.1:0-2492 GCA_035300505.1 Xanthobacteraceae bacterium
GGCAAGGCTCGGGCTTGCGCTGAAGCACTGGGCAGCGGCAGCTGAATGATTTCCCCACTTCTGGAGATTGGCGCAAAAACCGGTGCAATCACAGCAACGGAAAACAAACTCATTGCGAACGGATGGATACATTTCAATTCGCGCCGCGCAAACGCAACTCTGTCAACAGACGTCGTTGCGAACGCAGGAGTAGCGCTGCCGCAAAGCGGTCTGCGTTGCCGGGATCTCAATGTCTCGCAACACAGGAGCAATCCGTGGCCAACGCCCTAGACTTAGGAGCAATTCAATGAACGATGATTCCAAACGTCCGCCGCTGTCCCATGCGTCAGGTACGCCCGTCACGGACAATCTCAACATTCAGACTGCCGGGCCGCGCCTCGCAATCTTCTCTCAAGATCAATCGGCAGGAGACGTGCAATGAATATCGATCTTACGATGAATATCGATCTTGCGGGAATCAGAATTCCCGACAGCAAGCTCGCTTGCGAAATAACGGAGATGGTGAGGGACACCGAACCGCCGCTGCTGTTCCACCATTCGAGCCGCGTCTATTACTGGGGCGCTCTGGCAGGCAAGCGCCTCAGACTCAGATTCGATCCCGAACTGCTTTATGCAGGCGCGATGTTCCACGACATGGGCTTGACCCATCAGCACAGCAGCGCGGATGAGCGCTTCGAAATTGACGGCGCGAACGTTGCCCGTGACTTCCTGGGAAGCCACGGCATCGCGCAACAAGATATCGACACGGTCTGGACCGCGATCGCCTTGCACACGACGCCCGGCATCCCGCAGCACATGCACCCGGTCGTAGCTCTAGTGACGGCCGGCGTCGAAATGGATGTGCTCGGGTTAAGCTATGCCGAGTACAGCGACACGGAGCGCGAGGCGGTGGTGCATGCACATCCGCGTACTGCGCATTTCAAGGAAGACATCATCCAGGCCTTCTATGACGGCATCAAGCACAAGCCGGAGACGACGTTCGGCAATGTGAAAGCCGATGTTCTCGCGGATAAGGATCCCTCCTTCACACGCAGCAATTTCTGCAGCGTGATCCGCGCCTCTGCCTGGCGAGGGTAAACCTCGCCGCATCCTCCAAGCGAAAATTCAAGCACTGAGGCTTTTCGAAAGCATCGGTCAGACAGGACCGGCCGACGGCGACGCGCGAAGTCTCGCACATTCAGGAGCCCACTATGTCCAAAACTCAGGAGCCCACCATGTCCAAAACGAAGCGATTTAGCAATGCCACCGGGTCGCCGGTAGCCGACAACACCAACATCATGACCGCCGGTCGGCGCGGCCCGGCGCTGCTCCAGGATATCTGGCTGATCGAAAAGATGGCGCATTTCGACCGCGAGGTGATCCCGGAGCGGCGCATGCACGCCAAGGGCTGGGGCGCCCACGGTACCTTCACCGTCACACACGACGTCACTCGCTACACCAAGGCCAAGATCTTCTCCAAGATCGGCAAGGAGACGCCGATCTTTATGCGGTTCTCGACGGTTGCCGGTGAGCGCGGCGCGGCCGACGCCGAACGAGACATCCGCGGGTTCGCGATGAAGTTCTATACCGAGGAAGGCAACTGGGACATCGTCGGCAACAACACGCCGGTGTTCTTCTTCCGCGACCCGCTGCGGTTCGCTGACCTGAACCACGCGATCAAGCGGGATCCGCGCACGGGGCTGCGCAGTGCGGAGAACAACTGGGATTTCTGGAGCCTCCTGCCCGAGGCGTTCCACCAGGTGACAATCGTGATGTCCGACCGCGGCATCCCGAAGAGCTTGCGTCACATGCACGGCTTCGGCAGCCATACCTTCTCGATGCTCAACGCCGCGAACGAGCGGGTCTGGGTCAAGTTCCACTTCCGCACGCAGCAGGGGATCGCGAACCTCACCGACGCCGAAGCGGCGAGCCTCGTCGCCCAGGATCGCGAAAGCCACGGGCGCGACTTGTTGAACGCGATCGAGGCGGGTGACTTCCCGCGCTGGACGTTGTGCATCCAGGTGATGAGCGAGGAGCAGGCGCGCGCACACAAGCACAATCCGTTCGACGTCACGAAGGTGTGGCCGAAGGCTAACTACCCGTTGATCGAGGTGGGCGTGTTGGAGCTGAACCGCTACCCGGACAACTACTTCGCAGAAGTGGAGCAGGCCGCGTTCTCACCGGCGAACATCGTCCCCGGGATCGGGTTCTCGCCCGACAAGATGCTCCAGGCGCGGCTGTTCTCGTACGGCGACACGCAGCGCTATCGGCTCGGCGTGAACTTCAACCACATCCCCGTCAACGCACCGGTGTGCCCGTTCCAGAGCTACCATCGCGACGGCAAGATGCGGACCGACGGCAACCTGGGCAAGACGCTCACCTATAACCCCAACAGCGCGGGGCTCTGGGACAACCAGCCGGATTTCGCCGAGCCGCCGCTTGCGCTCGAAGGGGACGCAGCGCACTGGGACCACCGCGTCGATGACGATCATTGGGAACAGCCGGCAAACCTG
>DATGVJ010000175.1:0-9408 GCA_035300505.1 Xanthobacteraceae bacterium
CGAGCGCGATGACCGAAATCGGCGTGAGTTCCCGCCAACTGAACGGTAGCTTGGCCGAGAGCGGCAGCATGTAGATCAGAGAATAGGCGATAAGCACCTTGTTGGCGTCGCCTGCGCCGGCCTTCATATACATCAGGGCCTCGGCACCGGATGCGCCACCCTTCAGCGAGACCACCACCGGCTGCTTCATCAGCCCGTTTTTCTGGATAGCGGCCTGCATCATGCGCGCCATCTGGTCCGAGGCGCCGCCGGCGCCTGCCGCCACTACGATCTCGATCGGCTTGGTCGGCTCCCATGCGGCTTGCGCAGGTACGCCCGCCAGCAGGAGCGCAAGCGCCCCGCCCAAACCGGTCACGGACATTGCTTTGGACATGACGTTCTCCCTCATCTACGGCTGTTATTCAAGGTTAACACTTACCAAGCACATCAAACGGTCAGGGACAAGACGCGAGATACCCCGCAATGGTATAAAGCCTGGAACCTCAATGGTCCGACACTGGGTGCGGCGCTTGGCTGCGACAAGAGGCCACAAAACTTGGCCGCGAAACCAAACACCCAGCAACAGATATTCGGGAGGCCCCATGATCACAGCCAGATTCTTGCAGCGCGCAATCCACCCCGCAGCCCTTGCCATCGCGGTCGGCACGGCCTTGTGCACCGGCTTGGCGCCGGCGTTGGCGCAGACCCCGTTCCGCGTCGGCATTTCCGATCCCGTCAATACGGTGCTGGCGTGGTGGATGGCGGAGAATGCGCGTTTCTACAAGGCGCAGGGCCTCGACGTTCGCGTTACCGACATGCAGGGCGGTAGTCGCGGCGCACAGGCGCTGCAGGAGGGCACCCTTGAGGTCATGCACGTCGGCCTATCATCCGTGATGCGGATCAATCGCGCCGGCGGCGACATCCGCCTGATCGGGTCGCTTTCGAACGTGATCCGCTTCACATTCTTTTCCGCGCCTGGCGTGAAGACGGCCGCCGACCTCAAGGGAGGCGCGATTGGCGTGAGCACCTTCGGCTCCGAGAGCGACTCGACCGTGACGCTGGCGATGCAACGCCTCGGCATGAGCCGCAGCGACATCACGGTGAAGGAGCAGGGCGGTGGCCCTGCGCGGCTCGCGGCTGTAAAATCGGGTGAGATCAAAGCGACCGCGCTCAATGAGCCGTTCAACACCATCGCGCGCGAACAGGGCGTCAATGTGCTGGTCGATCTCGCGGCAGAACAAATCCCCTGGGTGTTCAGCGGTATCGTGGTCCGGCGCGCATCGCTGACCAGCGAGCGAGACCGCCTCAAGCGCTTCCTCAAGGCAACGATCGAAGGCAATTACCTGGCGCTCACGGACGAGGCGCGCGCCAAGGCTACGCTCGCCAAAGAGCTGCACAATACGACACCGCGCACCATCGACATCGCCTATGCCGACTTCAAGGCACAGTCGCCGATCAATATCGAGCCGTCGATGAAGGGAGCGGAAAACATCATGGCGCTGTTTCCGGGCGGCAGCCAAAAGGTCGAAGACTATATCGACATCAGCCTGCTCGCAGAGATCAAGCGCGAAGGCTTCATCACGGCGATGGAGCAGAAGTACAAGACACGGTAGTGTGGCCATGTTTGGAGTTCTGCCTTTCCGGCGGCTTCGCCGCGGGCGCCTTTTGGAGGCTTCCGCTGATTTGAAAATTCCGCCGGAAGGCGGAACTGTAAACCTGCGCACTTGTCCAAACGCATTTGCCGCGCTGTCGCAGCTTCTCGTTGTTGCCTTGCTTATGTTGCTATCCGCAAACAGCACCCACGCGCAAAGCGTCGAGGAGTTCTACAAGAGCCGGCCGATCAATATGATGATCGGGGGCGGCGCGGGCGGTGGCTATGACGTTTATTTCCGTACGCTCGCACGCCATCTCGGCAAGCACATTCCGGGCCATCCGAACATCATTCCGCGCAACCAGCCGGCCGCCGCAGGGCTCGCAGCCGCGAATGCTCTCTACACCACGGCGGACCGGGATGGCGCCACGATCGGAGCCTTCCCCAACAACGTGCCGATGGATCCGCTGTTCGGCAATCCGGCCGCGCGCTATGACCCATTGCGGCTCAACTGGATCGGCAGCATCGGCAAATTACAAAACGTCTGCGCCACCTGGCATGCGAGCCCGATCAAACGTATCGAACAGGCGCGCGAGCGGGAAGTCATCGTGGCGGCTGCCGGCGCAACCTCGAACACGGCGTTGATGCCGAGAGCACTCAACACATTGCTGGGGACCAGGTTCAAGGTCGTGGCCGGCTATGATCCGGGCTCCGGCCTCACGATGTCGATCGAACGCCAGGAAGCCGAAGGAATTTGCGGCCTCTCGTGGTCCACCATGAAGGCCTCGCGGCCGCATTGGATCAAGGACAACCTGCTCAATGTGATCATACAGATGGGATTGGAGAAACTGCCCGATCTGCCGAATGTGCCGGCCGCGCTCGACCTCGTGTCCGATCCGGTCAAGAAGCAGGTGCTCACGCTCATCCTGGTGCGGCAAGAACCCGGCCGCCCGGTGGCCGCACCTCCCGGCGTGCCGCCTGACCGGCTCGCAGCCTTGCGCCACGCCTTCGACGCCACGATTTTCGATCGCGAATTCGTTGCCGAAGCTGCGAAACTGCAGATGGAGATCGAGCCGCTGACAGCCGCTGAAATTGAAAAACTGCTCACGACGGCTTACGCGACGCCGAAACCGATCGTGCAACTGGCGGCGGAATTGCTGGAGCCGCCGAAGTAGCGAATAGCCCGTAGGATGGGTAGAGGAAAAGCGCGTTCTTTCTTTACGCGCTTTTCCGAAACCCATCATTCAGGCGCGCGGCAGGACGATGGGTTTCGCCAAAACGCGTCTGAAGACGCTTTTTTGGCTCTACCCATCCTACGATTCAATTCGCTACTCCCTATTCGCTCTCCTCACGCCGACAGCTGATACCGCCGCGTCGTGACGTGGAAGCACGCTGCCACGACCAGCATGAAGCTCATCCACAAGACGCCCATGGCGGCAAGTTCCGTGACTTGGCCGTTCTGCCAGAGGTCGAACAGCGTGACCGCGATGAGCTCCGTCCCTGGTCCGACCAGCAGCAAGGGCAGCGAGACCGATTGGACCGTCAACAGGAACACGAACAGCCAGCAACTCAAGAGCGCCGCACTGATGAGCGGAACGATGACGCGCATGAAAATAAGCGCGCGGCCGGCCCCCGACGTGGTCGCCGCGTCTTCAAGGTCAATATGAATCTGCAATACACCCGCATAGGCGTAGCGCATGCCATAGGGCAGGTAACGCACCGCCGATGCGATGATCACCGAAACGAGCGTCCCATAAATCGGAAACGGCATGTTCACATAGATATGGAGGAAGGCCACGCTCATCACGATCGCCGGGAAGACAAGCGGCGCCATGGCGATCTGGTCGAGCAGCCAGGCGCCGGGATAACGCCGAACCGCCAGCCAGGCGCAAAGTGCGGTGAACGGAACCACGATGGTCGAGGTCGCGGTCCCCAGCACGAGCGTGTTGAGGATCGCATCATGAAAGGAACTCAAACCGAGCACGACCCAGAAATTTTCAAGCGTAAACCGTCCAAACGAGTCCGCGGTCACGCCTTCGTAGAAGGGCTGCAGCGACGTGAACACCAGGATGGCCATCGGCATCACGATCGCCAGGACGAAGATGACGAAAAGGATCGCAGCCGTGAGGTAGCGCCACTGACGCAGATCGATGATCCGTGGCCGATAGCCTTTGCCCGTTATGGTCTGGTATTGGTGGGCATGCCGGGACAACCGATTGTGCCAGATCAACAGCAGCACGACGACGACCATCAGGCACACCGAATAGGCGCCTGATTCACCGAAATTGATGGCGCCGACGCTTTTGGAACTCTGGTAGATGTTGGTCGTGAGCACCGTAACATTGCCGGCAAGCCCGACGAGCGCCGGCACTTCGAATGACTCGAAGGCCCGAATGCCGATGAGCAGCATCAGCGCCAGCACGCCGGGCAATCCGAGCCGAAGCGTGATCAATCGGAACGTCTTGAGCGGGCCGGCGCCCGCCATCAAGGCGGCCTCTTCGAACGAGGCGTCGGTCGAGCGGAGCACGGCTGACATCAGGAGAAAGGTCAAGGGCGCAAAGCCGATGCCCTCCACCAGGATCATGCCCCACATCGAATAGACGTTGAGGGCCGGACCATCGCCGGCGCCGAAAATATCGGCGATAGCCGAGTTCACCGGCCCCGTGCGACCGAGCAGCAGGAGCCATGCCACGACATAAAGGACGTGCGGAATTCCGAGCGAAATGACCGCGCCGATGAACACATAGCGGCGGCCGGGCGTATTGGAGCGCTCTACGATAAGCGCCTGGATGACGCCAAGAACGATGGCGACCAATGCCGATCCGGCTGCATAGACAGCCGTATTTTTGAGACTGGAGAGGAAGAACGGACTGGAGACCAGTTGCGTGTAGAAGCGCAAGGTGAATTGATCGAATGAGCCGTCCGGCCGCGTCGTAAAAAAGCTGGTCACGATGAGATAAAGGGTTGGCGGCAATATCAAGATGACCAGGATCACGGCCGGCACCGCAACCACCGGCGAAATATTCAGGCGGCTGCGCAAGTCCTGCTTTCGCCCACGCGCCACGCCGCCTGCCTGGTCCAAAACTGCCAATGTTGGCCCCTGCTTGATCCGCGCTGCTTGATAGCCCGGCGGCCTGCAAAAAGCTACGCGACGGGGCGGTGAGGGCGCGTTGTCGCGGATACCGTGCTTCAATCAAACTGAAAGGGTTGCAGGACTTTCGAATTTACGACCCCACATCATAGGACCCCACATCATAGGACTTCGCGACAATTCGTCGCCTTACCAAATCGTAGAGGCCCCAAGCGCCGCGATGGCTGGATCGACCGTGACGATGCGCATGGCCTCGATTAGAGCTTTAACTCATCCTCGGGCAATGGATCGAAGAAGAAGGAGTCCGGCAGATCGAGTTCGCCCTTGAGGCGGCCCGGTACGCGAGGCTCGCGCAACTTCGCGACGGCTACCAACTTAGCCGCGGGCTCGTTGCCCTTGATAATGAAGATCTCCTCGCCAGATCGAGCCTGATCGATAAGCCGGCTCAGGTCCTTCGCGGCGGTTTCTATCGTGATTGTGATCATATTTCCATTGTATCATGGGAAAAGACCATAGGCGACAAAAAGTCGGACACAAAGTGTCTGATTCCAGCATCGTTGGCTGGCAGGTAGCTGTCATCGCTATGCAATCGTTGGCGCCGGTTCTGTGGGTTGCGCCCTTCGGGTGTCCGCGCCAGATCACTCAGCCCGCCCTACAGCTATTGCGGCGCTCGCGCATAAGGGCAACAATTGCTTCCCCCGCCATACCCTCACGCCAGGAGCCCATCATGTTGTCACGACGCGATGTTCTCGCTACGACCGCCGGTCTCGCAATCGCATCCCAAGCATCCGGACCTGTCAGCGCGCAGCCGGCACGCCGCATCATTGTCGACGCGCAGGTCCATATCTGGAAGGCCCATACGCCGGAGCGTCCTTGGCCCGCCGACGGCATCGGACAGGCGCACATCCCGCGGCCATTCTCCTATTACGAATTGCTGGCGCGCATGGACGAAGCCGGCGTCCACCGTGTCGTCATCGTGCCGCCGTCCTGGGAAGGCTATCGCAATGAATACGCCATGGAGGCGGCGAAGAAGTGGCCGCGTCGTTTTGCGCTGATGGGCCGTCTCAAGCTCGATGATCCGAAATCGAAAGAGCTGCTCGCCACATGGAAGGATCAACCCGGCATGCTTGGCGTACGTCACACATTCAACCGGGCGCAAACCAACTGGCTCACCGACGGCACCGCCGACTGGTTCTGGCCGGCCGCCGCCAAGGCCGGCATCCCGGTGATGACGTCAACCGCCGGACGCGCGCGCGACTTTTTGCGCATCGTCGAACGCAATCCCGATCTCGTCTTCATCATCGACCACATGAACCTGTCGGACGAGACGGCCAAGCAAGGCAAGATTCCGGAAGCCATCGCCGAAGTGGTCGAGTTTGCGAAGCACCCGAACGTGCAGGTCAAGATGTCGTCCGTGCCGCATAAGTCGTCGCAGGCCTATCCGTTCCGCGACCTGACGGATCACTTGAAGCGCGTGTTCGACGCATTCGGCCCGCGCCGTTGTTTCTGGGGCACCGACGTCACCGCCGGCATCGACCGCTTCCCGAATTTTACCTATCAGCAGCGTATTACCCATTTCACCGAGGAACTGCCGTTCCTCTCCGAGCAGGACAAGGACTGGGTGATGGGCCGCGCCATCATGCGGCGGCTGGGTTGGACGTGAGGGTCTGCGTAGGGTGGGCTCGCGCGGCCACCCGGCCTATCATATTACACCAATAATAGTCCGCGCGTAGCCCACGCGTCCGCACCCTCCGCCGACGCGTGGGCAAGGCGCCACGATAGACATTTGCTTGATCATGCGCCGTGCCAGGCGCCATGCCCACCCTACCGCGCGTTCACATAACACTGCGTAACGATCCTTGACCAATCAACGTGTTCACGCCCCCGCCAAGGGTCAGGAAACCGCCGCAACACCCATTGTGCGTTTCGCCTGACGCGCCTAGCATGAACAGGCGTCCAATCAGGGAGGGCTTCAGCATGGAACGCTTTATCGCTGATCTCGTAAAACAATACGAAAGCGGCGCGCTCGACCGCCGCGAATTCTGCAAAACAGTTGCACTTGCCGCCACCGTTTACGCGGCAGGCGATGCCGCCAAGGCTCAGGCGCCGCGCGGCTTCAAGATGCTCGGTATCAATCACATCTCCTACGCGTGTCCCGACTACGCCAAGGCGCGCGATTTTTATGCCTCGGTTCTCGGCATGGACAAAACGCCCGGCAAGGACAATGGACAACGGGCCAACCTGGCGTTCGGTCCGGAGCCCGGCAAGGGCGGCCAGTTCGTGGTCGCGCGCACACAACGTGCTGCTGCCAACCCACGGCCACCGGCTCAGTCCTTCGTGGATCACGTCTGCTACACAATCTCCAACTGGAGCGACGAACGTGTGACCGCGGGCCTCAAGGCCTCCGGCCGGCCCTACACGGCGCGGCCCGGAAACGTGAACGTACTCGATCCGTTCAATTATCCGGTTCAGCTCGCCAATATCGAAGAAGAAACCGCGTGGAAGTAGAGGGAGGCTCACATGGAAGGGTACGTTGCAACGAAGCTTGACGATTTCGACCGCGGCAGGATCAGCCGCCGCCGTCTCATCGAAGCGCTCACCTTTGCGGCCACCTCGGTAGCAGCAACCGGCAGCGCCAAGGCCCAGACCGCCACGCCTTCGCTCAAGGTCGCGCTGGTCAATCACATTTCCTACAGCTGCCCGAATTTCAAACAGGCTGCAGACTGGTATTCGAAAGTGTTCAACCTCGATCAGGTGAACCCCAAGGCTACCGAAGTCTCGCTGCCGTTCGGCAAGATGGACGAACAGCCGATGGGCATATCCGCCAAGGACGTGCCGGTGAGCTTCATCATCGCGCGCGCCTCCGATCGTCCCGCCAATCCGCGGAACGCGAGCCGACCAAATCCCGAGGCGGTGATCGAACACGTCGGCTACACGGTCGCCGACTTCAATCGCGAACGTGCCAAGGCCGACCTGATCGCCATGGGCGTGAAGAACGTGCGCGACGGCGGGCTTTACAGCCTGCACCTGGATGATCCGTTCGGTTACGACGTGCAGATCAGCGGTTTGGAAAACAATGCGCTGACGGATGGGTAGGGTCGGTGGGGCTTGCAGCCCGGATGGCCCGTAGGCCGGGGAGGCCCGTAGCCCGGATGGAGCGTTAGAAGCGCGTTTACGCGCTGATAATGCATAATCCGGGGACTTTCATGATCCGGGTATTTTTGGTACCGCAAATCCACCCCGCATTATGCATCGGCGCGTCGTCACCGACGCGCCGATAGCTCGATGCGGGCATCGATGCACCGCCGGCGCGCTCGAACACCCACATTTGGAAGGACCCATCATGACCAAACAATCGATCACCACCGTCACAGTCGCACTCGGCCTCTCGCTTGCCCTAACACTTGCCGCAAACGTCTCCGCAGGCGCGGCCGAGATCAAAGTAATGGCGTCGAATGCGTTGAAGTCGGCCGGCGAAGAGCTTGTGCCGGCCTTCGAAAAATCGAGCGGGCACAAAGTTGTTATGCAATGGGGTGCCGCGGTCCCGCTGAAAGCCGAGATCGAGAAGGGCGCAAGCTTCGATCTCACCATCCTGACCGTCGCGGGCATTGACGACCTGGTCAAACAGGGCAAGCTCACAGCAGCAACGCGAACTGTGCTTGTGAATTCAGGCGCTGGCGTCGCCGTGCGCAAGGGCGCGCCAAAGCCCGACATCGGGACGGTCGATGCTTTCAAGCGTGCGCTCACCAATGCCAAGACGGTCGCCTATGTAGAACAGGGCGGCACCGGCATCTATCTCAAGGCGCTGATACCACGGCTTGGCTTGGCGGATGCGCTCAAGGGCAAAGTCGTGCTCTTGCCGCCAGAAAACCCGGCGGCGCACGCCGTCGCCAACGGCGAAGCCGAAATCGGCATGACCCAGATCAGCGAAATCCTGCCCTATGCGGGCGCTGAGCTGGTGGGTCCGTTACCGGCCGAAATCCAGCTTACGACGTCATTTGCGGTCGCGGTCGCGAGCAACGCCAAGCAAACTGCGGCTGCGCAGGCGTTCATCGCTTTCCTCAAAGGCGCGTCGGCAGCCGCCGTGCTCAAGGCCAAGGGTCTCGACCCGGTGATGTGATGGCGGGGACGCGCCAACAGAACAGGAGGATGGCCATGGCTTATCGGAGCTTGATGGTTGCGATCGTTGCCATTGTGTTGATTGGCTCGGCCGGAGCGCACGCCCAGGATTTGTCGAAATATCCCGAATGGTCGGGCCAGTGGAGAAAGCCGGACGGCATCGGGAACGGTGCGTGGGACATCACCAAGCCTGCCGGCCGGGCCCAGCAGGCACCGCTGACCCCGGAATATCAGGCCATCTACGAGGCCAAACTCGCCGAACGCGCCACCGGCAGCCTTGCCGGCGACCCGACGGCCCAGTGCATCCCGCACGGCCTGCCCCGCTCGATGGTCGGCATCTATCCGATGGAACTCATCATCACGCCGAAGGCCACCTACTTGTTGAGCGATTATAATGAGCCGCGCCGCATCTTCACGGACGGGCGCACATGGCCCAAGGAGTACGAGCCGACCTTCCTCGGCTATTCCATCGGCAAATGGATCGATCAAGATGGCGACGGCCGCTTCGATGTGCTGGAGGTCGAGACCCGTGGCTTCAAGGGCCCCCGCACGTTCGACGGCAGCGGCATTCCGTTGCACGACGACAACGAGACCATCGTCAAGGAGCGTTATTATGCCGACAAAAACG